>NZ_CP009692.1:4297194-4616752 GCF_000832605.1 Bacillus mycoides
CTCATGAATTAAAAACACCACTTAGTGTTATTCGTAGCTTCGCTGAAGGTATTCAAGATGGCGTAAGTAAAGATACGACATATTATACAAATGTTATTTTAGAAGAAACAGAAAATATGAACAGGCTTATTGTTGAAATGTTAGAATTAGCAAAACTTGAATCTGGTACGTACAAACTAGAAATGTCGACATTCTCAATCGGTGAATTAATTCAACAAGTCTATACAAAATTATTATTTAGCATGGAAGAAAAACATTTACAAGTGGACATCCATGTGGACTCTTCTCTATTTGTTAAAGCAAATCGTAGTCGTATTGAGCAAGTAGTTGTGAACTTGCTTAGCAATGCAATTCGATATACTCCAGATGGTGAAAAAATACACGTCTCTGTTGTAGAAACGGAAGATACAATGAAAATCGAAATTGAAAACACAGGCAATCCTATTCCAAAAGAAAGTCTTGAAAAAATTTGGGATCGCTTCTACCGTTTAGACGCTTCTCGTAGCCGTCATACTGGAGGTACTGGTCTTGGGTTATCCATTGTAAAAAACATTTTAGATCTCCATCACGCCGAGTACGGTGTGTATAATACCACTAATAGCGTTGTATTTTATTTTAATTTACAAAAAGTGAAAGAAGTCAAATAATTTGTCTTAATTTCACTAGGAGTTCACATGAAATTCACACTCTCCCTTTATAGTAAGAAACAAGTTAATCCTTTCCTTTACACATATAAAAGAGGAGAGTGCGTAAAATGAAACAAGCAGGACAACCTATTCAAAACGAAAAACAATTAGAAACTATCAAAAATATACTTTTACAATCTTCGAAACGTGATGGCTTATTATTCGTATTAGCTGTAAATTCTGGCTTAAAAGTAAGTGAAATCTTACAATTAAAAGTTAGTGATGTAATCGATGAAGACGAAAATGTTCGCCATTCCATTTTATTTTACAATGAAAAAGTAAAGAAACATAAATGGTTTGCTGTAAATGAAGACTTACAGCACGCAATCGAAGACTACATGAAAGAACGTAAAACTTGGAAACGTAATGAACCATTATTAAAGTCTCAAAAAGGAACAAAGTCTATTACGAGACAACATGCATGGTACATTTTAAACAAAGCTGCAAAAGAAGTTGGATTAGAAGGGATTAGCTCACATACACTTCGAAAAACTTGGGGCTATTGTGCATACAAATCAGGTGTTGATATTGCATTTTTACAACACTTCTTTGATCACAGTACTCCATCCAAAACTTTAAAGTATATCGGTATTGCTTAATAACTCTTATACATAAAAAGGTTACCATTTGTAAATTTGGTAACCTTTTTTATGTTTCATATTCTCTTTTCTTGTCTCTCCTATACTGTAGTGGTACTCTAATAGTAAGGGGGAGAAATTATGAACACATTAACAATTGAATTACCGAAAGAAACGGCTGAAAAACTTGATTTATTAAAGAAATCTTATGAAAAGAAAACAGGTGCTACAATTTCTGAAAGCACTCTCGTTCAAACACTTATCTCAAAGGAATTTATCCAAGCGATAACTCCTTTTGATTTACAACAAATCATCAATGGAAAAGAACAGCAGTAATTGCTGTTCTTTTTTTATTACTATTTAAAATATAAAGTGAAACTTTAATCAGTGGGGGTTTTGTTCATCCCCCACTGATTATTAGCCTTCACCAATCGGGCGTTTACGGGCAGCAGGGCTCCCACCTAACTTCTTTGCTCCAGCCGAATTTTGAGGTAGGAGTTTTACTGCCGCAAATAGCGGGATAAAAAGTTTTTTACTTATTTTCCGAAAAACCATTGACAATGATAATGATAACCATTATCATTTATTATGAAGCCAACAATTGATGAATCAACCAAACGCTCAGTAACATTGTTACCCCTCTTTTTCATATAGAAAGGCACTGTACATTCCCCCTGTTTGTACAGTGCCTTTCTTGTTTATCATCATTCAAACAAATTTAATTGCTCAGGCTTCGGCTCACCATATGTAATGTTCATCATTTTCATAAGCTGTTTCGCATTATCCGCTGCATCTCCGCCCGAATTATTATTAAACAATACAAATATATCCTTCGTCTTCTTTTTCAATCGCTCTAATCGTTCTACCCATTCCGCCAATTCTTTACTATTATAACGATACAAACAGCGAACCGCTCTCCAATTTTCTCCTTTATCCAGCCAACCATGAACATTTCGGCCATGAAAACGTATTAACGCCATGTCCGAGTTTGTTGCCTCTAATATAAGCGGTACTGATCCTATTCCAGCCTGAGGCTCATCGCAAATTGTATGAATCCAGTTTTCTTTTTCTAAAAACTGTAACGTCTTATCTCTCATTTCTGGATAAAACCATGTTTGATTTCGAAATTCTATTGCACATGGTAAATCTTCCATTTTTTCTTTCGTGTATCGAAGTAAATCTACATTTTTCACTTTACAATCAAACCATGGTGGATATTGAAATAAAATCATTTTTAATTTATTTGCTTCTATTAAAGGAAGAATGGATTGTTTATACACATCAAACATCTCATCGAACGTAGAAAAAGGGATTTCCCCTTTCATATGTCCTGTCATTCCTTGATAGGCTTTTACTATAAAAGAAAAATCTTTCGGCGTTTCCATCGCCCATTTTGTATAATTCCGCGCAGATTGTATCGCATAAAATGAACTATCTACTTCCACAATGGGAAAATGTTCACTATAAGTTCGCAATTTATTTCTATTTTCATAGGGATTTATATATAAAGAATCATGATCTCCCCACCCTGTCACTCCAATGAAAAGCAAATATATCCCTCCCTTTTTAACTTCACCTTCTATCCATTCTACTCACTTCCCGGACATTTCAGCTAATCAATTTCATTAAGTAGCCCCTTCTTTAAGAGTATCCGTATAAAAATATGATATACTAAATGGAAGAATTTTTAAATTGAGGGGTTATTTATTTATGCTTCCAAACGATGATATTGTATCTCATGAAAAACGAATAGAAGAACTAGAAAATAAAGTGCGGTTATATGAAGAGCTTGTGAATCAATTACCACATCATTTCACATACAAGAATCCACATATTGGTTTACAAATAAAGAAAACGAGAACGACTCATTCCATTCAAAACATACAAAAAGAGAATAAAAAGGCTGATTTTCAACTTACTTGCGATTCATTATTTTTATTTGAACAACTTGAAACATACTTTGTTCATATTTTTGATGCTTTTTCACATCATGTCACCTTTGTTGATAGTAAAGGAAATATAACTTTATGTAATCAAGCTGCAGCAGATGATTTTGGTGTAGTACGAAATGATATAATTGGAAAGCCAATTCAACAATTACTAAACTTGCCAGAAGAACAAATTAAAGCGATTGAAACATTAAGAACAGGAACAGAAATATATAATGAAGAAGTGTTAGACAAAAACTATGGTATTTTAAACAATCGAATTATTCGGGATTATAACGGAGAGATTTTTAGAGTTATTAGTGTCTTCCATTATTTAAACACAGAACGTGATGCAGAAAAATTTTCATTAGCAGGACGAATCGCAGCTGGGATTGCTCATGAAGTACGAAATCCCCTTACAACGGTACGTGGATACTTGCAATTTCTACAAGATAACGTTTCTCCATCCAATAAAGAATTGTTTAAAAGTCTACTCATTCCTGAACTAGATCGTGCAAATAGTATTATCACAAAATTTTTAGCCATTTCAAAAACGCGTGAATTTACTAGAGAACCTTTTCCCATCAATACGTTTTTACGCGAATATATTCAACAACTACTTGCTAGTGAAGTTTTTTTACACAACATTTCTATTGACTATGAATTTTCTACGGAATTAGATGGTTTACTTGTCAATATCGATCGTCATGAACTTGTGCAAGTTTTTTTAAATTTATTTCAAAATGCTATCGATGCTCGAGGCGAAAGACCTCTTTCCATTCAAATCTCTAGTTATCGCCTAGATAACTTTGTTCGGATTACTTTCACAGATAACGGAACTGGGGTTCCTCCAGCTATTCAAGAATATATCTTTGATCCATTCTTCTCAACAAAAGATTCAGGAACTGGACTGGGCTTGTCAGTAACGAAGAAAATTATTCAAAATCATAACGGTACATTAAAAATGTCTAGTAATCAAAACGGTACAACTTTCACTATTTCTATTCCAATTTTACCTAAAGCGAACTATGAACGAATTAATCATTAGGTCCGGCTGGTGCTACTGGTGCCCAAGGTGCTCAAGGCGCTCAAGGTCCGGCTGGTGCTACTGGTGCCCAAGGTGCTCAAGGCGCTCAAGGTCCGACTGGTGCTATACTGGCGCTCAAGGGTGCTCAAGGGTGCTCAAGGTACTCAAGGTCTGGCTGGTGCTACTGGCGCTACTGGACCGTCGGGCACACCACTCCCTGTAACTATAGCAGCAATAGGAAATTCTAATCCACAAACTATATCACCTGGAACGAATATCCAATTTAATCAAGTTTTCGAACTAAATAATCTCATTTTTAATGACACTTCAGATACTTTAACTATTTTAGAAACAGGAGTATACGATATTAGTTTCTCAGCATCTACAACCTTCCCGGGTTCTTCACCATCTGGATTCGGTATTTCATTCAACGGTCAACCACCTACTCGTAATTTTTCAACTAACGTTATCGGTAGTGCGGTTTCTTTCTCCACAATTGTTACTTTAACAGCTGGTACAACAATCTCTGTACAACCTACAGTAAATACTATTTCCATCCCTAACACTGGTGACACAACAGCTACACTATCAGTCTTCCGAATTTACTAATTTTGGTTTTCATTTTATTTTTGCACGACCAAGAATGTTTGATTTATAGTAATTTGTATTATTTTGATTGTATGTTAAATCTTTCTTTTAATAAAAAGGAGCACTTATTTTGGAGGATAAGTGCTCCTTCTTTACGTTTCTTTACTTCAAATTTACTCTAGCTTAATCCTCTTTTTGTATGATGAATAGTGAAGACAAAGACATGAAAGAGGGATGACAATGCGAATTATATCACTGACACGTTTTTGGTTTGTTCTTATGGTATGCATAATTTTATGTATAGGGTTTCTTTTAACTCTAAACTATTCAAATGTTTCAAAAGCAGAAAGAAAAACAATTCCATACGAACTTCTGTATACAAAACAAAACAACATCCCGTATTCCTCTTCCACACAAAATGAAAAAAAAGTTATAAAAGGAATGCTTATTACAGAAGCTTCTAGTTATGAAAACCTACTTCAAATCGCTGAAACGATTAAAGATCAATATAAAAATAAAGACGTTGATGAAATAACAATCTCTATCCATAATGAGAATACTGGAAATTTCGAAGAAGAATTGCCATATGAACCTATTAGTAAAGGAATAATAACCGTCACGTATGATTCTCAATCCTTCGGTAGGACCAATGTTACGCTAAATAAATAAACTGAAGCTTTAATCCGTGGCGCTTTTCCCATCCCCACGGATTATTAAGTTAAACCCATCAAATTTTTATAGGCAGCTCGATTCTCACCTAACTTCTTTTCTGTTGCCACATTTTGAACCGAGATAAAACCGCTCATTTCTCATAAAAAAGAGGCGAACTCGTTATTCGCCTCTTTTTTTACCAAAATGGAATCCACTCTTTCACTTTATCTATCCATTCATTTTGCTGTTCTTTTCTTTGTTGTTCCTCTTCTTTTCGTTTTTTCTCTTCTTCTTTCCTTCGTTTTTCTTCCTCAATCGTTTTTAATTGTTTTGTATAATCCGCCTCAGGTATTAGCGATAACTGAAATGCCTTTTGAGTTGGATTTCCATTCGCTTTCTTCATAATATCCCGGAACATTGTCGTTGTAATTTGGCTGCCTCCTGGCACATAATGCTCACTATCCGTTTTATCATACCCTACCCAAATCGCACCTACTAAATCCGGTGTGTATCCAACAAACCACGAATCCTTCGCACCAGTGCTTGGTCCATTTACAAGCTGGGTAGTCCCTGTCTTGCCTGCGGTATCGATATTATTAACTTTCGCTTTTTCACCTGTTCCCCTTTCAATAACACCTTTTAATAAGTATGTCATCTTTTGGGCAACTTTCTCGTTCGTCACACGAGTTTCTTTCTTATACCATTTTCCAATTGTTTTCCCTTCAGCATTTTGGATTTCTCTAATGGCATGGGCTTCTACTTGGACACCATCATTTGCAAGTGCGCTATACGCTTGAGCCATTACAAATGGTGAAGTCCCTACATGCATACCTCCTAAAGCAATCGGATACGTATGGTCTTCAGGCTCTAATGGAATACCAAACCGCTCTAAAGATTTCAATCCTTTATCTAATCCAATTTTCTCTAATAGCCAAACTGCTGAAACATTATATGACTTTGCCACCGCTTCATACATCGTCACATTACCATGGAACGTATGATCACTATTTTGTGGTGCATATTCTTTAATATTAAACGGTTCATCTTTTAAGACATCGTATACTTCATATCCTTGTTCTAACGCTGGTACATACACTGCAAGAGGCTTTAACGTTGAACCTGGCTGTCTTTTTAATTGTGTTGCATGATTAAACTGTAAAAATTGATAAGGACCTCTGCCTCCAACTAAAGCCGGAACACCGCCAGTTTTTGGATTCATAAGGACCACTCCAGTTTGCATAAGCTGATCTGAGCCACTATCTTTAAAATAACTATCATTATTCACAACATCTTCAACCGCTTGTTGTTTTTTCGAGTCAAGTTCCGTATAAATACGATAGCCACCTGCTAAAATTTCATTTTGTGTTAATTCATACTTGTCCATCGCTTCTCTAACAATATAATCTACGTATTGAGAATATTTCCCCTTATATTTATCGTCAACACCACGTCGTAATACAAGACCTGATTCTTTCTCCTGATTATATTGTTCTTCAGAAATATATCCTTGCTCCTTCATTAAACCTAATACGACATTACGTCTTTCAATTGATTTATTAAAGGTTTTATACGGCGAATACGCAGATGGCGCTTTAATTAATCCTGCAATCGTTGCAGCTTCTGAAATCGTTAAGTCTTTTACTTCTTTATCAAAATAAGATTTAGCTGCTCTTTTTATCCCCCAAGCACCTTCACCAAAATAAATTTGATTCATATACATTTCAACAATTTCATCTTTCGTATAAGTACGTTCTATTTTTTTCGTTAGAAAGTATTCCTTTATTTTACGCGAGAATGTACGGTCTTGCGTTAAAAATACATTTTTCGCAAGTTGTTGTGTAATTGTACTACCACCTGCCACAACTTCACCGGCTGTAATGTTCTTAAATACAGCACTTATAATTCCACTATAGTAAATACCATGATGACTAAAAAATTCCTTATCTTCTACTGCAACAATTGCTTGAACCATAATATCAGGAATATCTTTCCTTTTGACCCCTTCTGTTTTAGAAGAAGCTAATTTAGTCGCAACTTCATTATTTGCATCATAAATTAAAGTCGGTTGTGGAACAGCTTGTTTTAATTCAGATATATCTTGAATGGAAATTATTATATTTACAACAATAAATAGAGTAGCAAGTAAACTTCCCAATACAATTAATGAATTGCGTAGTTTCTTCCTCTTATTGAACCACTCAAGCGTTTTTTTAAAGTGAGTGTTCTTCAATTTCATTGGTTCACTTCCTTCATTTGTTTACACTCTTTTTTTTAAAAGGAAGAATATACCTCCTTTTAAATTTATTATAATAACGTAGTCGTTCCTATAGTGTAAAGCTTTTCTTTCACATTCATACTTTTTGCAAGAAAAGGACATTCTACAAGTAAGATATTCATTGTTGAGTATTAATATTATTAATACAACAATGAGAGTTTTGTTAAGTTTTTGTAAACTTTTCGATAAAATGTTTTAAAAAACGACAGTTTTTTGTTAGAATTGATTAGCCAATATATTTTACATATATTACTTTTGTGGGGGTAACAATAATGGTCTTTAAATCAAAAAAAGATAAATTTTCTGAAATGCTTATGAACGTTTCCGAAAATTTAAAAGAAGGCGCGCAGTTTTTCGTGGAGTATAAAATTAAAAATGCTAGCGATTTAAAAGAGTTTTCTATGCGCATGAAAGAGTATGAGTCAAAAGGTGACTCATTCATTCACGAAATCATTATGGAGCTAAACAAAGCGTTTATTACTCCTATTGAACGTGAAGACATCCTACAACTTGCAATGAGTATGGATGATGTATTAGACGGATTAGATCACAGTGCTGGTCTATTCGAAATGTATTCTATTACAGAAGCTGATGAATACATGATTAAATTCGTTGAAGCAATTAATCAATGTGCGATTGAGATTGCAAATTCTGTTGAACTACTTTCTAAAAAGAAATTAGTCGATATTCGTACAAATGCGATCAAGATTAAGGATTACGAGTCACAATGTGATGATATTCGCCGTCATGCGATTAAGCACTTATTCTCTCGTGAGAAAGATCCGATTAAGATTATTCAATTTAAAGAGATTTACGAAGAGCTTGAAGAAGTAGCTGATAGCTGTCAAAGCGTTGCAAACGTATTAGAAACAATCATTATGAAGAACGCGTAAGGAGTTTGATCATGGATACACTCTTGATACTGACCGTTTTAGTAGTCATTTGCGCTTTAGCTTTTGACTTTATCAATGGATTTCACGATACAGCAAACGCTATTGCAACGGCTGTTTCAACGAAAGCTCTAAAGCCTAGACATGCAATTGTTATGGCAGCTATTATGAACTTTTTAGGTGCGATGACATTTACAGGTGTAGCAAAAACGATTACAAAAGATATTGTTGACCCGTTTGCTTTGCAAAATGGTTCTCTTGTAATTTTAGCTGCTTTGCTTGCGGCAATAGTCTGGAATTTGATCACTTGGTACTATGGCATTCCAAGTAGTTCTTCGCATGCAATCATTGGCGCAATCGCTGGTGCAGCAATTGCTGCTGCTGGTATTAGCTCATTAAACTATAAAGGGTTTATAAAAATTCTTGAAGCTTTAATCATTTCACCGATCATCGCTTTTGTTATTGGTTACATCGTATATAGTATTTTTAAAGTGGTATTTAAAAACTTTAACTTAACGAAAACGAACAAGAACTTCCGTATATTCCAGATTTTCACCGCTGCATTGCAAGCTTATACGCACGGTACGAATGATGCACAAAAAGCAATGGGAATCATTACGATGGCTCTTATGGCCAATAACTATCATACTTCTGGCGATATCCCTTTCTGGGTACAATTATCTTGTGCAATCGCAATGGGTCTTGGTACTTCTGTCGGTGGTTGGAAAATTATTAAAACTGTCGGTGGACAAATTATGAAAATTCGTCCTGTAAATGGTGTAGCTGCCGATTTATCATCATCACTTGTTATTTTCGGCGCAACATTTATTCACTTACCGGTTAGTACGACGCACGTTATCTCTTCTTCTATTTTAGGAGTTGGTGCTTCACATCGCGTGAAAGGTGTAAAATGGGGAACTGCAAAACGCATGTTAATTACATGGGTTATTACACTTCCTATTTCAGCTTCTTTAGCTGCATTATTTTACTACTTATTACACTTAATCTTTTAATCAAAAGTCGTCTTCCTTATTTTTCTAGGAAGACGACTTTTTTGTGAACAAGCCTATTTCTTATTAAAAAGCGTGTATAATGATTGATGGATAAGTTATATAGAGGAGTTGGCAATTTTGGAATACATCATGTTACTTTTCATCGGATTAATCGCCGGGACAGTCGGGAGCCTAGTCGGACTTGGGGGCGGAATTATTATCGTTCCGTTATTAATTGGATTACACAGTTTATCACCACAACTCGCAGTAGGAACTTCTATGGTAACAGTCGTTTTTACAGGGCTGGCTTCTACCCTTACTTATATGAAACATAAACGGGTAGATTATAAAAGTGGACTTATTTTATTTATCGGGAGTGGCCCTGGTGGTATTATCGGATCATGGGCAAACAAATTTTTAAACCAAGATACATTTTCTTTATACTTTGGGATTTTTCTTATATTCGTCTCCATTCTTCTTATACTACGAGACAAATTGAAACCTCTTTCCCTATCAAATATGACTGTAATTAAGCGATCTTTTACAGATAACGAAGGAAATACTGTAGACTATCAATTCCCACCATTTCTCGCTATCTTTATTGCCTTTATAGTTGGATTTATATCCGGATTATTTGGAATCGGTGGTGGTGCCTTACTTGTGCCAGCGATGATGCTCCTTTTTGCGTTCCCAGCACACATTGCTGTAGCAACTTCAATGTTTATCGTATTTCTCTCAGCAATTGTAAGTTCTTTAACTCACATCTCTCTAGGAAATGTCAGCTGGGCTTATGCATTAATTCTTATTCCTGGTGCATGGATTGGCGGAAAAATCGGGGCTTATATTAACACAAAATTAAGCGGTAATGCAATAATTAATTTATTACGTATCACATTAATTATTCTTGGAACTAGATTAATCATTACTTCATTTTTATAACGCGTTCTTTCTAGAATGCGTTTTTTCTTATACACATGAATATAAAAAGGCTCCTAGGAGAACAAATAAAACTAAACAAACACTTAATAGCATAAAATTTGAAATATGTAATTTCTTCAAGTTGACCACTCCTATAGCTATGACTGTTATCTTTATGATAGCGAAAAAACAGTTATCTTACAGTTACAAAGCGCTAACAATGCAAAATCATTTATTACAAATTTTATCCTTATATTTCATTTCTTTGTATAATCTATCGATTCAATAAAAAAAGATGTCATATTGACATCTTTTTAGTGAAGAAGTGACCATCCCATAAAGTCTTCATGTACTTGGCACGCCCTCTTATCGTTTCGATCATATAATTCAGCATAACTATCTGTTTCTTCATCATAAGCCATCGTATAAATAATTTGGCCGTCTATTTCAACGGATAAAACGACTCCACCTTTCATCTCTTCTACATGAATGATAGCATTCGCCGGAATTCTCATATCCGTCATCTTCATCGCATCTAACAATATACTAAACCCCCTACAGCGTATTCATTGCTAGTACTATTGCACACTAAATAGTATACTACTGTAATAGCATACATTTCGTCAATGAAATTGCTGTTTAAAAAGCATATTGTCTTTATACATATACGCTAAAATATAAGAAATAGAAATGTTTTAATGGGGGGCTAACATTGATTCTACATAAGGGAGATGTATTATTCCGTCAAGGTGAGGACGGTCCATTATATTTTATAAAAACAGGTTTATTAAAAGTGATTCGGTTAGAAGAAGACGGAACACCATTTTTATTTAATATTATCGTTCCTGGTGAAACGATACCTCACCATTCTTTAATTTCACCGAAGGAATATCACGGTACAGCTATCGCTTTAATGAAAACAGAAGTCGAGCCTATAATTAGCAATGAATGGTACGACAAACTTCAGGCAAATCCTGCATCATATGAAAATATCGCTATACAATTACAATCGAAGTTAAGAATGATGCAACAGCGTATCGATCAATTGACAACTGTCTCTCCTAAAGAGCGCCTTCATCGTTTACAAGAGTGGTTCACCTTTTATTTAGGTGACATCCCTATTTATGAAATATTAACACAAACTGAAATTGGTCAGCTCATAGGTGTACGCCGCGAAACAGTAAATCGCTTACTTAGAGAACAAGCAAAAAACGAGGTAAAATAATACCTCGTTTTTCGCTTGGCAACGTTAACCTATTGTAAGCTTGCTGCGGGACCGAAAAATTCATAATGAATGTTCTCTTGTTTAACACCCAAATCAATTAATGCTGCATTTATATGTTTCATAAATGGTACTGGACCGCAGAAATAAAATTCTGCTTCAGTTGTTGGAATAATAGTTTGTAACCATTCACGTTCAATGAATCCTTCTTGATCAAAATTCTTCATTTCCACATCTTGCTCTGTCGGTGAAGAATAGCAAGTATATGCTTTAACTTGTTCATACTCTTTTTCTACTGTCTCAACATGCTCTTTCATCGCATGTGTATTACTATTTATCGCTGCATGAACAAAGCATACATTACGCTTGGATTCTTGTTCAATTAACGTATTTAACATACTCATCATCGGTGTAATACCTACTCCACCACTAATTAGTACAACAGGTAATGTTGACTCCATATTTAATACGAAATCTCCCGCTGGTGCACTTACTGGTAAGACATCCCCTTCCCCTACATGATCATGTAAGTAATTAGATACTTTACCATCTGGTGTATCTACACCTTTTTCTTTCTTTACACTAATACGATAATATTCTTTTCCTGGAGCATCAGACAAGCTATATTGACGATTATGTGTATATGTCTCACCTTTAATATTTATTTGAATCGTTACATATTGTCCTGGGATGAATGAAGAAACTTTCCCGCCATCTTCAGGTTTTAAATAAAATGATGTAATAACGTCGCTTTCCTTCACTTTTTTAACAATCACAAAGTTGCGGAAATCTTTCCACCCACCTTCTTTATGTGCAGCTTCTTCATACATACCCGCTTCAATGCTAATGAATGCATCAGCAATGACGCCATACGCTTCTCCCCATGCATTTAAAACTTCATCAGGCGCGCCTGCGACCTCTTTAATCGCTCGTAGTAAGCATGTACCTACTATTGGATAATGCTCTGCTTTAATACCTAAACTTCTATGCTTATGACCGATTTGTTTTACAACTGGAATAATAGCTTCTAAATTATCAATGTACATTGCAGCTGCATAAACAGCATTTGCTAATGCTTGTTGTTGTCTTCCTTTTTTCTGGTTCGTATGGTTGAAAATATTCAATAACTCCGGATGTTCCGAAAATAAAATTTGATAAAATCTCGTTGTAATCTCAACGCCTTTTTCTTGTAATAACGGTACTGTTGACTTTACGATTTCAATTGTTTTTGCACTCAACATTGTATGCCACTCCTCTATTTCCTTAACTGTTTTTAGTTTAACTGAATTGTATAATACATATTGTGATTTTAATCACTATTAACATGGTGTTTTTGTGAAAAATATATGAACAATGCACATATTAAATAAATTTTAAATAGTGATGTGCTCCCATCCGCTACTAATTATTAGCCCCCATTAATTGTGCTCAAAAAAAAAGCTAACTAGAATTCTAGCTAGCCTACTACTTTGTTTGTATTGCTTGTTCAATTACTCTTATATTTTGCCCATCTCCAAACTCTGTATACCCCCATATATTCGTTTCACCTTTATGTTTATTCACAAGTATATCCAAGTCATGATATACGCGATGAGCATAGATTACATACTCAATATTCTGAAGCTCCACACCTTTTTTTACAATTTCATAACTTCTATTCACATCGCGTTTTATTTTTTCATTTTTTATTTCTTTATGTATATTTTTTAAAGAGGCTTCTTGCTCTTGAAACCATCGTTTAAAATGTTTCCAATCCCCATCTGTATATTTCTCTGCCTTGCCATAATTCAAGAAATTATTATAACTTTCATGTGTCGTACGAACAAAATCGAGTGTCTTCTTCTTCTCTTGCACCTCTTCTATTTGTGCTACTGTATTTACTCCAGCAGACTTATTCGCATAATATAATAGTACTTTCATAAGACTATAGCTCGCTATTGCCATCACAGTAATAGTTACCAATACACTTAACAATTTCTTCATATACAGAACCCCTTTTCTACTATGAATATTACAATGTACTGTTACACTTGTAACATTCTCTCGTAGAAATGTAATTCCTGTTTAAATCCTCCTTTTCATTTCGACACTATTTTTCTACAAACTTCTCCTTGGTAAATGCTCTTGTAAAACAACATAACCTTCATAAGCTGTATAACCGAGTATAGCCATTAATCCGATATAACAAGCAAATACTGTCCATTTCGTTTTCGTATCGACTTTATAATAATTTTCTTGTTGTTCCTTTTCTGTTTCCCATTCATTTAATTTTCTTTCTGACATTTCAAATGCTTCTCTTATATGAATTGTATGCATTTCTTTTTCATCTTCATATGGGACATAATCAAGTGGCTCAAATTTTGGTAAAAGGTACTCTAGCACTTCAATCTTTTGAAGTTCTCCTGTTTTTAATTCTTTTTCACGTTCTCTTTGTCTTAATACGTTCATTTCATGGTGAATCATATAAATCGTTCGATGCACCGCACCAGTTTCTTTTAATTCCTCTTCAAGCCTAGCAACATATCCTGTCATTCCATCGATTTTATATCCTAATTCCTTAATCGGCTCATCTCTCTTTATTACTCTATATAGTTCCATACAGCCGATAATAAAAATAAATCCTCCTAAAATACTCTTGAAGTAAATAGAATAGCCGAGTAGTAAAACTAGCCCTGCTCCCCAAATTTTCGTGCTTACAACTGAAATTATTCGTCCACCATCTAATGGAGAAACTGGAATTAAATTAAAGAAATTAATCATACTTCCAAGTAAAATAATAAGCGCCCAAAACGGCTCTTTCGTGATTATATACAGTGGGATCGCAGGTAAAAATGAAAGCAATCCGAAAAGAGGTCCCATATATGCAATGTAAGCTTCATCTTTTGCATTTTTCGGCATCTCTTTCATCCCAATAAGAGCTCCCATAAATGGTATGAAGATTGCTGGCGATGTTGGTATCCCTTTCTTTCTCGCTGCCCATAAATGCCCCATCTCATGTACAAACAATAAATATACGAGTGCTACCCCAAACTTCCAACCATATATGACTGCGTATGCACCAAGCGATAAAAACATACTAAATACTGTTGAAAATTTTGCTAACTTAAAAATTGCAAATACCCATTTTAACTTAGATAGTAAAAATAACCCTATTGCAACTATAACTCCCCATAATCCTTTTTTATTATTTTTCATATTCCTCTCCTTTATCTCGCTTTATTGAGCCATATACACTCATCAAAACTTATTCTTTTTCTCTATTATGACATATTTTTTTCTATTGTTAGAAATAATGTTTATTCCATCCATTTTTAGCCAAAAATAAAAATAAAAGGAGGTAAATACAAATGAAATTACAATCTCTTATGATAGGCGCTCTATCGTTTTTAGCTTCAACTCTTATTTTTTATACCGTCAGCTACGTATTATTATTAGATTGGTTGCCAAATCACTTATTTATAGCCCTTATTATTCTTTCTGCTCTTATGATTTCCTTTCTAATTACACGAAAATCAATGAATGAGCCATCTGCAAAAGCAAAATAATAGAGGGGATCTTTCCCCTCTATTATCATTTCCTAGGAAAGGCCATATAGACTTTATGATTCTTACTGCCCGCTATTTACGGGCAGTAAGAATCCCACCTCAAAATTCGGCTGGAGCAAAGAATTTAGGTAGGATTCGTGCTAATAATCAGCGGGGGATGCCCCCACTGATTAAAATTTCACTTTATCTTTGTAAATTCATTTTTTCACCATACTCTTTAACAATTTGAATAATGTTTTGAAATGCTCCTACTTTTTCTTTCTTACTATTTAATATTTGTAAATCGTGATTATCATAATAGGTTTCTAGTGATTTTAATTGTGATTCTGAAGCATCTTTTATCGGAACAGTAACATTCAACTCATACTGTTTATACCCTTCCTTTACTTTTTCAGCTGAAATTATTTCACTCTCTTTTGCGCCAATTAATTTTTGGACCTTTTCCGGGAAAATTAATTGCAAATAATATTCTTGTTCCTTTGCTAACTTATTATATAGTGATTGTGAAATCGTATAACGTACTGTATAATTCATTTTTTGATCACCAGCTTTAATATGAAACGCAGTAATCTGCATGTCTTTTTTTGTTACTTCCGTTAAAGTACCTACCTGCATCTCATCTTCTTTTTGTTCTGGAATCTTTGGAAAGATAGCCAAAAGCTTTTCCGTATCTTTTTCGTTAAGCATATACATATCTTTCTTATATTGAATCCATCCTCGGCGATCTTCTCCTCTTAACCATGCATAATATGTTTCTTTTTTTCCATCACTACTAATTTGTATTTCATATTCCGGTTCACCAAAACTACCCGTTACTTCTTGTTTTTCCGCTTTGTTTATAATATCCACCACCAACTCCGCATCCATTTTCTTTAAATTTTTTTCTTCTTTACCTTTTTGCATAACAGTTATTTGTAATGGTTCTCTCATTTCATTCACTGTCTCCTCTACTTGTTCCGGTTCTTTCTTTTGCTCGGATTGACCACACGACGCGAGTAAAATAACACATAAAAACATTAAATATTTCCCTTTCAAATCGATTCTCCTTTTCCAATAAGAAATTCTTATAATCCTCATGCATAAAACAAAAACGTTACATTATATAGAATGAGCTATACTATAAACTGAAGGGAGGATTTTA
Source organism: Bacillus mycoides (assembly GCF_000832605.1). Taxonomy (GTDB): domain Bacteria; phylum Bacillota; class Bacilli; order Bacillales; family Bacillaceae_G; genus Bacillus_A; species Bacillus_A mycoides. The sequence continues at coordinate 4,313,636 of NZ_CP009692.1, forward strand.
CAATGTCCATTAATTTTCATGATGCAAATAATAAGTATACGTATGCAAATCGTAACGCACATATTTCATGGCAGGAAACAATAAACAATATTGTAGATGTGCAAAATAAACAAGTAATTGATATAGGTTGTGGTGGCGGCATTTACACGAAAGAACTTGCTCTTATGGGAGCCAAAAGTGTTGTTGGGCTTGATTTTTCAAAAGAAATATTACAAGCTGCAAAAGAAAATTGTAATGCCTTCCCAAACATTTCATTCATTCACGGTGATGCACATAATATCTCATTCCCTAATGAAACATTCGACCTTGTCATTTCTCGTGCAGTCATTCATCATTTGCATGATATTCCCACATTTATACGAGAGGCTTCTCGTATATTAAAAAAAGACGGTCTACTTATTTTACAAGACCGGACCATTGAAGATTGTATAATCCCAGGAAGTCCTGAACACCTTCGTGGATATTTTTTCTCGGTCTTTCCAAAACTCATTGAAACAGAAGCGCAAAGAAGACCAAAAACCACTACTATACAGCAATTATTACAAACATATCCTCTTCAAGCGCTCCCCATTCAAACACAATGGGAAGTACGAAAAGTACATGATTCTGTAGAGGCTTTGCTACAAGATTTATCTCCTCGAACAGGCCGATCCATTCTATATGAACTAACAGATAATGAACTTTCTCAACTTCTACATCATATCCAAACGGCATTACAAAACGTCTCTCCTATCATCGAAAGAGATCGTTGGACAATTTGGAGCGCGAAAAAATTGTAAGGAAGGAAGCCTCACAAAATAATGTGAGGCTTCCTTCTTTCATAATCTAATTTTGCAACACTCTTGATATCCTCCACTCCTGGCCTGTGCACTTCCACACTTCGGACATACTAAATATCTAGACTGATTTGTCAACAAACTACCTTTTTGAAAGAGTAAAACTTCTGCTTGTTTAAACGAACGCGAATAATATAACCACATAAAACCAATTATAGCAATAATGCCAAATAATACTCCCATCGCAAGCATTTCAGTCACCTCTTTTGGTTTGTTCTTTCCAGCAAGTGGATTGTTGTATTATTCTCTGCAAATTCAAACAATTCCTTCCTTACTCCTATAAATATCGATTTTCTCCATAAACTTTACAATTCTCTATAATGTTTTACAGCATTTTTACAAATAGTATTAACCCTTATATTCTCAGCTATATTTCTACAGGAAAGTGTATTTCCCAAAAAATATGTTGACTTTCTAAAAAAAACATGTAAAAATGTTGTCAGAATACTTGAATAAAAATTCATTGACGAGAACGAGTATGTTATAGAGCTGTTCCCCAGAGAGTTGGTATTTTGCTGAAAGCCAACGCTCAGTTCGTAACCGAAAATCATCTCCGAGAAGTAGAACCGAATGCTAAAGTAAGTTCTTACCGGTCGTCCCCCGTTACAAGGAACACGTATCATGTTGTACGTTGTAAAGCCGTATACATATAGATATATTTCTACATGTATAAATTAGGGTGGTATCGCGGGTAAATATAACTCGTCCCTTTCTTAAGGGACGAGTTTTTTGTGTTCTTACAATGAATTTACAAAAAAGGAGAAAAAAAACAATGAACACTGTATCAAAAAAACATGTTTTTTTCACAGGTCTTATGCTGTTTTCTTTATTTTTTGGAGCAGGAAATTTAATTTTCCCTCCAATGCTTGGACAAAATGCTGGTGAAAACTTTTGGCCAGCAATGATTGGTTTTTTACTAACAGGAGTCGGCTTACCACTACTTACTGTTATCGCTATTTCTCTATCAGGAAATGGAATGCAACAACTTGCAAGTCATGTTCACCCATTATTCGGAATATTCTTTACGGTAGTTGTATACATTGCAATCGGTCCATCTATGGGCATCCCACGTGTTGCTAATGTCGCTTATGAAATGGGAATTAGTTCTTTCTTACCAGAAACTATTCGCTCTAGCAGCCTAACGCTATTTTTATACACAGTCATCTTCTTTGCTATCGTATTTTGGCTTAGTTTAAATCCTTCTAAACTCGTCGATCGTATCGGAAGCGTATTAACACCTATTTTATTACTCTCTATTTTCTTATTATTCTTTAAGAGTGTATTTTCACCACTTGGGCAATCAGGACCAGCAATGCAAGAGTATCAAACTTCTCCAGTTTTCAAAGGTTTTATGGAAGGATACTTAACGATGGATACCATTTCAGCGCTTGCATTTGGAATTATCGTTGTAAATGCAATTCGCTCAAAAGGTGTGAATGACCGCAAATCAATTGCCATCGCAACAGCAAAAGCAGGACTTATTGCCGCTACTGGTCTCGTACTTGTATATGGTGCACTTGGCTGGCTCGGTACAACTAGTGTCTCTCTCGGATACGCAACAAACGGCGGACAGCTACTTACCGTTATCGTACAACAATTACTCGGGCCATATGGTCTAATTCTATTATCTCTTATCGTTACACTCGCTTGCTTAACAACATGTATTGGACTTGTATCTGCATGCAGTCAATACTTCTCAACATTATTAACGAAATTTTCATACACAACGTTAGCAAGTGTCATTTGCACATTAGGATTATTAGTTGCCAACTTAGGTTTAACAAAAATTATCGCAATCTCTGTTCCTATTTTACTTGTTGTATATCCAATTGCGATTGTACTCGTATTACTATCATTACTTCATAAATATTTCGGTGGATATCGTTCTGTTTATGTAGGTGCGTTAATTGGATCTGCAATTGTGAGCGTATTTGATGGATTAAAACAAGGGAATATTCCTGTTTCATCTATCACATCTTATTTCGAGTTTATTCCACTATATAATGAAGGAATTGGCTGGTTAGTACCAGCATTAGTTGGGGCTATTATCGGTTTTGCTATCGCAAAATTAAGTGGCGCCAAAGCAGTACCATTAACGGATCATTCACCTGAATCGAAAGTATCATAAAAAAACTCCCATTTCGGGAGTTTTTTACATTTGATAAGAAGTATGATTAAAGCTACTTACTTTATAAGCCTTCGTATAGTAATCAATATTCGTATCCACTGTTTCTACTTTTACAACATCATAGCAATCTTCTTGCTTCACTAGAAATAAATAATATTCTTCTGTCGCCTCAATAATTGCAATACGATCTGTTTCAATATCATATTGTTCACAAAGTGCTTGCAACGCATTCACATAGTTACCTAATTTTTTCGTTTCATCCATTCCAAATATCGTTTGAACTAACATACACTCTCTCCCCTTTGTATGTACTGTTAACACCTTAATGATAACGCTTACATAAATAACCGTCAATAAAAAGCTTTGACCATATATAGTCAAAGCTTCCTTCTTATTTCGTCAATTGGTGTCTAAACGCATAAATAACCGCCTGTGTCCGGTCACTTACATTTAGCTTATTTAATATATTACTCACATGTGTCTTTACTGTTTTAAGGGCAATAAACAACTCATCTGCAATCTCTTGATTACTTTTCCCCTCTGCAATTAATAACAAAATTTCAGACTCTCTTTCTGTTAACTCCTCATGCAAAGGTTGTTCTTTCTTCTGACGCATACGAGACATCATTTTGCCAGTAACTTTCGGCTCTAATACCGTTTCCCCATCATAAGTAGCTCTTACAGCATCTGCAATATCACTCGCTCTTGATGTTTTTAATAAATAACTTGTCGCCCCCGCCTCAATAACAGGATATAACTTTTCATCATCTAAAAAGCTCGTGACAACTACAATTTTCGCTTCTGGCCATTCTTGAATAATAGCACGTGTCGCTTCAACCCCATCCATCTCATCCATAACAAGGTCCATTAAAATAATATCCGGTCTTAATTGCAAAGCTAACTCTGAACCTTTTCTTCCATTTTCAGCTTCTCCAACTACTTCAATATCTGGCTGCGTTGATAAATATGCTGATACACCCATTCGAACCATTTCATGATCATCAACTAGTAATACTTTTATCATGATTCTCCCCCTCTCTCAATCATAATAGGTACTTTCACTTCTATTTGCGTACCTTTATTCGGAAAACTAAGAACTTTTAATGTACCACCAATTTCATGAACTCGCTCTTGCATTGACCTTAAACCGTATGAACCAGCCTTATTAACACCAACTTTAAACCCAACACCGTCATCAATAATTTTCAAAATCGCATATTGATCAATTTTCCGAAGGCGTACTTCGGTTTTCTTTGCCTTCGCATGCCGTAAAGTATTAGACAGCGCCTCTTGTACAATACGGAATAAATGATCCTCTACACCTTTTTTTAATTGAATCGGTTCAATTAACCATTCAATTTTCATATGTTGCTTTCTAGACAGTTCTGTTAATAATTCTTCTATACCCTCTGTTAGTTTCTTACCTTCTAACTGCACTGGGCGTAAATGAAGGAGCAAAGCTCTCATTTCTGATTGTGCATTTACAACCATATTCTCAACAAGCTGCAACTGTTTTTTCGTCGTGTCTGGAATTTCAGCTGCTTGCTCATTAATGGCTGACATCATCATCGACATTGCAAAAAGCTGCTGACTTACAGAATCATGTAGCTCTCTCGCTAATCGATGCCTTTCTTGAGAAATCGCTTCTTGTCTCATCTCTTCATTCCAATGGGCTCGTTCATTCGTTACTTTTTGAAATAGCCCAGCTTGCTCCTCTAAGCGACGAGCAAGACCAATTACTTTTCGTTCCACTTCATGAAATTCATCGTCCGCAGTAAATGAAACATCACTCGGAAAATTCCCTCGCTCTACTTCAAATAGAAAAGTATTTAATCCTTGTATACGCTGTTCTATATAATAACCGATTGCATATCCTACAATTCCTCCGATAAGAAGACTCGTACTCATAATAAACAAGCCAATTGGAACAGAAGCAATGGATTCTTTCCAGAGTAAATCATAAACTTGTTGCTCGCTTTTCCATACATATACAATTGTACAAATAAGTGCGATACTCACAGAGGACAACATAGAATAACGAATATACATCCACGAAATATTCCTTTGTTTTTTCATTATACTTTCCTCACTTCCGTATCGCCTACGACAAGCGAAGAAATAATTTTAATACGACGAGGGGCTTCTTTATACTGTTCTGTTCTAAACGTAACATTACGGTTAAATCCAGTTTCTTCGTGTCCTGGCAGGAGCACTCGCCCAACAATAACAGAATGATTTAAAGACAATTCAATATCATATGGTACATATAAGCGAATATTACCAATGACGCCCCGAATCACAATAACCGTTTCTCCCTCTGGAATCATAGCAGTTGTTAAATCAATCTCGACGTCACAAGCACCATATTGGACGTTAATATCCTCTATTTCATAAATATGATCCATCATTCGTACATTACCTACAAACATATTTTTTATATACGGTTCTGTACGATATATTTGTTTTTCTTCATTTATATATCCCTTTTCTTTAATTTCAACTTTCATTGCTTTTTGCCGATGTCCTTGTTGAATAAGTTGATAACCAATTAAAGCTAAACAAGCAAACACAACAAGTACGAATGCCGCTGATGAAAATAAGAAGAATAAGAAGACAATACCACCGACAAATAAAAATACATTCCCTCTTACATAACGGTTCTTCTTTCGATAATGTCTTCCAAACATAATCATAATAAATGCAAATATTAGACCACCTGGTTCAAAATGTCCAAGTATCATATCAAGAAAAAGACCGAATCCAAATATGATGAGGAGCATCCCCATAAATTGTGTTTTTGAAAATTGCTTCTTCATTTCAGCTCCCCCCTCCTTGTCACATATACATAGAAGAAAAGGCATTGCTTTCCAACACCTTTTCTCCTATCACTATATCATAAGCCTGTTTTATTATATACTACAATTATTTTGTTACTTCTTTCGTTAACGATACTTCATTTTTCTCTTTCATTTCACTCTCTAGTTTTGCAATTTTCATATCAAATGTATCACGCTCATGCTCTTCATTTATACGAAGCTCTATGTCACGAATGTGATCTTCAATTTCTTCGAATCGTAAGAACGGATTATTTTCATCCATTTTATGCATAGCAGTATTCATACGGCGGTTTGCATGCGCCATATTTTCACGTGCCATTAATTCCATACGCTTTGCGTTCATTTCTTTTAATTTATTTTTCATTTCTGAAAGACGACGCTCTAACTCATCAATTTGCTCTACAACACCAGCATACATTTCTTCTAAGCGAGTTACTTGCCCTTCATAATACGCTACTTCTTCTAATGCACGTTCATGCAATTGCAATTCGCCTGCTTCTTGTGCGATGATAGCTTGCTTTGATCTTTTATTAACGAAATAACGTGCTTGCTCAAGCTCACGAGCGAAGTTAGATTTTAATGTTTTATGACGCTGAATTAACTTCTCAATTTTTGTTATTTCACGCTCACTATCTCGTAAATATTGGTTTAACATAGCAATTGGATTTTTTCTTTCTTTCTCATCTAACACATTATGAAAATCAGCTAAAATTGCATCGCGTACACGTCCGAATAAAGATTGTTTCATTATAATCTTCCTCTCTTCTACTTTATAATTTGATTTATTTTATATTAGTTTTTCATTAACTTGTTCCACTCATCTTCAAAGTTGCTATATGGTTTAGCACTTTCTGGAGCAGAATCAACAACTACATTTTTTCCTTTTTTCCACTCACGGTATCCGTAGTATAAAACTACTAATGCTGCGATACCGATTAATGCTGGGGAATGAGAAAGTGCAATGGACAAACCGATTAAACCAACAATACCCCAAGCTAACTTTCCAAAGAATGATTTAGCTCGCACAAATGATTTATAGCTCCAGTACACAACTCCTGCTCCAATGGCGAATCCTACAATACCAGCAAGACTACCAAGAGCAATTAAAGCCAAAATACCGGCTGCGATAAACGCTAGAAATTGTTTCATCTTGTGCTTGCCTCCCTTCGATTTGATACTCTTATCTTAACTATTTTTTCATTTTTTCATAACGAGCTTAAGAACTGTTTTCGACTCAGACTTAAGACCGAGTTAAATTCAGCCTTTTGCAAAAATATGCGGTAGGATAGGATGATTCACTCTTTTATCGCACATAAAAAGCCGTACAGAGAACATTCTCTGTACGGCTTTCGTTACTATTCATAAACTTCATTTTAAATTATGCTGTTTTGTGATACTCTTTCTTTCCCGCTACTTTAGAAAACCTCGGGAAACCAATTAATATAGAAATGATTCCACATACTCCAACTAAGATTGGATAAAACGCATATGGTAACAATTCAATTGGAGATAACGCCGCAAATCCTGCTGCCGTTAACATTTGCGCACCATACGGAATTAATCCTTGCACACAGCATGAGAAAAGATCTAATACACTCGCTGATTTACGAGGGTCAATTTCATATTGATCTGCAATGTTTTTCGCAAGCGGACCTGTAAAGATAATAGAAATCGTATTATTCGCTGTACACATATTCGTCATACTCACTAAGCCAGCAATACCGAACTCTGCTCCTTTTTTCGAACGAATATTACGTGTTAAAAGATTCATTAAATATTGAATGCCACCATTATACTGGATAAGTTCAACCATACCACCGATTAAAATGGCAAGTAACACTAACTCCATCATACCGCCCATTCCAGTCGTTACACTTTTAAAGAAACTCTCTAACGTATAACTTCCATCTATAAGACCGATAACACCAGATAATACCGTTCCACCAGTTAATACAATGAGTACATTCCAGCCAAGTAGCGCTGTAACAAGTACACCTGCATATGGTAAAATCTTCACCCAATCAAATGTATGAGCTTTAATTTCTGTATCATTACCTAAAGTAATCATTACTAATATTACAATTGTAATGACTGCAGCTGGCAATACAATTAAAAAATTCGTTTTAAACTTATCTTTCATTTCTGTTCCTTGCGAACGAACAGCAGCAATTGTCGTATCAGAAATAAATGATAAATTATCGCCAAACATCGCTCCGCCCACAACAGTAGCCATCGTAAGTGCAATTGAGATATCTGTTTGCCCACTAATACCTACAGCAATCGGTGCTAATGCAGCAATTGTTCCCATTGAAGTTCCCATCGCTAATGAAATAAATGCCCCTATAACAAAAATTCCAGCAACGATAAATCCTTGGGGTAAAATAGATAACGCTAAGTTAACAGTGGAATCAACTCCGCCCATTCCTTTTGCTGTTTCAGAAAACGCCCCTGCAAGCACAAAAATCAGAACCATGATCATAATATCAGGGTTTCCTGCACCTTTAGCAAATCGTTCTACTTTCACATTAAAGCTTTCCTTACGATTCATCACTAAAGCAATTCCTACAGCAATCATAATCGCTACGAGTATCGGCAATTTATAGAAATCACCTGTAATAATCCCTGAACCAATAAATAGCGCCAAAAATATTCCAAGTGGTAATAAAGCTAAACCATTTCCTCTCGTTTCTTTCAAAGTATCATCTCTCCCTAGTTTTCAACCTTTTCTAATTAATAACAAAAGACCTCTTCCGACGAGAAGAGGTCTTATACATCTATAAGAAACACTCTTCTCATTTTTCAAGCACACGCTTGCTGGATTTGGCACAGCACTCTGAAATCGAGTCCGCTGCCGAGGCATCGTAGGGCCAGTCCCTCCGCCTCTCTTTATAAGAAGGTTTCATATTTATTTTTTAATAATAATTTCTTTCCTAACTTTACTCGCTTACAAAACAAAAGTCAATTATTTTTTGTATAGATTTTTTTGGTAATTATGCAAAAATATGAATAAACCAATCATTTTAACTTTTCGATTTCTTTATCCAATATTGAGATCCAATAAAATTTTCTATTTTTTATCTTCGCGATAATCCATTTTGTTGTATTCCATGCTAACTCATATTCTTCTTTTGTAACATCACCAATTTTATAGGCATCCTCTAACTCGTCTTCATCCAGTACATAGATCTCACCGTTCGGTAACAATACTACATCTAAATATAAATCATCAAAATAAGGTAAACCACGCTCGTCTATTTTATATTCTTTCGTCACGTCGATATAATATTGCAGTAATTGTTTTTGATTGTCTAACATAGCTGTAATTGCAAAGTTTTCCCCGTTTATAAAATATTGCATCCATGTATACCCATCACCTGCAATGCAAAGCTGTTTACCATTGTATTCTTTATAACTAGGTTCTCTCACTTTTTTTATGTCCAGTATTCCTAACATTCCATCCTCTACTTGCTTAACCATATAATCCTTCTCTATTAGTCGCTTCCACGAAGAACCGTCACCATATTTACGTTTCATTACGTCCGCTCCTCTTCTATATATAGAAAAGCCCCCACATATTATGTGAGAGCTTGTTCATATTATAATTAAGCCGCTTGACCCTTTTCAGATATCTCTTTTAAATAGGCTTGTCCTTTTTCAGCGTCATATTGACCTTCCCACTTAGACATAACTACAGCCGCTAAAGAGTTACCTACAACGTTAACTGCTGTACGAGCCATATCAAGAATACGGTCAATACCTGCAATAAACGCTAAACCTTCAGCTGGAATACCTACTGTACCAAGTGTTGCTAATAATACAACGAATGATACGCCCGGTACACCCGCGATACCTTTTGATGTAACCATTAATACAAGTAATAACGTAATTTGTTGTGTAATGGATAATTCAATACCGTACATTTGCGCTAAGAAAATTGCCGCAATTGCTTGATATAAAGTTGATCCATCTAAGTTAAATGAATAACCTGTTGGAATAACGAAAGATGTAATTGCTTTCGGACAACCGAATTTCTCCATTTTCTCCATAATTTTCGGTAAAACCGTTTCTGAACTTGCTGTAGAATACGCTAAGATCAGCTCGTCTTTTAAAATCTTAAAGAATTGGAAAATGTTTATTCCAAATATTTTCGCTGTAAGTCCTAATACAACTACAACGAAGAAGATCATTGCTCCGTATACTACAATGAGTAATTTCCCTAATGGAATTAATGAAGCTAATCCGAATGTAGAAACTGTAACACCAATTAATGCGAATACACCAAATGGTGCAAACTTCATAACTTGGTTCGTTACATAAAACATTGCATCTGCTACACCTTGGAAAAATTGTAGAACTGGTTTACCACGCTCACCAATTGCTGCTACACCTAAACCAAATAATACTGAGAAGAAGATAATAGCAAGCATATCACCTTCAGCCAATGATTTCATAATGTTCGTCGGAACAATATTTACAAACGTATCCGCAAACGAATGACTTTGTACTTGAGCTGTTGTTTCTGCATATTTAGAAATATCAGTCTTTGTTAATTTATCCATATCAACGCCTTTTCCAGGTTGGAAAATGTTCGCTATTAATAGACCAACAACAATTGCAAGTGTTGTAATAATTTCAAAGTAAAGAATTGTTTTTCCGCCTAATCGGCCTAACTTCTTAACATCGCCAACACCAGCAACACCAACAACGATACTTGCTACAACAATTGGTACAACGATCATCTTAATTAATCGAATGAAAATATCACCAATTGGTTTTAAATAATCAACCACTGCCGGATTGCCAAAGAAAATCGCCCCAACTGCAATACCAAGCGCAAGTCCTATTAAAATTTGCCATGCAAGTCCTATTCTTTTCATATTTGTTGTAACCCCCTCTTCGATGTGTCACTCTATCTCTCATTCTATCTCTATAAAACATGAAATTAAGAGTATTACATATTATTCGACAATTCACTACATTTTGTCCCTGTTAAAAATCATAAATCAAAATTTAAAATCTGACAACAAAATAAGTTTGCCCGAATGCAAATAATTTTCTTGACAAAAATAAAACCCATGTAAGAAAACCTAACATGAGAACGATCCCTCACTAGTGATTTAAAGGTTTTTAAAGTAATGTTTCACCATCGAAAATTCCATTATTTTCCATGTTTTTTTTAGAACAAAATAGAAAATGGTGCATTTTTGTATGCATGCAAAAATTTCACTTTATGACAAACACTACGAAAAGATACTAAATTCCGACAAAACTTAGCAAAATTATAAAATTTTCTTTACATTATGATTACAACGATAGACACTCTTCTTCTTATGATATATAACATTCATAGGGAAAGGAGCAAGACAACCATGAAAAAGAAATTTGCAGCATTTAGTGTTTTAGCAGCTGGAACGATTTTCGTTTCCCCGTTATTTTCACCCGTATACGCTGAAACGAATGAGAATAAATTATCTAATATTCAATCCGAATTAGAAGGCAAACAAAATGACTTACAAAATAAATCAGCTGAGAAAGAACAAATAGAAAAAGAAATCCAGGAATTACAAAAGAAAATCGACGAATTAACTACTTCTATTAATAAAAACGAAGCTGAATTAAACGATACAAAAAAAGAAATTAGCAACACACAGCAAGTTATTACTGAAAAAAAGAAACATATAGAGCAATTACAAACGAACATAGATACACGGCAGGAAGTTATTAAACAACGACTACAATCTATGCAAGAAAAGCCTCGTACGAGTATCATTACAGAAGTAATAACAAGTTCTGCAAATATTGCCGATCTTGTTGATAATATGTATTCTGTAAGTTTAATTTTAAATAACGATACAGATATTGTGAAAAAGCAAACAAGTGATCAGAATGCTGTGACGACAGAAAAAGAAGCTGTTGAGAAAAAAGAGCAACAATTGAAAGAATCCGAGCAAAAATTAGTACAAAAACAACAAGAGTTACAAAGTAATCAACAACAGCAACAAACTCTTATTAAAGATCTACATACGAAAGTATCAAAAGTAGATTCCGAGATTGAAGGATTAGAAGAGTCACAAGGTATTTTAGAAAACCAGCGTCAAGCTGTTCAAAAAGCAATTGAAGAAGAAAAACGTGCGGAAGAAGCTCGCAAAGCTGAAGAGGCACGCAAGGCTGAGGAAGCAAAAAAACAAGCCGCCGCTTCTGCTAAAGAAAGCACACAATCCGCACCAACACCGCAAGATACGAACAAAGGTGGATTTATTAAGCCAGCCGCTGGATCAAAAACTTCTGGATTCGGCGCACGTTCTTTAGATAACCATAAAGGAATTGATATCGCAGCTTCGGGAACAGTTCCAATTATTGCCGCTGCAGATGGCGTTGTTATCCGTTCAGAATTATCCTCTAGTTACGGAAACGTTGTTTACTTATCTCACCGTGTTAATGGAAAAACATATACGACAGTGTATGCACATATGAATAGCCGCTCTGTATCAAATGGACAAACTGTAAAACAAGGCGATCAACTTGGCTTTATGGGAAATACCGGTCAATCTTACGGACAACATTTACACTTCGAACTTCATATCGGGGAATGGAATGTTGGTAAGACAAACGCAGTTGATCCGTCTCCTTATATCGGATTATAAAAAACTCGGTGCATACCGAGTTTTTTTTACTACTTCACACTTTTTAGGCGTTTTACATAAACTACAACTAAATGCCTATATTTTGCGGGGTGATAAATATGAATACACAATTACAAGAAGAAATAGAAGAAGCTAGAGAAACATACATTGGCCGGCTATTTACATTCGGCGGCTCAGCGTTATTTTTAATTGGATCATTTATCGCAGTTGTCACAGCTTATAAAGCATATAATCGCTTATTAAATACTTCTACAACACAATAAAAAGACGGAGAATCCACATCTCCGTCTTTTTATTATGCAAACATTTTAAATACACCTATCGCATTTAAAAATACGATAATTACAGTTACCGGAATAACATAACGAAGCAAGAAGAACCAAATATTAAACAATGTTTTCCCTTTCGTTTCCGTAACTTCTAATTCTTTCATTAATAGCTCTTTACTCATTTTATTTGGTACAAATAACGAAATGGCTAGTACTCCGAGTGGCAGTAATACATTACTTACCGAAAAATCGACGAAATCAAAGAATGTCTTACCAAATATTTTCACATCACTCATAATTCCAAACGATAACGCTGATGGGATTCCAACTGCAAAAATAAGAATACCAATTAATAACGAAGCTGACGGACGCTTCTTCTCATTATCTTTCGCAACAGATGCTACTACAATTTCAAGCATTGAAATCGCAGATGTTAAAGTCGCAAAGAAGAATAAAACTAAAAACATAATGAAGAAAAATTGTCCAAATGGAATTTTCGCAAAGACAGCAGGAAGAACGATAAACAGTAGCCCTGGTCCTTCTGTCGGTTTAACTCCTAATGCGAAAATCGCCGGAAAAATCGCTAATCCTGCAAGTACTGTAACAAATACAGTTAAACTTACAATAGATGTTGCTGATTTAGCTAAATGCTCTTCTTTCTTTAAATACGAACTATACGTTACCATTACCGAGGCACCTACCGTTAGTGAGAAGAAAGATTGTCCCATCGCATATAAAATCGTATCTGCTGTAAGCTTTGAAAAATCTGGTTTTAAGAAGAACTCTACCCCAGCCATAGCACCATCAAGTGTTAACGCACGAATAATGATAGCAATAAATAAAATGAATAATAGCGGCATCATGTACTTACTTGCCTTTTCTATGCCTTTTTCCACACCTTTACTAACAACAAAAATGGTACAAAGCATAAAAATGAATTGCGCCCCAATCGCACTTACTGGATTTGCAATTGTTTCAGCAAACAATTGCCCATAATCGACTACTCCGTTCCAGAAACTACCTGTGACACTATAGTATAAATAAAGTAAAATCCATCCACCTACAACACTATAAAAAGATAGTACGCTAAAACAAATAACAACCCCCATACGACCAATCCAAGGATATAACTTGCTATTTGGTACTAATACTTTATAAGCTGTAACTGCCTCTTTTTGAGTACTACGGCCAATAACAAATTCAGCTACAAGAAGAGGCATACCAATAAATAAAGTTAATAGTAAGAATACAAGGAAGAACGCGCCTCCCCCTCCATTACCTGCAACATATGGAAACTTCCATATTGCCCCAAGACCTACTGCGGCTCCCGCTGCTGCGAGTACAAAGCCTATTTTCGACGTCCATTGCTGTGTTTCTTTCATTATAATTTCTCCTTTTCTGAATATTTAAACTTTTACCAATTATACACTTTCATTTCATACTCGCACACCTCCTTTAGAAAATAAAAAAGTCCCCTACACGCAAATATGCATGTAGAGGACGATATATGTAATATAAATACCGTGGTACCACCTCAATTGGATTGATAAATCCCACTTGTTCAAGTACAGGAAAATTCCGATACTCTATCCTTTTAACGGCGGAACCCGGGTTGCCTACTGCAATGTTCAGCATACCTCTCGCAAGCCCATTCTGTATATTTTATCGTACCGGGCTCACACCTTACCCCAGCTCTCTGAACGCATCAAATATACGTACTCTTCTTGCTCATCGATTTCATCTATTGAAGTTACTTGTGATTATAAATTATATTCTTATAGTTGTAAAGCACAATTTATTCATTATCCTATATGAACCTTTCTCTCTAATTCTTGTAAAAACAATTCTCTTTTTTCTCCATTTAGAACATATACTGACTTTAATACTTCTTGTAATAGTATATTTCTCTGCCGCTTATCTACTTGTAATTCTTTCACTTTTATTCTTACTTCATATAAAAAATTAAGATACGCTTCATATGTCTCATCATATTTATTTGCGATATCGTCACGAATTTTTTTCGCCAATTTCGGGCTTGCTCCTCCTGTAGAAACAGCTACATTAAGCAAACCACGATGAAACGCCGCCGGAAAATGAACATTTCCACTTTCCGGATTCGTAATAACATTTACCAATTGATTTACCGAGACATCTTCAGCAATTTGTTCATTTAGTACCGAATCACTAGTCGCTGCAACTACTAAAAAAGCATCTTTAATATCACTTTTCTCATACTCTCTTTGATACCAACGAATTTGCTTTTCTTCTACAAGTTTCACTAAATTTGCATCTAATTCTGTACTTACCACAACTATATCCGCACCTTGTTTTAGTAAAGGAATAATTTTAAACCCCGCTACTTTCCCTCCACCAATGACAACAACACGTTTCTTATCAACTCGCACTGTAAGTGGATACATATTGATCTCCCTTCAATATTTCCTCTGTTTTCTGAATTAACATCTCTCGAAACGCTACATTCTTTCCTAAATAGGGACTTATTTTTATCTCTTCCGACTCATATTGACGCACTTCTTTCTCAACATGTTTCATGAGTAAGCCTGTAAATAATAAGTAAGGTAACACAACAATGTTCCGTTCTTTTTGTTCTACAATTTCTTTCAACCTCTCATCAAACTTCGGCTCCGCGGCTGCTAAATAACAAACTTCCACCTCTTTAATGTTCTCTTCTTTTTGAAATAAAGAAGAAATCCACTTTATGTCTTGTAAAGTTTCCGGATCACTACTCCCTCTTGCAACGAGCAAAAGTGTTACTTCTTCTTTATAGTCTTTAATACCACTTCCGTTATATACCGCTTTTACAAGCACTTCTGATACACCAAATGGATTACCATACACTATTTTGATATCCGGATATTCCTCGTTTAACTTTCGTAATTCAAACGGAATATCTTTCTTTACATGTCCTGCCGCTAATAAAAAAACAGGAATAGCGACAATCTCTGTAGCACCACGCTTCACACATGTACGAAATCCTTCTTCAATAGAAGGATTCGCTAGCTCTAAAAAACAAATTTCTTGAATATTTGCCTCTACACGGTTCATACATGACGTAATAAATGCAACCGCTTCTTCTTTTGCTGCTTTCAAACGGCTTCCATGACATATATATATAACAGCCTTCACTTTACAATACTCCGCTTACTTGATATGCATTTTCCGTTTGTTTCTCAAACCAATGTATCTTTTCTCTAAAACGGACAACTTCTCCAATAACAATCATACTTGGATTTTGAATTCGTTCTTTTTTGGCAACATCTACAATTGTTCCTAACGTCGCTGTAACAGTACGCTGCATAGATGTCGTTCCCCACTCAATGATAGCGGCAGGTGTACTTTGATCTTTTCCATGTTTTATTAGTTGTTCACATATGTAAGGTAAATTACTAACCCCCATATAGACCGCTAATGTATCTACACCTTTCACTAAACTTTCCCACTTCACTTCCTCTTCAGCCCCTTCTTTCCGGTGCCCTGTCACAACAGCAAAACTTGCACTTGCATCGCGATGCGTTACTGGAATTCCAGCATAAGCAGGAGCAGCTATACCAGCTGAAATACCAGGAATAATTTCAAATGGGATACTTTGCTTCGCTAACGCTTCAGCTTCTTCTCCACCTCTTCCAAATACAAATGGATCTCCGCCCTTAAGTCTCGTTACAACTTTTCCTTTTTTCGCATATTTAATAAGAAATGTGTTAATTGTCTCTTGCTTCATCGTGTGATAATTTGGGAGTTTCCCGCAATAAATTAAATCCGCTTCAGGCTTTGCATGAGAAAGCAATTCTTTATTTACGAGACGGTCGTACAATATAACATCAGCCTTCTCGATGCATCTCAACCCTTTAACAGTAATTAAATCCGGATCACCAGGACCCGCCCCGACGATATAAACCTTCCCCATAATCTCTCCTCATTTCTACTATAAAATGAAACTTCCACTCTTAATCACGAATGGAAGTTACTATTATTTCGTATTACATGTTCTCTACTCATGAATAACAAATGCCGCCCCTTTTCGAATCTTCTTTTTTTCAAACAAAGAAATCTCTTTCACTTCTGGTAACGGTAAAAAATGTTTTTCAAGCTCAATTTCCGCAAGCTTAAATGCCTGTTCTTCACTCTGAGCAACGACAACAATTGGAACAATACTATTTACTAATACAGCTTCAAATCGATATAAGTCCATATTGCCCCCTCCTAAGATGCTATTACTTCTTCTAATACACGATTTAGTACAATTTGTAATTCTTCCACTCCAACACGTCCTACGAAATCATAAAACGTTTCGGCTAGTAATTTATTCTTTTGGAAATAACTTAAAAAGGACACGAGAACATCCGGCAAATCTTCTCCATCTATTTTCCCTTTTAACTTTTCGTTATATGCTCCTCCGTCTAATAGTGTTCCGCCCACATATATTTCAAACGCCTCAACGATTCCCTTTTCCTTCGTTTTCAGTTTTATCCCTTGCAAACCAATATCAGCAATTTGACGTTGACCACATGAGTTCGGGCATCCTACCATATGAATTCGAACTGGAACATCGAGTGCAATTTGTGTATCTAAGTACTCTGCGATTTTGCGTAATCTTTCTTTCGTTTCTACTAACGCAAGATTGCAATACTCAATGCCAGTACATGAAACCGCATGACCGATAAACGATTTCGGATTTGCTGAAATTGCTTCAAACAACGGTTCACTTAATAATCCTGCAACATTTTCTGGCGGAACATTCGGAATAATGAAGTTTTGAGAGTTACAAGTTCGAATTTGCCCGTTTCCATATTTCTTTGCAATTCTTGCAATCTCAAACATTTCCTCTGCGTGTAAACGCCCTACTGGTACATTAAAGCCGACATACTTTAATCCTGCTTGTTTTTGATCTTGAACGCCATAAAAGTATCCTGCATTCCAGCCTTTGAGAGCACTTTCCCCTTTACTTTGCAATGGGCCTGTGTATTCTACTAGTTTCTCTTTAAATTTCTCAGCGCCCCAGTCAGCGACAAGAAATTTCAAACGTGCTAAGTGGCGTTTTTCACGATATCCAAAATCACGGAATATAGTAGCAATTGCAATCGACACTGCCTTCACTTCTTCTGGTAAAACGAATACATCTAATTCTTCCGCTAAGTACGGACGAGCTGATAATCCTCCGCCTATTTTTATATGAAACCCAACCTTTTCCTCACCATTTATTTCTTTCGTAGCAGGTGTAAACGCCACACAGTTAATCTCTGCATTTGCTGAATTATAAATGTTAGAACTAATAGACATTTTGAATTTACGTGGTAGATTAGAAAACTCTTCATTATGTTGGAAGTAATCGTATATTTCTTTAACAATCGATGTTGTATCAAATAGTTCATTCGCATCAATTCCAGCAAGTGGATTTCCTGTGATATTACGCGTAATATCACCGCATGCCCCCGCTGAAGATAAACCAACTCTAACTAACCTCTTAAAAATATCCGGAATTTGCCCAATTTCTAACCAATGAAACTGAATCGCCTGTCTTGTCGTAATATCTAACACATCACGCCCATAATCTTCAGCAATGGAAGCCAGCACCTCTGCCTGCGCATTTGTAATAATTCCAGAAGGAATGTTGACACGCATCATAAAATAGCCCGCTTCTTTTGGTCTTTGCAAATACAATCCTGCCCATTTAAAAGCGTCCCACTCTTCTTTCGGAATAGATTCAAATCCATTCTCCGCATAGTAAGGAATATCATTAAAGATTTCTAATCCATCTTTTTCTAATTTCTTTTTCTCGGACGGATTCAATTTTTCATTATTAGCCCACACTTTTTCATAACTCATCTTTTATCCCCCTATATAAAACTACGCTCTTGTAAGTATTTCACGATTTGTTCTGCACATTCTTCAATAGAATACTTGTGCGTTTCTACAATTAATTCTGCTTGTTTTGGTTCCTCATACGGTGAATCAACACCAGTAAACTCTTTAATATCACCTTGTCTCGCTTTTTTGTATAACCCTTTTGGATCACGTTTTTCACACTCTTCAATTGGACATTTTACAAACACTTCTATAAACTCATCTGCCGCTAATAAATCCCTAACTTGTTTTCGATCTACTTGAAATGGTGAAATGAACGCTGTAAGAACAACAGTACCTTGATCTACAAATAGCTTCGCCACTTCGCCAATACGTCTTATATTTTCCATACGATCACTTTCAGAAAAACCTAAGTCTTTATTTAAACCGTGCCGAATATTATCCCCATCTAGCACATAATTTCCTATATTCTTTTCAAATAGTTTACGAGCAACCGCATTCGCTACTGTAGATTTACCCGAAGCTGATAAACCAGTAAACCAAACTACAAAACTGTGATGCCCATTCTTCACTCTTCTCTCATCTTTTGAAACAGAAGCTGTATGCCAAGTAATATTCGTATCCATCTTATTCTCTCCCTATTCTGTTACTACTTCTTTTTTCAAACCTTTAATTAGCACTTCCACTACTTCTTTACGACTAAATGTACTTGGCGGAATCTCACCATTCCTTAACATTTCTCGTACTTTCGTACCCGATAAGATGACACGGTCTTCTTTTCCATGCGGACATGTTTTCGTTGAAGCCATTGCTTCACATTTCGTGCAGTAAAAACTATGTTCAAAAAATAACGGCGTAATCCCTAACTCTTCTACTGTAAAATTCGTAAAGATTTCCTGCGCTTCATATGTTCCGTAATAGTCCCCTACCCCAGCATGATCACGCCCTACAATAAAGTGGGTACAACCAAAGTTCTTTCTTACTAGTGCATGAAATATCGCTTCCCTTGGTCCTGCATAACGCATTGCTGCAGGAAATACACCTAAAAAGACACGATCTTTCGGATAATAGTTTTGAAGTAATACTTCATAGCTTTCCATCCTTACATCAGCAGGAATATCATCTGACTTCGTTTCCCCAACGAGCGGATTTAAAAAGAGACCATCTACAATTTCAAGGGCAGATTTTTGAATATACTCATGGGCACGATGTACTGGGTTTCTCGTTTGAAATCCAACTACTGTTTTCCAACCGCGTTTTTTAAATTCTTCTCTCGTTTCAATTGGATCTAAATGATAAGAAGGAAATGGATTATTCCCAAAACGTTTTGTAAGAATAATAGCTCCTCCAACGTAAACGTTTGGTCGTTCATATAATTTCTTTACTCCTGGATGAGCTTCATCCGTCGTTTTATATACAAGTAACGCTTCTTTTTCTTTATCAGGTACAAAAATATCTTCTATTTGAATAACACCATATACATTTCCATCGTTAACAAGTTTTACTTCCTCTCCAGCTTTCAGTCCCTCTGCTACTTCCTCTGTTACCGGCAATGTAATTGGTATACTCCATACGCTACCATTTGCTAAACGAAGCGTTTCTACTACTGAATCATAATCTCTCTTCCCTAAAAATCCTGTAAGAGGGCTATATCCTCCTGTCGCCAAAAGTTCTAAATCACTAAGTGCAATTTTGTCTATCTCGATTTCCTTTACAATGTTCGATATTTCATATGTTTCATCAATGCGGTTTACTAATTCATTTGTTGTACTCATCTTCTTATATCCCTTCTTAGCTTTATTTCAAAATCTATCTCATTGAAAGTGAAGGCCACATTCCGTCTTCATTTTCCCAGCCCATCTTCCATCTCTTGAGTTGCCACCATCACCTACAGGTAATGTACATTTCTCACACCCAATACTCGGATAGCCAACATCATGCAATGGGTTATACGGCAAACTATGTTTATATACATATCGCCAAACTTCTTTCCAAGTCCAATGAATGAGTGGACAAACTTTAATAGATTGAAAACGACGATCTTGATTTATAAACTGTGTATGCTTACGCGTTTCTGATTGTTCCCTTCTTAAGCCTGATATCCACGCTTTTTCCGCTGCTAATGATTTTTCTAACGGTAAAATTTTTCTAATACTACAGCAAAGATTCGGATTACTTTCCCATAACTTCTCTCCATGAAGCTTCGCTTGTTCATCGAGTGTAAGTTCTGGCTGTTTTTCTATAATATTTAATGAAGGAAATTTCTCGCGTACCTTCTTAATTAATTCGTATGTTTCTTGAAAATGAACATTTGTATCCAAAAATACAACTTTAGCAGATGGATTTACTTGGTTTATAAGATGCAATAAAACCATTCCCTCCACCCCAAAGCTACATGCATATACAATTTCATCTTTATATTCGTTATAAGCCCAACTTAATACTGATAGCGCGCCTTTCGTTTCATCTTCTTCAGAAAATGAAACACTATTTTCTTTCCACGTTTCGTACGTCAACATGTTTTTTCCCCCTGTAAAAGCAAAAAGACGGCTTTAACCTATTAAAAATAGATTAAAACCGCCTCTAGTTTTTCTAGTCAGCGCTTTTTACTTTAAACGAACCTTTTCACTTTTTTCTAATTGAATCACTTTTCCATCTTGCACAACAATTGTAATGGAACCATATTTCATATCAGCAAGCATCGCTTGAATTTTCTCAGATACTTCATCAAAATGCTCCCGTACGCTCACGCAAACAGCCCCCCTTTTTATTCATAAAAAAAATCTTTCCCATTTCGAAAAGACTGTTCGGTAATATATTTTACCTTATCTTTCAAAATGGATTCCATTTTGCTGGATTTAGCACCTTGCTTTCTATAAGCAGGTTGCCGAGCTTCGTAGGGCCAGTTCCCTCAGCTTCTCTTGATAAGCTTTGTATTTGTATTTTATCACAATTCTGATTTTTTTCAATCCTAGTTTTCCGATATATTTAATTATTTTTATTTTTTTAAAAGGAGCTGCCTTTACTAGACAACTCCTTCTTTCTCATTCACACCAGCTCTTTAATACGTATGCGATCGTTCCCAATGATATTTTCATATGTTTCACGTTCTACGACAATTTGTGACGTCCCGCCTTTTGCAAAGACGACAGCTGGTCTACGAATACGATTATAATTATTCGCCATCGAGTACCCATATGCCCCCGTGCAAGAAATTGCTAGTAAATCAGAAGAAGCAACTTGCGGTAAGTTAATATCCCAAATCAGCATATCTCCACTTTCACAGCATTTCCCAGCAATCGAAACGAGTTCCTCATTCTCATCATTCCCTCGATTCGCCAACATCGCCTCATAACGGGCTCCGTATAGCGCTGGTCTTAAATTATCTGTCATTCCACCATCGACTGAAACATATTTCCGAATGCCAGGAATCTCTTTCACCGCTCCGACTGTATAAAGTGTTGTTCCAGCATCACCTACAATACTACGACCTGGTTCAATCCATATTTCTGGAAGCGGATATTCACATAATGTAAATTGTTCTCTTATCGTACTTGTTACAGCGTGCACATACGTTTCAAGTGTTAACGGTGTATCTGAATCCGTATAACGTATACCGAAACCTCCGCCCACATTTAATACTTTCATCACATAATGTGTTCGCTCTCTCACTTCTTCTAAAAATTGGCGGAGTACTTCAATTGCTCGAACAAATCCAGCCGTTTCAAATATTTGTGATCCGATGTGCGAGTGAATTCCTAGCACATTATAATTTGATTTTTGCAAGGCAAGCTCAATTGCTTGCATCGCTTGACCATTTGAAACACCAAACCCAAATTTCGAATCCTCTTGACCTGTTGTTATATATTCGTGTGTATGTGCCTCTACTCCAGGCGTTACACGGATTAATATGTTCACAAATTTCCCATGTTGCATTGCTAAATCATGTAAAATTTCTAATTCTAAGAAATTATCTACTACAAAACAACCGATATTCGCCTGAAGAGCCATAATCATTTCTTCTTCTGTTTTATTATTTCCGTGAAAATGAATACGCGATGCCGGAAAACCAGCTTGGAGCGCAGTATATAATTCTCCTCCAGAAACAACATCTAAAGACATATTCTCTTCACGAGCTACTCGGCACATCTCCATGCACAAGAACGCCTTGCTTGCATATGCTACTTGATAAGAGAAACCACTTTCTTTAAAAGCACGATGAAACGCGCGGCACTTTCCTCGAATAGACTCTTCATCGTATACATAAAGTGGTGTTCCGTATTGTTTTGCTAGCTGCGTCGTATCGCACCCACCAATTTCTAAGTGTCCTTGCCCATTGATTCGGCTTGTGCCGTGTAAATACATTTGAATTCCTCCCTTATTTCCTCTAAAACTCATAACCCCAATCTTCTATTCATTGCAGCACGCTTTTAGATAGACAAAAAACGCGCGGAACAATGTTCACACGCGTTTCTTATTAGGAAAAATATATATTGAAAAAATAAACGAGTTGTTATCTCCTCAAAATAAGAAACCGCATCAACATCTCCAAATAGCTCTTCATAAAATAAATCTTATGACAGTACTACATTTATTCAATGCAGTCCCAATATATGAATAAGATGGTTATTCTTATATTTCGGCAATAGTCCCTTTCAACCTATGATCACAGATTCCATTAAATCTCCCATAGCTTACTCTTTCCTATCGCGGCCTCTACCTTTGAGAGTAGATGAGGTAAGTCTATTTAATTTTCAAACATCTAATTGTTGCTATTAACAATACCAAAGGACCATTTTATTTGTCAAACAATTTTTTATATTGTTTTTTTACAGTTTAATTTCGTATCATTTGGTAAGCGCTTTACTGAAACCTTTGTCACTTCCCATTCGCCCTCTTCGTTATTAAATGTAATCGTTACCTTCTCAAATGGTGGAACAATTTTCCCACCAACCTGTTCATACTTCGTTACTTCAATACTCGCTTGAAATAAATATGTACCACTATACACTTTTTTTAAACTAATAATTTTAGGACATTGATAAGGCTTCAAGCTCCCATATTGTTTTTCAATTGACTTATTTATTTTTGGAAATAAAACAGAATAAAGGGCATCTTCCATAAGGGGTGCATCATATTGTGCTACCGACACACTCGGTGAAGCAAAAAGTATAACACTACTGCATACTATAAAATATAATAATTTTCGCATTATAACCTCCGTTTTATTACTCGATTCTTTTTGCGCACGATAATTATCATACATAGAAACTCCGTTTTATTGTCTCCCACTGCCCTTTTTCTACTCAATTATTATAAAAAAGCCCACAACTCTCTTTTATTTTCGTATAATGATACTCATAGTATAATAAACATAATAACAAAGGACTGTTCGTATATATAAAATGAGGCGCTAATCAAACCGGCTCACAAGAACCGTCATGCTTTTAGGAGAGGAGTATATTATGCTACAAAATCTGTTTCCAAAACTGCGATTTGCACTAGTTGCAGTCGTTTTATTATGGATAAAAACATATATTGTGTACAAGCTAGCATTTGATATTAGAATTGATAACTTCTTTGAAGAGTTTATGCTTTTTATTAACCCACTAGCTTCGTTACTTTTATTTTTTGGTTTCGCTTTACTTGCATCTAAGTACCGAAACCGAATTATTATTGTAATTAGTTTTATACTGTCATTTATTTTATTTGGAAATGCAATGTTTTACGGATTCTATAACGATTTTGTTACTTTCCCTGTTTTATTCCAAACAAATAATATGGCTGACTTAGGGACGAGTATAAAAGAACTCTTTACGTATAAAACATTACTTTTATTTGCAGACGCAATTATTTTAATGTTTATTTCGCGTAAATTCCCATCATTTGGTGATAAAACACCCCTTTCTCGCTCTGAGAAGCGAACTTTCTTTAGCGGTGTAACAGTATTATTAGCACTACAAATTGTTGTTTCAGTTATATATAAACCACAAATGTTCTCACGCTCGTTTGATCGTCAAACTGTCGTGAAAAATTTAGGGTTATACACATATCATCTATTTGATATTACACTTCAATCTAAGTCTTCAGCTGAGCGTGTATTTGCAAGTGGAGACGGGTTCTCTGAAATTAAAAACTATACAGACTCAAAAGATAAACAAGTTGATAAAAACTTATTTGGAGCTGCAAAGGGTAAAAATGTAATTTTAATTTCAATGGAATCTACACAAAGTTTTGTTATTAATAAAAAAATAAATGGAAAAGAGATTACTCCATTTTTAAATGAGTTTATTAAAGATAGTTTTTATTTCGATAACTTCTATCATCAAACGGGACAAGGTAAAACTTCTGATGCTGAATTTATCGTTGAAAATTCCCTTTATCCGTTAGACCGTGGTTCTGTATTCTTTACTCATGCAACAAATGAATACACTGCCACACCAGAACAATTAAAGAAATACGGATATTCTTCTGCTGTCTTCCATTCAAACGATAAAACGTTTTGGAATCGTGACGTAATGTATCCTGCGCTTGGATATGATCGTTACTTTAATTTAAATGATTACGTAGGAACGGAACAAATGTCTGTCGGTTGGGGATTAAAAGATAAAGAGTTCTTTGAGCAATCTATTCCAAAGTTAAAATCTTTACCACAACCGTTCTATACAAAATTTATTACGTTAACAAACCATTTTCCATTTCTTCTAAATCCAGAAGATCAATATGTTGATGAATTTAATTCCGAAAGTGGTGTTTTAAATCGCTACTTCCCAACCGTTCGTTACACGGATGAAGCTCTTAAATTATTTATTAAACAATTGAAAGACGAAGGACTATATGATAATTCCGTTATTGTCATTTATGGTGATCATTACGGCATTTCTGAAAACCATAATGCAGCTATGGCTCAGTTCCTTGTGAAAGACGCTATTACACCGTTTGATTCTATGCAATTACAACGCGTCCCTCTCATTATTCATGTGCCTGGCCAAGAAGGAAAAGTCATCTCTAAAGTATCTGGTCAAATTGATATTAAACCAACGTTACTTCATTTACTTGGTATTAAAACAAATCAATCCGTAGAATTTGGAACAGACTTATTTACGAAAGAAAAAGACCCTCTTATGGTAATGCGGGACGGCAGTTTTGTTTCGGAAGATTATGTTTATACAAAAAATATGTGCTATAAAAGAAGCACAGGTGAAGAAGCTGATTTAACACTATGTCAGCCTTATATTGAAAAAGCAAAAACAGAATTAAAATTATCCGACAAACTCATTTATGGAGATTTATTAAGATTTGATCCTAACAATCGATATAAAACCGGAACGATGACAACGAAATTTGAATAGTGTAGGAAGCAACTTCACAAAAGTTGCTTCCTTTTTTTACTTATTTTTCAAATTTCTCTTCTATACAATCTTTCACAAATTGGGAATTTTTTTCGTATGAGAAAGAAATTTATGGTATGATAAAATAAGTAAACTTTCATACACTAATTAAGAATTTATAACAGAAAGCAAGGGATCAGATTTTGTATAGAGCAGCTATTCCAAACTTATTTACGCTCGGGAATTTATATAGCGGATTTTTGTCAATCGGCTATGCATCTTTAGGATATTATAAATCAGCTGCTATTTTAGTACTGATCGGGATGATGTTAGATAGTCTTGATGGTCGTGTCGCTCGTTTATTACGCGTTGATTCACAAATGGGAAAAGAGCTTGATTCACTCGCGGATGTTGTAACATTTGGCGCAGCACCTGCTGTTTTAATGTATTACACATCTTTTTCCAACTACGGAATCATTGGACTATACATAGCGGGATTATTCCCTCTGTTCGGAGCATATCGCTTAGCACGATTTAATGTAACACCATCTTCTACTTCTATGAAATATTTCACTGGAGTTCCGATTACCGCAGCAGGAGGGCTTGTTGCTTTCTTAACATTATTTTCACATACCATTCCAAAAATCGTTCTCATTACCGTATTTGTAACGTTCGCATTTTTAATGGTGAGCCGTGTTCGTATCCCAAGTTTAAAAGATGTACCAATTCCACGATATAGCATAATTATTACACTATTTTTAGTTGGAATTATTATCACAATGTACCAAACAAGTTTTGGCAACATTTCTGTTTTCTTATTCATTGCTATTCCACTATACATTTTGTATATGTTATCTCAATTTATTAGACAAAGACCTTCTAAAAAAGCGAATAAAGAAAAATAAAAAAACCTTCCGTATTTCGGAAGGTTTCTTTTTTATTTTGTAACTAATACTTTTTGATTTACAGGTGTTACAGGTTCTTCACCATTTAATACAGCTAAAATATTTCTTACTGCCATTTCAGCCATTGCATCACGTGTTTCGAATGTTGCATTTCCTACGTGAGGAGCAAGCACCACATTCTTTAATCCTTTTAGCTCTTCTGTAATTTTCGGTTCAAATTCAAACACGTCAAGAGCTGCACCTTCAATTTCATTTGTTTTTAGTGCATGAGCAAGTGCAAATTCATGCATAATTGGTCCACGTGAAGCATTTACAATATATGCTGTTTTCTTCATCATTTTAAACTGTTCTTCATCAATCATATGATGTAATTTCGGATTATAAGCACAGTTAATTGTAATAAAGTCCGCTGTTTGTAATAATTCTTCTAACGTTACGTATGTTGCTTCCAGTTCACTTTCAGCTTCAGGCTTTCGATTTGGTCCTGTATATAAAACATTCATTCCAAATGCTCTCGCACGCTTTGCAACTGCCTTCCCAATTTCTCCGAGGCCAATGATTCCAATTGTCTTACCGTGCACTTCACGACCCAAGAAAAATAATGGTGCCCAGCCGTTAAATCCAGTTGTACGACATAAGGTATCCCCTTCAGGAATTCTACGTGCCGCTGCTAAAAGCAGTGCAAACGTTAATTCTGCTGTTGCCTCTGTAGATACTTTCGGCGTATTTGTAACAGCAATACCCTTTTCTCCAGCATATGTGTAATCAATATTATCGTAACCAGCACCATAATTTGCGATAATTTTCAAGTTTGGTGCTGCGTCAATAACCTCTTTCGATACCTTCGTAGAAAGTAAGCTTAAAAGTGCATCTTTATCTTTTACACGTTCTGCTAACTCTTCTACACTAATTAATTCTTCTTTATTGTACATTTCTACATCATGATTTTTCAATAATTCTAATCCGATTTCTGGAATTTTCCCTGCTACTAATATTTTCGCCACTACTAACACCTCTTCTATACAAAATATGATATCTCTTATATTTCATTGTAAGAAATCTACATATAAAAACCAAGGAATTTGATTATAGTTTTGAAAATCGACACTTCTCCATAAAAAAAGAGGAGATGCAACTCTCCCCTCTTCTTACGCTTTTTCTTGCGATTCTTTCCCAAGCTTCGCATCGATTGTTCCTTCTGCAACTGTATCGCTAATTTGTTCCTCAATAACTGAGTTAGCAGTATTATTTGTTTCAGAAGTATAGGCTTGATCTGCCGCTTGTACGTTTTGTTTATTTTGTTGTTTCGCCATTTTTCATCCTCCTTTTCATTCTTTCTTATTTTGAACAAAAAGGGTGATTTTCATCAAAAAATCGTGTTTCATTTTGAAATTATTCCTTCTTCTTCAAGCAATCTCATCGTTCTTACTCGTTTCGTAAATGTAGCTATGTGAGAAATATCATGATTGCGTAATGTCTTTATATTCTCTTCCACATACTTTCCTAAATCATTCGGATAATGGGCATCTGAGGATAGAGTAATCGGAACTCCATGTTTAGCTAATACTTGTAAATAAAGCGGACTTGGGCACATTTCGCGCACAGGATATCGATAGTACAATCCCGCATTTATTTCTGTTGCTGTATTTGTTTCCACTAACGCACAAGCAATTTCCTTATAATAAGAAAGCTGTTCATTCTCATTCAATCGATAATTAAATACTTTTATGTTATCGAGGTGAGCTATAATATCAAAAAGCTCGGAACGAACAGCACTTTCAACTGTAGCGAAAAACGTGTGATATAAAGTATGTAACTCATGCGTACCAAAATACTCTTTCGTATCTGGATTATCAAATCCCCATCCATCTATAAAATGGACCGAACCGATTACATAATCAAAGTCTCCTAATGCTAGTAAACCTTTTAACTCTTGTTCACCCCCGATAAAATAATCCGCTTCAATTCCAAGTTTGAGCGTTATCCCTCGTTTACTCCATCGCTCTTTTGCCTCTTCAATCGCCTTTGTAAAATCATAAATAGACGTTACTCTTACTTGATCTAACCATTCTTTTTGCAGGCGACCAAGCTTAGAATCACTAATATCTACATGCTTTTCATAATATCCTTTCGCTTCATGAAAACGATATAAATGATCGACAATACCAACTTCTTTTATACCTTTTCGCACAGCTTCTTCTAAATATAAATCAATCCATTTCGCTGTAAATGGACCTTCCTTCACACGTCTTTGCAGGCGTTCTTGTGTTTTCATAAGCCATTCCATAGAATGTTTTTCTTCTTTAAGCGGTTCAAAATATTGTAGCTCATCATTTATTTTAGCTAGCCACCCTATTGAATATGGCCCTTCTTCTAAATGAATGTGATAGTCCACTTTCATCCATATTCCCCCTTATAATGTATCTATTTCTCTTCTGTCCCCTACTCGCGAAAGCTTTCCATTTCTTTCTTTCACTTCTTGCATGACATCTTCTAATGGAATATTTTTTTCGGCTAATAGAACAAAACAGTGATAGAACACATCAACCATTTCTTTTACTATTTCTTCTTTATCATTATTTTTAGACGCAATAATTACTTCGGTGCACTCCTCACCAATTTTCTTTAAAATTTTATCTTCACCTTTTGAAAATAAATAATTCGTATATGATTCAGAGAGTGGATTTTTCTTTCGTTCTTCAATTGTTTCAAATAATAACTTAAGGATATCTTCCATATGTATCCCCCTATATAATTTTGTAGTGAAAACACGTTTTTTCTCCCGTATGGCAAGCAGGCCCTACTTGCTTTACGACAACAACGATTGCATCTTGATCACAGTCTAAATAAAGTGATTGCACATATTGGACATTTCCCGATGTACCTCCTTTATTCCATAACGATTGTCTCGAACGGGAATAAAACCATGTTCTTTTCGTTTCCAGCGTCTTGTCATACGCTTCTTCATTCATATAAGCTAACATTAAAACTTCTTTCGTATCTTCCTCGATAACAACAGCTGGTATCAATCCTTTTGCAAAATTAGGTTTCATAACCGCACCTCAACGTTTGCTTCTCTTAATTTTCTCTTTACATCTTGTACAGTCGCTTCACCATAATGAAAGATTGATGCCGCTAATGCTGCATCAACTGTTGTCTTTTGAAATACTTCTATAATGTGATCCACATGACCACATCCACCTGATGCGATTACTGGAACAGAAACGCTGTTTGAAATTGCTCCAGTTAAACGAAGATCATATCCGTTTTTCGTTCCATCTGCATCCATACTCGTCAACAAAATTTCTCCTGCTCCGAGCTGGGCAACGCGTCTCGCCCATTCGATTGCATCCATTCCCGTATTAAGTCTTCCGCCATTTACGTATACATTCCATTTATCTTCTGCTACTTTTCTAGCATCGATTGCTACGACAATACATTGTGAGCCAAAATGTTCCGCACCTTCCTGGATTAACTTCGGATTTCTCACTGCCGCTGAGTTTATTGAAACTTTATCTGCTCCAGCTCTTAGTAAATTGTACATATCTTTAACACTTGAAATCCCCCCGCCAACTGTAAGAGGAATAAACACCTTTGAGGCTGTTTGTTCTACAACATCTATAATCGTTTTTCGCCCTTCATGCGTCGCAGTAATGTCTAAAAATACGATTTCATCTGCTCCCGCATCATTATATAATGCGGCTATTTCAACAGGATTACCGACGTCTTGTAACCCTATAAAATTCACACCCTTTACTACCCGCCCTTCTTTCACATCTAGACATGGAATAATTCGTTTTGCTAACATAGTTTTGTTACCTGTAACACTTTTTCTAAATCAATCGTTTTCTCGTAAAGTGCCTTCCCAATAATGACGCCATATATGTTCATATCATTTAATCTTTTCACATCTTGAATAGATGCGACACCTCCAGATGCAATCACACGAATACCCACACTTTTTTGCAGTAACTCTAATTGCTCAAAATTTGGTCCTGCAAGTGTCCCATCTTTTGAAATGTCCGTAAACACAATCGTTTGAACACCTACACTTTCCATTTGCTTCGCTAAATCGATGTACGAAATTTCAGACACATCTAACCAGCCCCTCGTTGCTACGAAACCATTTTTCGCATCAATTCCAACTATGATTTGCTCCTTATATAGACGAACCGCTTCTTCTAAAAATAATTTATCGTAAAGGGCAGCCGTTCCTAATATCACTTTTTCTACACCTACTGACAACAACTTCTCCACTGCCGCGAGTGACCGAACTCCTCCTCCAATTTGCACTGGAATACGTACCGCCTTGCATATTTTTTCAATGACAGGTAAATTTACTGACTCCCCAACAATTGCTCCATCTAAATCAACAACGTGTAGTATTTTCGCTCCAAGTTTTTCAAATATGATTGCTTGTGCGACTGGATCTTCATTCATCACCGTTTCTTTACTAAACTCTCCTTGATAAAGCCTGACGCATCGTCCTTCTTTTACATCGATAGCTGGGAAGATTTCCATGCTTCTACCACCCCTTTGAAATTTTTTAACATTCGCATCCCAATTTCCCCACTTTTTTCAGGATGAAACTGTGCGCCAAATATATTTCCTTTTGCTACAAAACCAGGTACTTTCACTCCATATTCACTTGCCCCATACACAATTTCATTCGGACAATCTGCATAATAAGAGTGGACATAATATACGAAAGAACCGTCCTCTACTCCATTCCAAAGCGATATTTCTCCTTCTTTTTTTAATTCATTCCACCCCATATGTGGAATTTTATAAGGAACTTTTAACTTTCGAATAACACCTGGCAATAAATTTAATCCGTTACAATTTTGTAGTTCCTCACTTTTTTCAAATAAAAGCTGCATTCCTAAGCAAATACCCAGAAGCGGTTTTCCTAAGCTCCCAACTTCTTTTAGCACACATACTAAATCTTTTTCTTCTAAAACGCCCATCGCTTTCGGAAATGTGCCTACTCCTGGTAAAATAACTCCATCACTTCTCAATATTTCTTTTTTATCATCCGTTATGATGTACTCTGTTCCAATATATTTTAATGCTTGTTCCACACTACGAATATTTCCCATTCCATAATCTATAATTGCAATCAATTACAACATCCCTTTCGTTGAATTTACACCATTAATATTGGCATTTTTATCGACTGCCTCTCTAAGCGCTCGACCGAACGCTTTAAATAAAGCTTCAATTTTGTGATGTGTATTGCTTCCGTATAAAATGCGAGCATGTAACGTAATATTTGCAGCATGAGCAACTGCTCTAAAAAATTCTTCCGTTAATTCTGTGTCAAAATCCCCTAGCTTCGGATTTGTTAATTCACCTTGAAATACAATATATGAGCGCCCGCTTATATCAATCGCGACAAATCCTAAAGATTCATCCATCGGTACATACGCTGAGCCGTAACGGTTAATCCCCTCTTTATTTTGCAATGATTCTTTCAAGCAAGTTCCGAGTACAATTCCAACATCTTCAACCGTATGATGAGCATCAACGAATACATCACCTTCAGCTTCAATTTGCAAACCAAATCTTCCGTGTCTAGCAAATAAAGTTAGCATATGATCAAAAAATCCAACTCCTGTTTGCACAGAAACATTCGTACTTTCATCAAGTTGCAAACTTAATTTAATTTTTGTTTCCGTCGTCTCACGTACTTGACTAGACTCGCGCATTATTCTTCCTCCTTAAACCTAATTTGGATTGCTCTTGCGTGTGCATGTAAACCTTCTTTATTTGCAAGTTCTACAATATGATGCTGTACACTTCTTAACGCTTCTTCCGTATACGAAACGAAGCTTGATTTTTTTACGAAATCATCGACGGATAACGGAGAAAAAAATCTTGCCGTTCCACTTGTCGGTAATACGTGATTCGGCCCCGCCAAATAATCTCCGAGCGGTTCAGGTGCATATGGACCAAGAAAAATTGATCCAGCATGCTTTACATAAGCTAGAGCATTCATTGGCTCTTTTATGTGTAACTCTAAATGTTCTGGAGCGATTTCATTTGATAATTGAAACGCCTCTTCTAAAGAAGGGACAATAAAAATTGCTCCATTTCTTTTTATGGATTCACGAGCGATTTCACTTCTAGGCAACGTCTCTAGCTGCCTTTCTATTTCTCTTTCTACTTCTTTAGCAAGCTTTATATTTGTTGTAATACAAATAGCTGTTGCCCTCTCGTCATGTTCTGCCTGTGATAATAAATCAGCAGCAATATATTCGGCATTTCCTGTTTCATCTGCGATAACTACAATTTCTGATGGTCCAGCAATCATATCGATATTGACTATCCCATATACTTCTCGCTTCGCTAGCGCGACATATAAATTCCCTGGTCCAACTATTTTATCTACTTTAGGAATCGATTCCGTTCCATATGCTAGAGCAGCAATTACTTGAGCACCACCGGCCATATATATTTCATCTACACCTGCAAGACTTGCAGCAGCTAAAATATGCGGATCAATTCCTCCTTGCTTCGGCGGTGTTACCATTACAATTTTTTTCACTCCTGCGAGTTTTGCTGGCAATACATTCATTAATACTGATGAAGGATACGAAGCAGTCCCGCCCGGCACATATACACCTACATTTTCTAACGGACGAATAAGCTGCCCTCTAATTACCCCTTCACTCACGCAATCAAACATAGATTGTCTTTTTTGCTTTTCATGATACGAGACAATGTTTTTCTTTGCCTCTTCTAACGCTTCTAAAAAAGCTTGTTCTACAAACCTACTTGCTTGTTTTATTTCTTCTGCACTTACACGAAAATTTTTGATTTCTACACCATCAAACTTTTTTGTATAGAACGATAACGCCTCATCTTTACTCTCCCTTACGTTTTGAACAATTTCGCTTACACTTCTTTGAACAGTTTCTTCTATTATATGAGCGCTTTCTCGTAGCAATTTTATTTTCGATAAAGCCTCTTGGAAATCTTCAAAAACTATCTCCATTTAAAGTCCCCCTATTTCCCTGACAAAATTTCTTGTTCCATCATATTTATAATGCAGAATATTTCGTCTTTTTTAGTTTTCAATGCAGCCTTATTCACAATCATTCGAGCTGATATAGAGCACATTTCCTCAAATACAATTAACCCGTTTTCTTGTAATGTTTTTCCTGTTTCAACAATATCAACAATTGCATCTGCCAAACCTAGAAGTGGAGCAATCTCTACAGATCCTTCTATTTTAATAATTTCTACATCCTCCCCTTTATCATGAAAATATGTAGAAGTAATGTGCGGATATTTCGTAGCAATTCGTTTTTTTCGATAACTCTTCGGATTATACGTAGGAATAGAAGCGACACAAAATTTACACACGCCCACTCCTAAATCGACCATCTCATATATATCTTTCTCAAATTCCATTAATATATCTTTTCCAACGACTCCAATATCAGCTACGCCATGTTCTACATAAGTAGCAACATCTACCGCTTTCACTAAAATAAATGAAATGTTTGTGTTTTTACTTTTAAACACAAGTTTTCTTCCTTTATCTTTGAGCTCTGAACAATCAATTCCAATTTTTTCAAAAAGTGGAATAACATGCTTTTCTAATCTTCCTTTCGTTAACGCAATTTGAATGTTACGCATGAAGCCTCCCCTTCTTTCTGGATGATCCATTTCTCTCTCCATACATATTCCACTAGTGACTCACTCTTCGCCTCAACGACTGTCATTATTTTATTCTTGTTTGCAAATTGAAAAGTATCGTTTAAATTAGAGAATAAAGATAACTGGGCATTCTTCCCGTCCTTTTGAAGTAAATTTCGTAACCTTTCCGCTTCTGCTAATCTATTTAACTCATAATGAATCATAATATCTATTCTCTTTCGTTTATATGGTTCTTGCTGCTCTTGAAGTGCCTTAACTATTTGATTTACTTGCACCGCGAGCCCAACCGCTGGCGTCATCTCTCCAAAATTTCCAATTAACTCATCATATCTTCCGCCACTAACAATCTCTTCTCCAATTTCATATATATACCCTTTGAAAATAACACCCGTATAATAATCCAAATGTTGAACCATACCTAAATCAATTGATATGTAAGAGCCATATCCTAACTGTTCAATTGTTTCATATATTTCTTTCACTCTCGCAATGGCCATTTTCATTTCATTACTTGAGGCGAGTTTTTCTGCTTCCTCAACAACATCTAAACTCCCGAATAACCTTGGTAGTTTCTCAAGTAACCTTACTGTTTCATCACACCGATTTAATTTCTTTTCTTCTATAAAGTGTGAGAGTCCGGCATAATTTTTACTTTCAATATACGTTCTAAGTAACTTCTCTTCTTCATCATTAATGGGGAGCTTTTTTACGATACATTTATATAACTGCACTTGCCCAATCTCAATTGTGAAAGATTGCACCTTTAATTTTTGAAGTGCTTGAATTACGCTTATCACACATTCAATTTCAGCCCTTACATTTTCAATCCCGATAATTTCAATACCACTTTGTACTATTTCATTATATTTCCCAGTAAGGGACTCATTCGCCCGAAATACATTCCCGCTATAAGTTACTTTAAGAGGAATATCCCCTCTCTGTGTTCCAATTACTCTTGCTAAAGGAATTGTCATATCTGGGCGTAAAACGATAATCCGTCCTTTTTCATCGAAAAATTTATACATCTTTTCTTCATCTATCGGCCTGTTTTGAAATGCAAAAACATCATAAAATTCAATTGTAGGTGTCCTTATTTCTTCATAACCTCTCTCTAAAAAGGTCCGTCTTAATTTTTGTTCCACTTCTTCAATTAACGTACATTCTTCGAATAAGTAATCTCTCGTTCCATTCGGATTTGCCCGTTTCCACTTTGTCATCTGAATTCACACACCCTTCCCTCTTTAATTTATGCCCATTCCATCCACCCAAACCGAAAATAAAAAGAGCCTTGTAGACAAAATACCTACAAGGCTCTTTAGTAGAGTGTAGGTACAACGGGAATAACCCTTGTGCCTACACGTTTTCACGTTAGGTTCAAGGGTTTCATGTATGATGATGTAATTTTGTAAGCATTTTAATAGATTGCACGATATTCATAATACTTACTCCCTTTCTCCTCTGATTTTTTACATATTATATAACAGTTAATTCCGAATGTAAATACATTTCGAATATTCTACTTTTAGTTAGTGTGAAGCTACTTTTCTTTCATACTCTTCAATTTCTTGTTCATATTGCATTGTAATGCTGATTTCATCTAGACCATTTAATAATTTTTCTTTCCACATTTTCTCGATTGTAAAATGAAACCTGTGCGTATTCGTAATAATTACTTCATTCTCTAAATCAACTTCCATTTGATCTCTCGCATTCGTTTTGGCAAGTTGTTCACGCATCTCTTTATCCATTACAATCGGTAACATACCATTCTTCATACAATTCATATAAAAAATATCTGCAAATCCTCCGGCGATAATAACGCGGAAACCATAATCCGCAAGCGCCCACGGAGCATGTTCTCTTGAAGAACCACATCCAAAATTATCACCTGTAATTAATATACTTGCTCCTTTTCGTTCTTGTGCATTAAGGGGGAAATTAGGATTTTCATGGCGCTCATTATCGTAACGCCACTCATCAAATAAATATTTTCCAAATCCCGTCCTTTCAATTCTCTTCAAATATTGCTTCGGAATAATTTGATCTGTATCAATGTTATCATTCATAAGTACTGCGGCAGTACCTTTATGAATATGAAATGGTTCCATCGTAACTCTCCTTTCTAATATCAACAAAATGACCATATAACGCAGCTGCTGCAGCCATAGCTGGACTTACTAAATGTGTTCGTGCTCCTTTCCCTTGCCTTCCTTCAAAATTACGATTTGAAGTAGAAGCACAATGTTCTCCTTCAGGTACTTGATCTGGATTCATCCCAAGACACATTGAACATCCAGGCTCTCTCCATTCAAATCCCGCTTCTTCAAATATGCGATGTAAGCCTTTTTGCATCGCCCGCTCTCTCACACTTTTTGATCCTGGTACAACGAGTGCTCGCACACCTTCTTTTACCTTTTTCCCTTTTACAACAGATGCAGCAATTTCTAAGTCAGATAAACGTGAATTTGTACAAGAACCAATGAAGACATGCTTAACAGGAATTTCAAACGTACTTTGCCCAGGGCTCAATCCCATATATGAAAATGCTCTTTCATCATTTTCGTTATGCTTCTCTGGTAATTTTTCATCAATAGGAACACCCATACTAGGATTTGTTCCCCAAGTGACATACGGTGCTAAATCCGTAACATCTACCGAAATATGTAAATCATAAATTGCATCTGAATCTGTATAAAGCTCCGACCATTTTCCCGTAAACGTTTCATAGTCTTTCGGTGCATATTCACGCCCTTTTACATAAGAAAATGTTTTCTCATCTGGTGCAATGATGCCAGCTTTCGCTCCCCCTTCAATTGCCATATTGCAAAGTGTCATTCTCTCTTCCATACCCATATCACGAATCGTCTCTCCGTAGAATTCCATTACATGCCCCGTTCCAACCGCTACACCGTACTTTGAGAGAAGATGCAAAATAATATCCTTTGCATAAACGCCTTTCGGTAACTTTCCTTTTAATTCAATCCCCATCGCTTTCGGTTTTCGTTGCCACAACGTTTGAGTTGCTAATACATGTTCTACTTCACTCGTACCAATACCAAACGCTAAAGCACCGAAAGCACCGTGGGTTGCTGTATGGCTATCACCGCATACAATCGTTTTCCCCGGTTGTGTGAGCCCAAGTTCTGGTCCTATAACGTGAACGATTCCTTGCTCTTCATCACCAATATCGGCTAATCGCACCTTAAATTGTTTACAATTGTCACGAAGTGTATCCAATTGCTGCTTCGCAATGCGATCGGTAATATTCCAAACATCTTTCGTTGGAATATTATGATCCATCGTTGCAAACGTTAATTCCGGTCTCCGAACAGTTCGATTTGCAAGCCGCAAGCCTTCAAAGGCTTGCGGTGACGTTACTTCATGAACGAGATGAAGATCGATATATAATAAATCCAATCCATTTTCATTCGTTACAACTACATGTCTTTCCCAAAGCTTATCTAGTAACCTTTTTCCCATTATCTTCCTCTCCCTACTAGTGCCTGCTCTTCCATTTCTTGAATAACTGCCCTCGTAAATGAAGTTGTCGTCTCATTCCCCCCAATATCAGCTGTACATTTCCCAGATTGAAGAACTGCAGAAATTGCCTCTTCAATCGCATACCCTTCTCTCGTTAATCCAAATGATTGCCCAAGCATCATCGCTACTGAACGCATCATCGCAATTGGATTCGCTTTATTTTTACCTGCAATATCTGGCGCTGATCCGTGAATAGGCTCATATAAAGACGGCCCGTTTTCCGCATGGCTCGCTGATGGAAGCATTCCTAATGACCCTGCTAATACAGAAGCCTCGTCGCTCAAAATATCACCAAATAAATTTTCTGTTACGATAACGTCAAATCTCCTTGGGTTTCGAATTAACTCCATAGCAGCTGCATCTACTAAAATGTGCTCTAATTCAACATTAGGATAACGAAGAGCTACTTCTTCCGTAACAGCTCTCCACAATTTACTAGATTCTAAAACATTCGCTTTATCAATAGAGGTTACTTTTTTCTCTCTCTTACTCGCTAATTGAAAAGCATACGACACGATACGTTCAATTTCATGACGATGGTACGTAAGTGTATCGGTTGCCGATTCTTCCGTTCTTTCTTTCGGATAAGAGAAATAAATACCGCCTGTTAGTTCACGAACGACAACGAAGTCAATTTCATCTGCGTTTTTTAATGGCGATAAATGTGCAGTTGCGCTTTCTACTGTTACAGGACGAACGTTCGCAAATACACCAAGTCCTTTTCTTAAAGCTAATAATCCTTTCTCTGGCCTTTCTTTCGCATCATCCCACCGCGGTCCACCAACCGCTCCAAGTAAAACCGCATCACTCGCTAAACAAGCGGCAAGTGTTCGCTGTGGTAATGGTTGCCCATTTAAATCGATAGCCGCTCCGCCAAAGTACTCATCTTGTAAATGAAAGTGATGTCCATATAGCCTCTCTACCATATGCAATACTTCCTTCGCGCTTTCCATAATTTCCGGACCAACACCATCACCCGCTAAACAAACGATACGTTTTTCCAATTAAAACACCCCTTTTTATCTGAATTTTCAGAAATATATTTTGATAAGTAAGGGACGATCCCCTCACTTATCAAACAGTTACTTCATAAGAGTAATAAAAGATTTTAATTTTCCGGCCGCATGAACATACGCTCTCGCCGATGCTTCTAATACGTCTTGCGCAACACCAAAACCTGATACTTGATGAGTTCCTTCTTTTAATTCAACATGAACATGTGCAAGTGCATCTTGACCTTGCGTTATAGATTGTATGCGATAATCCGCTAAGTCACATTCTAATCCTAAAATTCTTTGAATTGCATTATAGATCGCTTCAATACTTCCAGAACCAGTTGCTGCATCTTCGTACATATTTCCTTCCTCATCTTTTAGTACAACCGTTGCACACTGTGTACTATTTGATACGAAATGTACTTGCAATTGAGTAATGCTATATTGCTGGGCCGCAAATGCTGCTTCACCAAGCATAAGCGCACGTAAATCTTCTTCTGTAATTTCTTTTTTGCGGTCAGCCAAGTTTTTAAATGCTTCAAACACCACATCTCGTTCTTCTTTTGTAAACTCATAACCAAGTTCTTTCATTTTTTCAGTAAACGCATGGCGCCCGGAATGCTTTCCTAATACAAATAAATTTTGTGACTCTCCAATCAGTGATGGTTCAATAATTTCATACGTCGTTACTTCTTTTAATACACCGTCTTGATGAATACCTGATTCGTGAGCAAAAGCATTTGCTCCAACAATCGCCTTATTTTTCGGTACAACCATACCCGTTAACCGACTTACTAACGTACTCGTCGCTTTAATTTCTTTTAATGTCATAGAGGATTCTGCTTCATAGAAGTCTTTTCTAATATGGAGAGCAACCGCGACTTCTTCTAGCGCCGCATTCCCCGCTCTTTCTCCAATTCCATTAATCGTTCCTTCTACTTGTAACGCTCCGCCTTCGACCGCAGCTAACGAATTCGCTACTGCCATCCCAAGATCATCGTGACAATGACAAGAGAAAATTGCTTTTTCATACGACGGAACGGATTCTTGTAAGTATTTAAAAAGAGAATAATATTCTTCTGGATTCGTATATCCAACTGTATCAGGAATATTGATTACATTCGCTCCTGCGCGAATCGCGACTTCTACTGCTTCCGCTAAAAATGCTCTCGATGTTCTTGTTGCATCTTCTGCTGAAAATTGAACTGTTGGAAATAGTGATTTCCCAAGCGTAACCGAGCGATGTATGCTATCTAATACATCTTCTTTTGACATACAAAGCTTATATTTCATATGAATGTCACTCGTAGCTAAAAATACGTGTAAACGAGGAGAGACAGCGCCTTTCACAGCTTCATAGGCTCTTCGAATATCACTTTCTTTCACTCTAGCTAAACTCATAACCGTAGCATTTTGAATGGTATTTGCGATACGTTTTACCGATTGAAAATCACCTTCAGAAGCTGCTGCGAATCCAGCTTCCATTACATTAATACCAAGTCTCTCTAGTTGCCTCGCAATCTGTAATTTCTCTTGTTCATTTAAATTAACTCCTGGTGATTGTTCGCCATCACGTAGCGTCGTATCCATGAACAAAATTTGCTTCATATTATTTGACCCCTGCCTTTACTCGCGGCTGTAC
This sequence comes from Bacillus mycoides, assembly GCF_000832605.1. Classification (GTDB taxonomy): domain Bacteria; phylum Bacillota; class Bacilli; order Bacillales; family Bacillaceae_G; genus Bacillus_A; species Bacillus_A mycoides. Next base: position 4,354,251 of record NZ_CP009692.1, read on the forward strand.
AAACGGCATCATTTCACGTAATTTACGTCCAACTACTTCAATTTCGTGTTCATTCTCTTTCTCATTTGTCGCATGGAAATTTGGTTTTCCTGCTTTATGCTCTGCAATCCAGCCTCTTGCAAATGTACCATCTTGAATTTCTGCTAGCACTGCACCCATCGCTTTCTTCGTATCTTCCGTTACAACGCGTGGTCCTGATACGAAGTCGCCCCACTGCGCTGTATCTGAAACTGAATATCTCATATTTTCAAGTCCGCCTTCATACATAAGGTCAACGATTAGTTTTAGTTCATGTAAACATTCAAAATATGCAACTTCCGGTTGATAACCAGCATCAACTAACGTTTCAAACCCAGCTTTTACTAGTGCAGTCACTCCGCCGCAAAGTACAGCTTGCTCTCCAAATAAATCTGTTTCTGTTTCTTCTTTAAACGTTGTTTCTAATACACCTGCCCTCGTCGCCCCAATTCCATCTGCATATGAAAGTGCCTTTTCAGTCGCAACTCCTGTTGCATCTTGATATACGGCAAATAATGCAGGAACAGCTCCCCCTTCCGCAAACGTACGACGTACTAGATGTCCTGGACCTTTCGGTGCTACTAGAAATACATCTACATTAGCTGGCGGTTTTACTTGATCAAAGTGAACATTAAATCCATGCGCGAAAACGAGAGAATTGCCGCCTTGTAAGTTTGGTGCAATTTCAGCTTCATATACTTCCGGCTGTAATTCATCAGGTAGTAGAATCATTACTACATCTGCTTTTTCTGCGGCTTCCGCTACTGTATATACAGAAAAACCGTCTTCTTTCGCCTTATCCCATGACTTCCCTTTCCTCAGTCCTACTACCACATCAAATCCGTTATCACGTAAGTTTTGCGCATGCGCATGGCCTTGCGATCCATATCCGATGATTGCTACTTTCTTTTCCTTTAATACATTTACCGTTACGTCTTTTTCATAATAAACTTTCGCCATTTTCATTTCCCCCTATTTTTTAAATAATTATTGAATTAACATAACTTGTTTATCTTGTTTTTTCATACTACGTGTAAATGCTGTTACACCTGTTCTAGCAATTTCTTTCAAACCATATGGACGAAGTAATTCAATTAACGCTTCTACTTTCTCCTGGGTACCTGTTACTTGCACCACTATGGAATCCTTCCCAACGTCTATTACAGCGGCTCGGAACGGTTCAATTAAACTATATAATTCTGCTCTTGCTACAGACGTTGCTACTTTAATAAGTGCAAGTTCTCTAGCGATCATCGCTTCTTCTGTAATATCTGATACTTTCAGTACATCAATTTGCTTATGAAGTTGTTTAATTAACTGCTCAACTTGCTGTTCATTTTCAACGTGTACAACAATCGTCATTCTCGAAATATCCGATGATTCCGTATGACCTACTGAAATACTTTCAATATTAAAATGTCTACGTGTCATAACACCTGTAATTCGATTTAACACACCGCTTTGATTTCGAACTGTCGCTGTTACAATTCTCTTCACCTTTTCTCCACTCCCTCCATTTGATGAACGCCTTTTCCTGGGGCAACCATCGGCATTACCTTTTCGGATTGAAGTACGCGGCAATCAATTACAACAGGCTCTCTTAACTCAATTGCATACTGTAATTGTTGCTTTGCAAGAAGTGGGTCTTCAATACGAACACCTTTTATGCCATAAGCATTGGCAAGCGCAACAAAATCTGGTTGGCATGAAAGTAAGGAGTGCGAATATCGCCCATTATAAAATTCCTCTTGCCATTGTCTTACCATTCCTAAAGCTTCATTATTTAAAATAAACACTTTAACTGGTAAAGAATGCTCTTTTAATACACTTAGTTCTTGCAGGGTCATTTGAAATCCCGCATCACCAACAATTGCAATAACTAGTTCTTCAGGCTTTGCGATTTGTGCACCTATTGCTGCTGGAAATCCGAAGCCCATTGTTCCTAAGCCTCCAGAAGTTACCCATTTATCTGGATTTTTCAGCGGATAATATTGAGCTGCCCACATTTGATGTTGCCCAACATCTGTCGTTACAATCGCTTCCCCTTTCGTAATTTCGTATAGCATATCAATTGCATATTGAGGCTTAATACATTCCGAATGCTCTTTGTAAGAAAGAGGGTATTTTTCTTTTCTACTATTCAATAATGAGAGCCAATCATTGTGATTTACTTCCCCTTCCTTAAAGTTGAGTAGAGCTTCTAATGCTTGCTTCGCACTCGCAACAATTGGAATTTCAGTCGGCACATTTTTTCCGATTTCTGCTGGATCAATATCTATATGTGCGACAATCGCTTCTTTAGCAAAATAAGCTAAATTTCCAGTAAGACGATCGTCAAATCTTGCTCCTATATTTATAAGTAGATCACATTCATATAACGCCATATTAGCCGTGTAAGAACCGTGCATTCCTCCCATCCCAAGAAATAATTTATCATCTGGCGGAAAACCACCAAGACCAAGTAAAGTATGAACAACAGGAATTTCATATTTACGAGCAAAGCTTGTTAATTCTTTCGATGCCTTCGCATGCAATACACCTGCTCCAGCTAAAATTAACGGTTTTTTTGAAGTCGCAATCGCTTGTAATAATTTGTTTATTTGTAGTAGATTCGGTTCGTAATTAGGCTGGTATCCTGGTAAATCCATTTGAACATCACTACATCGCTCACCTTTCTCTACTACCATATCTTTCGGAAGGTCAATTACGACTGGGCCTGGTCTTCCTGTTCTAGCGATATGAAATGCTTCTTTAATAATTCGGGGTAAATCCGATGCTTTTCGTACTTGATAATTATGTTTTGTCACCGGCATCGTAAGCCCCATAATATCAGCTTCTTGGAAAGCATCACTCCCGATTAACGTTGTTGCTACTTGCCCTGTAAATACAACAAGTGGCAATGAATCAATCATCGCGTCAGCTAGACCAGTAATAACATTTGTAGCACCCGGTCCACTTGTTGCAATTACCACTCCTGGATTGCCTGTAATTCTTGCATATCCTTCAGCAGCATGAATTGCACCTTGCTCATGCCTCGTTAAAATATGCGGAATTTCACAATCATAAAGCGCATCATATAGAGGTAAAACCGCACCACCTGGATAACCAAAAATCACCTCTACTCCTTCCTTTTCTAGCGCTTCTAACAATAGCTGTGCACCAGTTGCCAGTTTCTCTTCCGTTTTTGAAGACATTTTTCTTATAAGCCCCCTTTTTTAAACATTTATAAAATAAAAAAATCCTACGTCCACACTCCAGCTATGTGCTGAAGGGACGAAAGATTTCGCGGTACCACCCTTCTTTGCAAGATTACTCTTGCCTCAGTGACTCGGGATATGAGTCTAGCTAATAACGGAGCTACCGTCTAAGCCTAAACAAACGTTTCAGCTTAGCACTCAAGGGTGATGTTCGTCGACGTGAACCATCGGTTTCCAGCAACCACCGACTCTCTGTGAGGCTTCACAGTCAACTACTCCTCCCTATCAACGCTTTATCATGTCATAAGAGCTATTATCCAACTTTATTTTCTTCGTAAATTTTCTCTCCATCTTCTACAACTAATTTACGGAATTCTTCTAATAAACGATTCGTATGTGGCCCTGTTCTACCTAAACCAATCGTTCTTCCATCTACTGTCGTAACAGCAATTACTTCAGCAGCTGTTCCTGTTAAAAACACTTCATCAGCTACATATACATCATGCCTTGTAAATAATTCTTCTCTTACGTCATATCCAAGTTTTTCGCCGATTTCTAAAATCGCGTTTCGTGTAATACCTTCTAACGCTCCAGCAGAACTTGGTGGTGTAATTAATTTATTTCCCTTCACAATAAATACATTATCTCCAGAGCCTTCAGCTACATATCCTTGGTCATTTAACATAAGTGCTTCTTGTACTCCAGCTAATTTCGCCTCAATGCGAACTAAAATATTATTTAAGTAATTTAAAGATTTTACTTGAGGCGATAAAACATCCGGGCGATTGCGACGCGTTGCAACTGTTATAATCGGAATCCCTTTTTCATAATATTCTTGTGGAAATAAAGATAATTGCTCTGCAATTACTACTACATTTGGTTTCGTACAAGAATCGGGATCTAATCCCAAGTTCCCAGGTCCTCTTGATACAACGAGGCGGATATATCCATTAGATAGTTTGTTTTGTCGAATCGTTTCAACAACGATTTTCGTTGCTTCTTCTAACGTATATGGAATTTCTAACATGATGGATTTCGCTGATTCATATAACCGGACAAGATGCTCTCTCAAACGGAAAACATTACCGCTATATACCCTAATTCCTTCGAACACTCCATCGCCATATAAATAGCCATGATCATATACTGAAACCTTTGCTTCGTCTTTTGGAACAAATTCTCCATTTAAGAAAATCCACTGCTCGTTCACTTGAAAGCGCCCCCTATGTTCTATGAGTTTTTTATTGTTTCCTAGTCTACTCTCCTTTTCAAATAAATCAAGTAAATTTTTAGAAAATTTTTAATTTTTAATCGTACGTACATCTTTGTTCATATTGATTTAATAACATTGTTAACGTTTACAAAAAGTCAAAAAAATTTTTTCGTCAAATTCTACTAAAAAAAATATTTGTTTAAAAGAAGGGTTTTCGCCAATTGATACGAATCTATTGTATTCAATAAACGGACGTCCGATTTTATAAATCCGGGAATATACAACGACTTTTGGTGAAAAAGGGGGAAAATAACAAAAATAACGCTGTCTAAAAATAACATTCATATTTTTCATTTAGTAATCATAATCCTATTTTTAAAAAACAATTTGTCAAATTGAAGGAGGAAATAACAATGGCGTGTGTACAAATTAAAGGAACGAGACAAGAGGTAGTAGAAATGCTACAACTATTTGATCTAATGGATACGAAAGGATTTTGTAAATTCGATAATTACGTTGAAGTAGAACCAAATAGTAGGAAACATAACAACTACACAGCTTCAATCGATATTCAGTCTAATAACAGTTCAGCACAAGATACATTAAATGATCAATTCGTTAGTCAAATGCTTACTGGTGTATATAACGACTAAACAAATATTCTCTTCCTACCATCTTTTCATAAATATATGCTATGGACTTGAGCATACTAGCAACTAGATGGTAGGAGGTGAAAATTATGGCTAGAATTGGTGTTGAGAACTCTTTAACAGATGTTCAACAAGCTCTTCAGCAACAAGGACATGAAGTCGTTTCACTTAACTCTGAAAATGATGCACATGGGTGTGATTGTTGCGTTGTAACCGGGCAAGATTCTAATATGATGGGCATTGCAGATACATCGATAAAAGGATCTGTAATTAAAGCACATGGTTTAACAACAGATGAAATTTGTCAGCAAGTTGAAAACCGCACTTAATCATTTTTATCACATTATTTGTGAGCTAACATGTAAAGGGAATGGAATGGTCCCACTGATTATAGTTTCAATTTATTTATAGAAAGAGGGCTCCTTTTCAAAAGGAGCCCTCTTTTTTATATTCACCTAACGGGAAAGTAACATATACTGGATGAAAGCCCTACCTCTCTCTCATCATTACGGTTCCACTGACCGCTCCTTGATTCACTAGTATACATATAAAGCTTACATATACAATTTATAGGGTTTGTTCACAAAAGTTGTTGGTAAGACTACCCGATCTTTCGCAAACTTTTCGTATTATATTCATAAGATTTATTTACTTTACACTAGCTTTAACCGAGACACGAATTAAAATTTTAACACCAATACAATAACTTGTCAACATTTTTTACAAATTAAAAACAGACATTAACGGTTTGTCTGTTTTAGAATGGAGCTTTTTCTTTTATTACATATACAACAAAACCGCTTACTAACATACATAAGCCAACTACTAAGTTTTTGATATTAATCATAAATTCCTCTCCCTTATTCCACACATCATATATATTTACAGTTCAATTATTCCGATCGTCCTAAAGCGCACTTTTTCTAATATATCATAATTCCTAAAAAATGCAAGTTCACTTTTGGCGACCATTCACAAATTTATCCACAGTGCTTGGCACAGTATTTAACGCTTTTTCAATTAAATGTGTACTACTATTGAGATGCAACACTTGCACACCGTTAGAACCAACTACTAAAAAAGCAACTGGGCTAATAGAAACCCCAGCCCCGCTTCCGCCTCCGAATGGATGACTTTGCTTGTTCTCTTTATGCTGCCCTTGTCCGCTGTTATGTTTTTCGGAAATAAAATCACCTTTAAAGTCACTTCCACCAGCTCCAAAACCAAAAGCCACTTGAGATACTGTTAATACTACATTTCCGTCAGCTGTTGAAACCGGACTTCCAACAATCGTATTTACATCTACCATCTCTTTTAAATTTGTCATTGCTGTTTTCATTAAATTTTCAATTGGATGTTCCATTATGTACTACACCCTTTCCTCATTATTCTTTTTTATACTTTCCAAAATAGAGGAAGTCATACTAAGTTTTCCTATTTTGAAAAAACATTTTCCACTTTCCAATTGGATATTACTCCCTGTACATGCTCGGATAAAAAGGAAAAAGAGATACATACTACTATTGAACCTTGTTATGAAAGGAGTCCTTACTTTGACTGAGAAATTTGATGAATATAAAAAAAGAGATCGAATAGATAGTGATTATAAAGAAGAATACGCAGCTGAAGTTGCACCACAGCGTATCGATTATGATGATAAAGATAACGATGATGTAAGATCGTCTGCAGCTGGATCGACTGCTGGTTTCATTGCTCTTGCCTTAGCAATATTATCATTATTCACATTCCCAACACTATTTGGTCTTGTGTCTGTTCTACTTGGTATTTACGCTTATAATCGCGGGGCTACTGTAACTGGCGGTACCGCTGCCATTGTGGGTGGTATCGCTGCACTCATTGCGATTTTATTCCGGGTGGCGCTTATTGGTTTATTGTTCTCTCTTTTTTAAAAAGAAAAAGGTATCTCGCTTTATGCGGGATACCTTATCCTGTAAATACATCTTCTGATGGATATTTAATTTTTTGTTTTGCTGGTCGTGCCAAAGAGAACACAAGTGTTAACGGTCCGATTAATCCACAAAACATAACAAACATAATAATACATTTTCCAAACGCCGATAGCTTCGCAGTAATCCCCATTGTTAACCCTACTGTACCAAACGCTGAAATTGTCTCAAATAATAACTGAATAAAACTGAAGTCTTCTGTAAGCATTAATACAAATACCGCTGTAAAAATAAGTATTTGACTAGCAACGACAATTGCTAACGCTCTCGTTACTGTCGACATTTTAATCGTACGCTGAAACAAAACAAAATCCTCTTTCTTTCTAAAGAAAGAAAGAACTGATGTAATTAAAATAACGAATGTCGTTAACTTAATTCCACCGCCTGTCGATACACTTCCTGCACCAATAAACATTAATACCATCGTAAATAGTATCGATGACTCTTCCATCCCCCCATAATCTACCGTGTTAAAACCAGCTGTACGAGGTGTAATTCCTTGGAAGAACGAAGCCCATAACTTTTCATTTAAAGATAAGTGCCCCAAAGTCTTCACATTATTATATTCCAATACAAAAATCACAAGCATCGCAATAACATTAAGTGCTATCGTTCCAACAATCATGATTTTGGAGTGCAGTGATAATTTTCGGAAACTACGGCTATACCATATATCAATTAATACCGTAAACCCTAACCCTCCTATTACAATTAAAGAACAAATCCCAATATTAATAATAGGATCTCCTACGTATCTTGTTAAATTATCTGGCCAAAGCGCAAAGCCGGCATTATTATATGACGCAATAACGTGAAAAATACTATAGTATAAACCTTTTCCAAAACCAAACTCTGGAATAAAGCGAATCGATAAAAAGATAACTCCAATTAGCTCAATACAAATAGAAAAAATAAAAACACGTTTTACTAATTTCACAAGACCACCAATATTTGTTTGATTAAATGCTTCTCCAATTAATAATCGGTGGCGTAAACCAATTTTTTTCCCTAATACCCAAACAATTAAAATGGCTATCGTCATAAGACCGAGACCACCCGTTTGAATTAAAAACATAATAACAATTTCACCAAACATCGTAAACGTACTCGCAGTATCTACAACACCTAAACCGGTTACAGTCGCTGCCGACGTAGCTGTAAAGAAAGCATCTACCCAACTAATATGTACTTTCGTTGCAAACGGTAACTTTAATAACAATCCTCCGACCACAATTAAACAAAAAAAGCCTAATGCTAAAATTTGTGGTGGATTCAATCGTATAAAACGATTATACAACCCTTGTTTTTTTGCTACTTCCATATCACTAACTCCCTTTATCAAGTGAAGCTTTTATCCCCTCATAAATAAAGACTCTTTAAGAGCCTACAAGTAGCGGGATAAACCTTATATTCTCATAATATAGTTGAGCATAATCCTTTTTTTCATAGATTTCAACTTTTATTTATATTCAGACTCCTATCGTTTTACAAAAGAATATTTTCTATTATATCTCCACTTATACTATAACTCTTACAACAACTATTTTATCCCTTTTCAAATTCCCATATCTTTCACTCCAAGTTCACACGAGGGTCACATCTACCTTTTATAGTATATGTATCGGAGCTGTTCCTCCCTAATTTATAAGACATTCCCCAGTGTCTTGAACAGCTTTCCATCCCTAATTAAATTGACATAAATTGTCCCCTTCCTTGACCATCATATATGTGATGGTCTTATTTTTTATTCTTTCTATCTTTTATTTGAAACTCCCTCTCTCTTTCACTCCATGTTCACACGAGGATCACATCTACCTTTTATAGTATACGTATCGAAGCTGTTCCTCCCTAATTTATAAGACATTCCCCAGTGTCTTTGAATAGCTTCCATCCCTAATTAAATTGACATAAATTGTCCCCTTCCCTTGACCATCATATATGTGATGGTCTTATTTTTTATTCTTTCTATCTTTTATTTGAAACTCCCTCTCTCTTTCACTCCATGTTCACACGAGGATCACATCTACCTTTTATAGTATACGTATCGGAGCTGTTCCTCCCTAATTTATAAGACATTCCCCAGTGTCTTGAACAGCTTTCCATCCCTAATTAAATTGACATAAATTGTCCCCTTCCTTTGACCATCCTATATGTGATGGTCTTATTTTTTTATTCTCTCTTTCTTCTTACTTAAAACTCCCTCTCTCTTTCACTCTATGTTCACATCTATCTTTTATAGTATATGTATCGAAGCTGTTCTTCCCTAATTTATAAGACATTCCCCAGTGTCTTTGAATAGCTTCCATCCCTAATTAAATTGATATAAATTGTCCCCTTCCCTAGGCCATCATGTGATGGTCTATTTTTTTTCCAAATACATAAATGTATTCTTTCCACATATTTCAGCAAAACTGGACTATATACATTGAAACAGACAGTTTTATACTAAATATTCAGAAAATATTGTCAAAATAGGTATTTTTTCGGTATAATTAATTTAGAAAGCAATTTTACAAAAACAAAAGGGGGGTTTTTATCGAAACAAACAAAGGCAATCTTAATTGCATTATTTCTCGGTCTAGTTGTCGGACTCACTTTAAATTTAGCTGCTCCATCTATTTTTGAGCCATTGAATCAATATGCGTTCAATCCACTTGGTCAACTGTTTATTCGCCTTATTAAAATGCTAGTTGTTCCTGTTGTGTTCATTTCTATCGTACTTGGGGCTGCTGGTCTTGGAGATCCGAAACAACTTGGAAGAATTGGTTTAAAATCAATTTCATTCTTTCTCGTAACAACAGCTGTCGCTATCTCTATTGCAGTTACATTTGCACTTATCATAAAACCAGGAGCTGGCGGTAACTTTAAAACAGACGGGCTTAAGTATGAAGGTGCAAAAACTGAAACATCTTTCGTTGATACATTGCTGAATATTGTGCCAGATAATCCAGCAAAAGCGATGGCTGATGGGAACATGCTACAAATTATTGCCTTTGCCGCATTGATCGGACTCGGTTTAGCTGTTTTAGGAAAACGAGTTCAAGGTGTCCATTCATTACTTGAACAGGGCAACGAATTAATGATGTATCTTGTTAATCTCGTCATGAAATTAGCTCCAATCGGAACATTCGGGTTGCTCGCTTCATCCGTTGGTAAAATGGGTCTTGCAGGCGTCGCTGCGATGTTCAAGTATATGATTGTCGTTATGTTGGTACTCATTATTCACGGTGTCTTCGTATACGGCGGCTTATTAAAGGTACTAGCCAAAGAAAGTATTATTCGTTTCTTTAAACATTTCGGTCCGGTAATGGCAATTGGATTTAGTACATCTAGCTCTAATGCTTCCCTTCCATTTACCATGAAAACCGCCCAAGAAAAACTTGGAGTTCCAAAAGCGATAAGCTCTTTTGTACAACCACTAGGTGCAACGATAAATATGGATGGTACTGCTATTATGCAAGGGGTAGCAACTGTATTTATCGCTCAAGTATACGGCGTTGAACTTACATTACCACAATTAGCTATGGTCGTATTAACTGCTGTACTAGCTAGTATCGGTACTGCAGGTGTACCAGGTGTTGGACTAGTAATGCTTACGATGGTTTTAAATCAAGTAAATCTACCAGTAGAAGGCATTGCTTTAATTATCGGTATTGACCGCATTCTAGATATGTCTAGAATGCGGTCAATATTTCCGGTGATGCAATTTGTGCAATGATTGTTGCAAACTCAGAAGAAAAATATAATACGGATCAATCTGCAGCATCTTAAATCAAAAAAGGAGTGAATCATTTCACTCCTTTTTTGATTTACTTCCTTTTTTCGAACGATATTCTTTTCCTTTATTATCATTTCCCGTTTCAAATTCAGTACTAAACTCCTGCTGGAATTGCCCTGATTTTGGTGAACCTTGATTTCCACTTCCTTGACTACCATTACGATTCGTCATATTTCTCCCTCCTTCCTTTATTAGTAGTATGGCGCTCTATCTTTTTTCATACACATTTTATTTTTTATCATCTATTACACACAGAAGAAGACCTTCCATATATGAGGAAGGTCTTCTTTTCAATTAGGTAAGCGTTTTCTTATTTGTAATTATTTAAATAAGTTTTTTAGAAATAGATATCATTATATCCATTTCATCTTCTGAAAGTGCGGAAAATCTTTCTTGTAAATATTTCTTTTTCTCACCTTCCATTTTCGCAACTAACTCTTTCCCTTGTTCTGTAATCTCTAAATATACAACTCGGCGATCTGATGTAGAACGTGAACGAGTTACAAAGCCTTTATTAATTAATTTTTCTGTAACAGCTGTAATATGACTATTCGACACATTTAACTCATTAGCTACACGTGAGACCATTTCTTTATTCGTACGGTTCAATATTCTAAGGACAATGAACTCATTCCACGGTATGTAACCACCAAATATTTTTCCAATATCATTACGCAACGTGCGAAACATTGCAAAAACATTTGTCGATAGTTCTTCCATTAATTGTTCTCGATTTTGAGACAACTTTGACAGCCCCTTTTATTTAATTTAGTTAAATAAAAACCTTATTAATAATTTTACACGAAATCTTACTTTTTGTCACCTTATTTCCCCATAATTCGTAGTTTTTTAATAGATATTTCATGGTACAATGAAATTGATTTTCCAGAAAAAGGAGTTGGGGCAATGAGTGAAGAAGACAAACTTTCTAATCTCAGTCTAAAAGATAAGACTATTATTATTAGTGTTGTTATTCTTATTCTCATTATATTCTTTGCATTTATATTTTTTGTATATGTAGGAATCTTTCATATTACAGGTATAGAATATTCATCAAGAACAGCTCTACTACTCTTTTTTTTACTCATTCTTTTATTAGACGGTATTACATATTTTATATTCATTTTCTTTAAAGTGCTCCTACATCCAATGATGACAAGTATGCCCAATTGGCTCTCAATTGCTCTGCTCTCTATAATTGAAATTACGTTAGATTGGTTTGTCATACATACCGCCGATGACTGGATAGAGAGTGTACAAATGCCCAACATAGCTGAATTATGTGTCACACTATTCCTTTACACACTAAATAAATTATTTAGTGATAAGAAAGAGTAAGAATACAAGCTTTTCTATATAAAAATTGGTACAATAAAAATAAATCATACTAAAGAGGTGTTACTTATGAACTTACTACAATGGGCTGATAAAGGCATGTCCTTTGATACATATGTGAATGAAATGAAAGTAAACCAATACGAGCTACTACACATTTACAATAACTTTTTAATTCCAAATGAATTACTTCCAGTTTTAGAAGAACGTCAAAATGATGGCTGGCGCGTTATCGTATTAACAGCTGACTGGTGCGGCGACGCTCTTTTATGTGTACCTGTTATGAAACGAATTTCTGAAGTTGCAAATATTGATATGCGTTTATTAATTCGCGATGAAAACTTAGAGTTAATGGATCAATACTTAACAAACGGAACAGCACGTGCGATTCCAATCTTTATTTTCATTGATAAAGACGGAAATGAACAAGCCGTCTTTGGACCACGCGCTCCAAAAGTACAAGAATTAGTAACTTCAATGCGCGCTACATTACCTGAAAAAGAAGATCCAACATTCGAAGAGAAACAAAAAGAAATGTATGCTAATTTCCGTGCTACATTAGCTGATGATACTTCTCTTTGGGAACATGTAATGGAAAGCATGATTGAGAAAGTAGTAAAATAAAAAAACCTGCCGATTTCGGCAGGTTTTTTATTTTACTAAATTATAATCCTTTTTTCTGAGAATATACAGCATCTACGCACGCTGCTAAACGTTCCATTTCACCCATGTATATTCCACGTGTCATCCACCCAGTCAACTTGTACATAATCTTATATAAAAAATTCTTCGGTTCAAATTCTACGATTAAAGTAAGCGATGTACCTTCTTCATCCTCTTCTAACATATAAGTTGCAGCTGTATAACCTTGCTTCATCTCACATCCAACTGAAACGATATACGGTTCATCATACTCTAAAATTTCCGCCTCAAATTCATATATTTTCTTCCCCATCTTTTGCACAGATATATATTTGTCACCTTCACGAGGGTTTTCAACATCTATATTTGAAGGATACCTATTTTCTATCATAAAGGTACTCCATTCTAGTATTTTCTCGTCATTGTGTACATAATCAAATACAACATCAATTGGTGCTGGAATTACTATTTCTATTGCAAAACTCACTAAATTGCTCCTCTCAAATACCCTATCGATTTCCTTTAAATTATTATAACGAAATCATTATGGCATATTTCACATGGTGAAATACAAGTAATTGAAAGTAAAAGTTTCATTTTTCTCTCTCTATAAAAAAATACCCTACAGTGTAGACTTTTTTTTCAAGTGTCTATTCTATAGGGTATTGCTGATATTTTATACTTACATAATGAAGAAATAGAATACCGCAGCTAAAATGAAACGATAGTAAGCGAACGGTGTTAGTTTTACACGACCTAATAATTTTAAGAATGAAACAATTGCAAGCATCGCAACAACGAATGCTGTAATAAATCCTGTTGCAAATAACGGTATATCAGCCGTGCTTAATATATCCCAGCTTTTAATTAAATCTAAGGCACTTGCAGCTACCATCATTGGCACCGCTAGAATAAATGTATATTCCGCTGCCGCTGTATGCGAAACACGTGCTAATAAACCACCACTTATTGTTGATCCAGAACGAGAAAATCCTGGCCAAAGTGCTAAACATTGGAACATTCCGATTGTAAATGCTTGCTTATATGTGATTTCATCTAACGTTCTTGCTGTACTTGGTTTTGAAAACTTCTCAGCAACAATCATTAAAATACCACCAGCTACTAAGCTAATAACAACCGGTCCTGGACCGAATAAAACTTCTTTAATTGCGCTATGGAATAGTACGCCGAGTATGCCGGCAGGAATCATCCCGATAATAATATGTAATAAATTTAAAGATGGTCCATCAGTTACTTTCCCTATTCCAACTAATGACCATAAACGTTTCCAAAATATAACAACAACTGCTAAAATCGATCCCAACTGAATAACAACTTCGAAAACTTTCGCTCTATCGTCTTCAAATCCAATTAAGTGTCCTGTTAAAATCATATGTCCTGTTGATGATACTGGTAAAAACTCTGTTAAACCTTCAACAGCACCCATGATTAATCCAATTAACCAATCAGCCACAAGTAGTGCCTCCTTAATAACGAATATGTAATTTTTTCACACCTTATCATAATACCTTATCCCTTTTCAAAGTGCATCCTTTTTTTATTGATTTCATTTGTTGTATACGCTTATTTCTTTTCTATTTTTTGATTAAATTGTATGATAATAAGAGTTTGTTTTTTACGTTGAAAGGGGATTTTATGAAAGAAACTAATTCATTCTCACAAAAGTTAAAGCAATTTTTATTACTCTTTTTCCCGATTTTTGTAACGCAAATGTCATTATTTGCGATGAGCTTTTTTGATACGACAATGTCAGGACATGCGAGTCCTATTGATTTAGCGGGTGTTGCTATCGGAACAAGTATATGGCTTCCCGTTAGTACCGGCTTAACAGGAATTTTAATGGCTACTACTCCTATTGTTGCACAGCTCGTTGGATCAAAGAAAAAGGAGGACGTTCCCCACATTGTCATACAAGCAGTATATTTAGCAATTTGTGCTAGTTTCGTTGTTATCCTTATCGGATTCTTCGCTGTTTCACCTATTTTAAATGGCATGCAATTAGAAGAACCCGTGGAACGTATTGCAGCACAATTTTTAATTATTATCGCGATTGGAATTATCCCTTTATTTACTTACACCGTTTTACGTGGATTTATTGATGCATTAGGGAAAACTCGAACAACGATGATTATTACATTACTATCATTACCAATTAATGTAGTATTAAATTACTTATTAATTTTTGGTCACTTTGGCTTTCCAAAACTCGGTGGTGTTGGTGCGGCAATCGCTTCTGCAGCAACCTATTGGTGTATTTTAATTATTACGGTTATTATTATTCGTACGAAAGAGCCTTTCGCTTCTTTCAATATCTTTAAACAGTTATACCGCCCTTCCTTTACAATCTGGAAGGAATTCCTGAAACTTGGAGTCCCTATCGGATTTGCTATCTTTTTTGAGACGAGTATTTTCGCTGCGGTAACACTTATGATGAGTAATTTTAGTACGACAACAATAGCAGCACATCAAGCAGCTATGAACTTTGCTTCCTTGTTATATATGACTCCTTTAAGTTTAGCAATGGCAATGACGATAGCCGTTGGATTTGAAGTTGGAGCAAAACGATACAATAATGCGAAACAATATGGATTTATCGGAATTGGGTTAGCCCTTGCTTTCGCTCTTTTATATTCAATCCTTCTTTATTTCTTTGATGATGAAATTGCTTCTATTTATACGACAAATGCAAATGTCCATCATTTAGCTAAAGAATTTCTTATATTCGCGATTTTATTTCAAATTTCAGATGCGATTGCAACTCCAGTACAAGGAGCACTTCGTGGTTATAAAGACGTAAATGTTGCCTTAATTATGACATTAATAGCTTATTGGGTAATAGGTCTACCTCTTGGCTACATGTTAGCAACTTATACTGACTGGGCAGCAAAAGGTTATTGGATCGGTCTTATTATCGGTCTAGCATTTGGAGCAATCTTCCTGCTTATCCGTCTCTTTCAAGTACAAAGAAAATATACAACGCAAAGCAGCCGCTAATGATATAGCGGCTGTTTTCTTCATGCATATTTTTTCTTGTAACGTGTAACATAATGAAAAAGAAAGGTGGATACATATGGACGAAAAACAAAAGAAACAATCATTCGATGAAGAATTCGCCCCTGAAATTTCACCTGGATATCGGCAAGATGTACATAAGCCACCTAAATATAAAAATACTTCTTTTTTAATGGGCATTACCATTTTCGCAGCTGTATTACTCGTGCTCATCATTTTCGTCTATTTTTAAAGAAGGGTGGTCTATTATATGAAGAAACAAGATTCAAATCGTTCAAAAAGAACTGTGAAAACGGAAAAAGGATATGCAGGAGATTCTGTTCATACACTGAAACAAGTTGAGCAAGGAAATTTATACATTGCTCAAAAAGAACTTGGTCAACAAAATGAAAATCTTTAAAGTCCCTCTGCTTCTAGAGGGTTTTTTATTGTACATATTGTTTTTGTTCTAACACCATGAATAAATTATTAACCTTTACAATTTTCATGTCATAATTTAATTTCATTTCACTTCTCTTGCCATTTTCAATACCAGTAACGTACGCTACAGCATGATAGCGAAAACTCTCATCTGTCTCTTCACGTATCTCTTCGTTTGTAAATTTATACTCTAAATCCCGAAAACAGTTTGGGTAATAATTTTCTATTAACTGTTCATACCCTCTATTTACAAATATTTCTTCACCTTTTCGTTTCACATCTTCTTTATTATTAAACTCAAACACTGATAGTTGCGCTGTCACAAAGTGTTCTCCTATCATTTTCATTTCTTTATCAGTTAAAGTTTCTATACTTTTGTTCTTTAATTCCTTATTTAACTCGTAGCGATCTATCGGTTTAAAGGTGGCCAAAACAATCCAAAAGCGATACATAGAGAAATGATTAATATTCTTTTCTTCGTAATGCACCCCACCCTCCTCCATAATGATAGTTATATTTTAACATGTAGAAAGAAAATTCTGATATCATAAAGTGGAATAACCTACCTTTAACTTAGAAACGAGGAACAATTATGGACTCTTACAAACAATATATAAAAGAAGCTCTGCCCGGTCTTTCTATACATTCATATAAACAAAATGAAGAAGGATGGGATAATATAACGGTTATTATAAATGACGAACTACTATTTCGTTTCCCGCGAAAACTTGAATATGCAAACCGAATTCCGTTAGAAAAAGAACTGTGCACAATTCTTTCTCATTTATTACAAGAAATCGAGATTCCTAAGTATCATTTATTGTATAAGAATAATTGTAATACCGTTCCATTTTGTAGCTTTTATCCTCTCATTCATGGTGAACCGTTAACAACTGAACTAGTTGCAAAGCTAGAGAAAAAAGAATTGAAAGCAATCATTACACAATTAGCCACTTTCCTTGCGGCTTTACATAGTATTCCTTTAAAACGTACTGAAACGCTAGGGTTCCCTATCGAAAAAACACTTACCTACTGGAAAGAACTACAAACAAAATTAAATCAATATTTTACTAACAGTCTTACTTCATTACAGAAATCAGCCTTAAATCGTTTATTCGAAAATTTTTTTATCTGTATAGCTAAATCTACCTTTCAAAATACAATCATCCATGCTGACTTTACACATCATCACATTTTATTTAACAACTTGAACAAAACCATTTCAGGTGTTATCGATTTTGGAGATGCTCAAATTGGCGATCCCGCTTTTGATTTTGCTGGGCTATATTATGATTTCGGTCGTGAGTTTACTACATCTGTATATGAACAATACAGTGCACTTATTTCTTACCGCGATCCATTACTCATTCACCGCATCACTACCTTTTATCAATACAGCCCTTTACTACATAACCTTATTTATAACATTGAAACAAACAACGAAATAATATTAAAGAAGAATGAAGAACAGCTTAAAGCAATACTACAGGGACGAGATTAAATTCTCTCCCTATACTCTCTCTCCTCATACATCATTAACTTTTTATCCATTTCAACAATAACTTTATACAATTGAAATGCCTGTAAAATTTGCAGTTGAATTCCAAAAGGAGCATTCTGTTCTTTTAACCATTGAAATACTGCCGTTTCATCTTTCATTGATTATTCCTCCCTTTATTAATCTGCTACAAATATACGGTAAATGATGAAAAGCTTTTCATGTCAATAACAAAAAAGAATGCAAATTTGCATCCTTTAATGTACTATATTTTTCTTCTGCTTCGCTTCTTTCTTTACTTCTTCCCTTTGGCATTCACTACGAAACGCACAACTCATACACTCAGAACGAAAATGACGCTCTGTATAGTGCTCAGGTTGTTGCAACATTTCTTTCATTCTAAATAAATCATCCATTCCAGTTATAATATCTTCCTGCTTTGGAATGTACTCATACTTAGTTCCTTCTATTAAATTAATAACTTCAATTTTCCCTGGAAGAATACCGAAAGCTTTATAACTGAATACTGTCATTAGCTTCTGACAAAGAGCAAGCATTTCCTCATCCGCATCGACAACATACTTTTTAATTACAAACGATTCAGCACTCCACTCACCAACTTCAAATGTCAATGACATGTGGACACCTAACTCTTCCATATATGTTTGAAACTTCTCATATAAAAATAACGGCGGTGCCTGACTATCATCCCTTTCAACAAACTGTAATAAGTGATCAGTTAGCTTTGCTAAAACAATATAGTACTCCGCCTTTGAAGCAAACATATTAATCCTTACTTTTTTCCAATACTTTTCTATTAATATTAAAAGTACAATTTTCGTTTGTTGGCCCGCAGGTAGCGTGTAATATTCATTAATAATTTGATTCACAATCATTTGTGCTATTTGTTGCCATTCAAATGAAGAAGGTTCTCTTCTTTTTATATGACGGAAATAAAATTTATGCGGACAACGCATAAAATCATACAAATGGTAATCTGTCATCGTTTTGATTGAGATTTTCTCATGCAATTGCTCTTCATCTCCCTTCTGCCATTAAGAAAGGTGTTTTACGAATTCAGCTCCAAACTGTAAACATTTTTCTACATCTTCATCTTCTGGCGTTAATTCTACTTTCAATCCTTCTAACACAACTGCTGCCCCGCGCTCCTGCAGCTTTTCTATTAAAATATCAACCGCTACCCCGTATTTCGGATAAGCCGAATCACAAGAACCGAATGCAGCTGCTTTTTTACCAGTTAAGTTAATAGAATCCATTGCATCATAAAAATCTAAAAAATCATCAGGAAGATCACCATCTCCCCAAGTATAAGCACCTAAAATAATCCCGTCATATTGCTCTAATATAGAAGCTTCTGGTGTATCCATAATATCAATTACTTCAATCTCATTTTCTGTTTCACGAATCGCACCCGCAATATGGTCAGCCATTTCCTCTGTATTTCCACTCATACTTGCAAAAATCATTACTAACTTACTCAACTGAACCTCTCCTTTTACCTTGTATCTCTTTTTCTGTTTGAAGTGTACTCTTCTCATCTACATATTCAGAACGAATTACATTTCGTTGCCATTCAATATGCTTATCAACATCTTTATTTTTTAATCCCCTTCGTAAAAGGTGAAATGTTTTTCTCATTAAGGTTCCTCATCTATTTCATTGATAATAATTATCAATTTCAATTATATCATTAGATTAATTGAAATTGATTATCAAAGTCAATAACTATTTTTAAAAAAATAGTTAAAATGTACAAGCTTGTCCGTTAGCTATTCATATACTATAAATGAGCATAGTTCTTTCTCAGCCCTCTCTGACGGAAGAAATAAAAGCAACTGCAATAGAGTGCAGTTGCCTTTTTTTATGTTTTATCAGTTTCTAGTAGTCTTATAGTTGTCTCTAAAAATAGTTCCACTCCATTAATTAAAGCCGATTCATCCACATCAAATTTCGGATGATGATGTGGATAACAAGTATCAATATTTTTATTCCCTGTTCCTAATTTAATGAAACAACCAGGTGCTTTTCTTAAATACGCTGAAAAATCTTCTCCTCCCATAGAAGGTTCAAGATGCACAATACGCTGATTTCCGAACAATTTTATCGCACTTTTTTCTACTATTTTCGTAATGTACTCATTATTAACAACTGGATCATATCCGTAACGATACGTATATGTATAATCTCCCCCATGTGCTTCTGTAATTCCTTTTACAATTTGCTCAATTTTCTCTTTTGCTTCCTCTCTTAATGTTTGATTAAAAGATCGAACAGTTCCCATTAAAGCTGCTGCACTAGGAATGATATTATCGGCCATCCCCCCATGAAATTGTGTAACTGACACTACTCTATGCATAAAAGCACTTGTATTTCTTGATACGATATGTTGTAAATTTGTAATAATTTGTGCTCCGATAGCAATAGGATCTATCGTTTCTTCTGGTCGTGCCGCGTGACCACCCTTTCCTAAAATTTCAATTGTAAATACGTCTGGTGCTGCCATCATAGGGCCATATACAATTCCTATCTTTCCACTTTCTAATCCAGACATAACGTGCAAACCTACTACATAATCGACGCCGTCCATAACACCGGCCTCCACCATTTCTTGTCCACCACCGGGATACACTTCCTCTGCGTGCTGAAAGAACAGACGGATTTCGCCTGCAAAATCTTCCTTCATATTTGCTATCGTCTCTGCTGCACTTAATAAAATAGCTGCGTGAGCATCATGCCCGCATGCATGCATTATTCCTTTATGCACAGACGTATAAGGTTTCCTTGTTTCCTCTTGGATTGGTAAAGCATCTATATCAGCTCGAATCGCAACTACTTTCCCTTGTTGCCTTCCTCTTTTAATTGCTAGCACACTGTACTGCGTTGGTCTCGTTACTTCAAAAGAAGAAAATGAGCATAATGTTTCATATATAAATTGCGAAGTTTCTTTTTCATGAAACGATAATTCCGGATACTTATGGAAATGCCGTCTCCATTTAATGATATTTTCCTCTGAAATAAAACTCCTCCACTCTCTTTTCATAATAATTACCTCCTTTTAAAAGGCTCTATACCTTAAAAATGTACTAAGTACCCAGTGATTATTAACCCACTCCAATTCAGGAATAACAAAACAAATATTATATTTTCCCGCCTTCTCACAATCCACTTTTATACATTCACACAATCCACTTCCTATTTACATGTCAAACCCATTACAAATTCATGCTGAATGTAATATAATTGCTAAGTTAGGGATTTTCTTTTTTAGTATTTAGTGCTAATATCAGAAAAGAGCCTTTTGACTTATTTTTACCTAAAATGTGGGATTTTGTTTTTTTCACAATAATGTAGGACATGATACCTACAAAGAGCTATTATTTCATTAAGCGAGGGAAAGACATGGAAAGATTAAAAGAGATATGGTCTCAACCACTCACACAATGGGTTGCAAAGACGGTTTATTACCTTGCAATTTTATTTGCATTGCTTTGGTTGTATGGATTCCATGATACAAACACAAGTACATTTATTTACAACGAATTTTAGGGTGGGAACGTTATGAAGTTATTAGAACAAATTGAAAAGTGGGCTGTAGAAACGCCTGATCAAACCGCTTTTGTTTGGCGAGATGCGAAAATTACGTACAAACAATTAAAGGAAGATTCTGATGCGTTAGCACATTGGATTTCTTCTGAGTATCCAGATGATCGTTCACCAATTATGGTTTATGGCCATATGCAACCTGAAATGATTATTAACTTTTTAGGTTGTGTAAAAGCTGGACATGCTTACATTCCTGTAGATTTATCTATCCCAGCTGATCGCGTACAACGTATCGCTGAAAATTCTGGTGCGAAATTACTTTTATCAGGAACTGAAGTAACTGTAACTGATTTACCAGTTCGTATCGTAAGTGAAGACAACTTAAAAGATATTTTCTTTACTCATAAAGGGAACATTCCAAATCCTGAACATGCGGTAAAAGGTGATGAGAACTTCTACATTATTTACACATCAGGAAGTACAGGTAATCCGAAAGGGGTTCAGATTACTTATAACTGTCTTGTTAGCTTTACAAAATGGGCTGTAGAAGATTTCAACTTACAAACAGGGCAAGTATTCTTAAACCAAGCACCTTTCTCATTCGATTTATCTGTAATGGATATTTACCCATCGTTAGTAACAGGTGGTACACTTTGGGCAATCGATAAAGATATGATTGCACGTCCAAAAGACTTGTTTGCTTCTTTAGAGCAATCGAATATACAAGTATGGACTTCGACACCATCTTTCGCAGAAATGTGTTTAATGGAAGCCTCTTTCTCTGAAACTATGCTACCAAACATGAAAACATTCTTATTCTGCGGTGAAGTGTTACCAAATGAAGTAGCTAGAAAATTAATTGAGCGTTTCCCGAAAGCAGCAATTATGAATACGTACGGTCCAACAGAAGCTACTGTTGCTGTAACAGGCATTCACGTTACAGAAGAAGTGCTTGATCAATACAAATCACTTCCAGTTGGCTACTGTAAATCAGACTGTCGCCTTCTTATTATGAAAGAAGATGGTACAATTGCACCTGACGGTGAAAAAGGTGAAATCGTAATTGTCGGTCCAAGCGTAAGCGTTGGCTATTTAGGAAGCCCTGAATTAACAGAAAAAGTATTTACCATGATTGATGGTGAGCGTGCCTATAAAACAGGTGATGCTGGCTATGTAGAAAATGGTCTTCTATTCTATAATGGTCGTCTTGATTTCCAAATTAAGCTTCATGGTTATCGAATGGAATTAGAAGAAATCGAACATCATCTTCGCGCGTGTTCTTACGTAGAAGGTGCAGTTGTTGTTCCAATTAAAAAAGGTGAAAAATATGATTACTTATTAGCGGTTGTTGTTCCTGGAGAGCATTCGTTTGAAAAAGAATTCAAATTAACATCTGCAATCAAAAAAGAACTCAATGAGCGATTACCAAATTACATGATTCCACGTAAATTCATGTATCAATCTTCTATTCCAATGACACCAAATGGAAAGGTAGATCGCAAAAAATTATTGAGTGAGGTTACAGCATGACCGCATATGGATCATTTTATTTTTTCGCTATAGTAGGCATTTTATTAATACCTACTATCATAGCTGGATTAAAAGGTAAAATGTTGCGTAAATATAATGCCGTTTTAACATTAGTAATGCTCGTTATTATCTTCTCTGATAAACCGAAGCAAGCAATCATGTTAGCCGCATTTATTATTTGGCAATATGCCCTTATTAAAGGCTATTTAATGTTAAGAAAACAAAATAATAGTACATTTAGGTTTTATATGGCTGTTATTTTGTCGATTTTACCGCTTGTTTTAGCAAAAATTGCACCGTTTGTACCTGAGCTAAAGTTTGTTGTATTTTTAGGAATGTCCTATGTAACATTTAGAGCAGTACAAATGGTCTTTGAAGTTCGTGATAACTTAATTAAAGAACTTTCCTTCTTTAATTTCTGGGAATTCGTTTTATTCTTCCCAGCTATCTCAACGGGACCTATCGATCGTTACCGCAGATTCCAAAAAGATATTCAAAAGCCACCTAGTGCAGAAGAATATCAAAATTTACTATATACAGGGCTAAACCGTATTTTCCAAGGTTTCTTGTATAAATTTATTATTGCTTACTTAATAAAGCAATATTTTATGGATCCGGCATTCGCTCAGCAAGATACAATCCTATCAAATATGATTTACATGTATAGCTATAGCTTATATTTATTCTTTGACTTTGCTGGTTATAGCTCATTTGTAATTGGTGTAAGTTATATGATGGGAATTAAAACTCCAGAAAACTTTAATAAACCATTCATTAGTCGTAACATTAAAGACTTCTGGAACCGCTGGCATATGAGTTTATCATTCTGGTTCCGTGACTTTATTTACATGCGTTTCGTCTTTTTCGCAACGAAGAAAAAGTTAATTAAAAACCGTTACACAATTTCGTATATCGGTGCATTTTTAAACTTTTTCATCATGGGAATATGGCATATTACTGGTGAGCATGTGTATCAATACATTATTTATGGTCTTTATCACGCTGCCTTGTTTATCTTATTCGATATTTTCGAACGAAAAAACAAAAAGCATAAGTTTTGGCCAAACAATAAATTTACACACGTCCTTGCGATTGTAATTACGTTCCACGTTGTATGTTTCGGTTTCCTGATCTTCTCTGGACACCTTAACAGATACTTTTAATGCACCCTTCTTATACTATTAAGAAGTTGCACATATATAATATATTTCGGATATAAAGGAGATTTTAAAAATGGCAGAATTCAAAGAGCAAGTATTAGATATTTTAGAAGAAGTATGTGAAAACGATATTGTGAAAGAAAACTTAGATGTTCAATTATTTGAAGAAGGTATTCTTGATTCTTTCGCTGTAGTATCTTTATTAGTAGAATTCCAAGAGCGTTTAGAGATTGAAGTTTCTATTTCTGATTTTGACCGCGATGAGTGGGCTACACCAAATATGGTTATTAAAAAGTTAGAAGAAATCCGATGAACAAAGTGAAATTTGGTCCGATGCTTTTAGCATTGGCCCTTTTTGCTGTATTCTTACTTATTCCTACGCGCTTCCTACTCCCACTTTTAAGTGATGAGAAAGTAGAACAAGCTGCGACTTCTTTAAAAGAAGAAAAGATTCAAAGTATGATTTTACAGCAAAAGATGTTAGCAGACCCGAAATATCTTCCGATGTACGGTTCATCGGAATTCGCACGTATGGATGCTTTCCATCCATCGAATTATTTCAAAGTAAAGCCTGAAGGATTCACACCATTCCTACTTGGGCGCGGTGGAACACAAGACCTTGTACATGTATTAAACTTCACATCTACAATGAATCAATTGAAAGATAAGAAAATGATATTCGTTCTTTCTCCGCAATGGTTTGTACCACAAGGTATTGATGAGACACACTTTGCACCTAACTTTTCAAAACAACAAGGTTACCACTTCATTTTCAACGATGATTTAAAACCTGAAATGAAAAAACAAATTGCAAAACGCTTATTAAACTTTGAGATTGTAAAAAAAGAAACTTTATTAAAAATTTCGCTTGAAGGTATCGCCTACGATGATACAAAGTATAAAGTAAAAGCACTTGCTGCTAAACCTTTCGCTTATATTTATCGTAACATTCTAGATCGTAAAGATTTATTTACAGTTATGTTTAATATTAAGCCGCATAAAGAACAGCTTGATCCATCATTGAAACAAATGAACTGGGAAGAAGCTCGTAAGCATGCTGATCAAACAGGTGCAGTAGAATCAAGCTCTAACGAATATGGTATCGAAGATGATTACTTCAATAGCAAAATTAAGAAGAAATTAAAACAACGTGAAGGTTACTTAAAAAATGATGCTTATGACCAATCACCAGAATATGAAGATTTACAAATTGTACTTGATTTATTAAAACAATCTGGCGCAAAACCGCTCTTCATTTCTGTTCCTGTAAAAGGTCCTTGGTATGATTACGCTGGCTTCCCGAAAGAAAAACGCGAATTATACTACAATAAAGTTCATGAGCAAATTAAGCAAGCTGGCTATCCAATTGCTGATTTCTCAAATCATGAATATGATAAGTACTTCTTAAAAGATCATATGCACTTAGGTTGGAAAGGCTGGGTTTACATCGACGAAGCTATCCAACAATTTTATAAAGCAAACTAACGAAAAGACCGCTTGAATTATTCAAGTGGTCTTTTTTTATATACATCTTGTAATTGTTCAATTAAGTTCTCTGCTTCTTTCATGACACGTTTCACTACGTGCTGAGCTGATTCCGTTCGTGCTAATGATGATGCTTGTCCCGCCCAAAGCGACATATACTCTTCCTTATTTTGCTTCGCTGCTTCTTGACGTATTTTTGAAGTTAATACGTTTTGCACTGGATACATCGGTAAATTCTCTTCTCTTCCTTCATGTTTCTCTATAAATTCATTACGAATACCCCGTGCATATTTCCCGGAAAACGCACGGGTTACCGTTGTACTCGTATCTGTACTATGTAAAATCGCCTCTTTATACACGTCATGCGTAATACTTTCTTCACTCGTTAAAAAGGCTGATCCCATTTGAACAGCTTCTGCCCCTAACGCAAATGCCGCAACAAGCCCTTGCCCATTCATTACACCACCTGCTGCAACAATCGGGATATGAGGTACTTCCGCTACTAATTGCGGGATTAATGCAAATGTACCAATCATCGCATCTTGTTCTTTCCCAATAAACGTTCCTCTATGCCCTCCTGCCTCGCTACCTTGCCCGACAATAATATCTACCCCTAACTTAGCAAGTGCTTTCGCTTCCGCTACATGGGTAGCTGTTCCGATAACTTTTATCCCTTCCTTTTTCAAATCATCTATTTCTTCTTTTTCTAACGTTTGAAATGCAAAACTAACGACTGGTACCTTTTCCTCTAATAATACTTGTAATTGTTCTTTATAGCTTTTTGGAAGTTTTAAAGTCTTTTCTTCCTCTATACCTAATTCTCTATTCACTCCACTAAGTAATACTTTCGCCTCGTTTACCTTCTCTTCTTCTATCTGTATCTCTTTCGTTAAAAGTAAATTAACACCGAAAGGCTTATTTGTTAGTTCCCTTATTTTATAAATCGCTTCACGGATTTGTTCTGGGCTCATATACCCTGCTCCAAGCGTACCTAATCCTCCGCTATTACTCACAGCTGCAACAAGTTCTGACGTTGTAATCGCTCCTGCCATACCTGCTTGAATGATCGGATACTTAATTTGTAATATATCTATTACTCGACTTGTAAACATCATTTTCCCTCCTACTTTCCCTATACCTTCTTTATATGACATGCTTTCCCCTTCTTTTACAAGGATTGAACTTTCGCTCAAGCGAATATATTGAAAGAGAAGGAGGCTGAGAACAATGATTTATCCAAATGCGTTGCAAAAAGGTGATACAGTAATGGTTATTGCACCGTCTGGCCCACCAACACTTGAGAATATATTAAAAGGTGTGAACGTATTACAAGAGATGGGATTATCCGTAATAATTGGAAAGAGTGTTTATGAAAAATATGGATATTTAGCTGGAAGTGATCAAGTTCGTCTTGATGATATACATGAAGCATTTACAAATACTGAGGTCAAAGCAGTCTTTTGTGCACGAGGTGGTTACGGCAGCGCTCGTCTCCTCCCTTACATTCAATATGAAATCCTTCAACGGAATCCAAAGATTTTTTGGGGATATAGCGATATTACGGCTTTACATACTGCCTTTTCACGTTATGCGGAGCTGGTTACTTTTCATGGTCCAATGATTGAAGAATTAGGAAAAGGTATAGATTCTCTCTCCTTATCTTCTTTCAATCAACTATTCCATCCGTATTCATCTATCTTATATGCATCAGAATGTATCGTACCTACCTCTCCATGTACAGTTACAGGCACATTAGTTGGAGGAAATTTAACTGTGTTAACAAGTATAATTGGCTCGCCCTATGAGATAAATACGTCAAATAAACTTTTATTGCTTGAAGATATTGGTGAAGAACCGTACCGCATTGACCGGATGTTAAATCAACTACTTTTATCTGGACAGTTTAATGAATGCAGCGGCGTTATTTTTACAAGTTGTCACGACTGCAACCCTTCTAAGCCATCTCAATCATTGCAAACAATATTATATGAATATTTCACGCCATATAATATACCTGTGTTATTCGGTTTACCGATTGGACATATAAGTCCAAATATCGGTATTCCCCTCGGAGCTACAGCAACAATAAATACAACTAACAAAACTGTTTCTATTTCTTCTGGTATAGCCACTCCATGTTCAAATTAAAAAGGAAAAGCTGCTAAGCTTTTCCTTTTACTTATAATAATTAAAGATTCGTCCTGATGCTATCTCTGCAATTTCTTCTGGAATAAATGTTTTACTCATATCTGTTCCAACATTTAATACAGCTGTCGCATCTTTCTCGATGCTACCCAATAATTCTTTTCCACGTATCGTAATAAGGGGTGTACCTTCTGGCAACACATCTTTTACAAATTTCAATTGTGTAAAGAACGGAACGATCCATCTACCCTCTCCTTGGAAATGACGCAAACGAAGTGTTCCTTCCGTTGCCCCGTCTTCTGCTTCAAGTGAACCAGCAACATAAAACTCCGTTGTTAAGAGCAATTCATAAAATTCCTTTTGCTTTTGTTTATCATCTCCTGCTAAAACGAGTACTTCTTCTATTTTCTTTACTGGAATTTGCTCCATATGATGACACCCCTATTTTCAAAATGATTATACTTAGATTATACGAAATATTCTTATTTTTTTCTACATAATTCCACAATTATTTTCTTAAAATAATTTTAAAACACCTTCAGTCGTAACGATTTTGGCAAATTCATCATGTAAGTTTACAAGTGTCATATTGTGAATGTCCTCTGCACTATACTCTGTCCCGTCCAGACCTTTACGATTGAATGTAGCCGTCGCATCGCTCACTAAATACGTTGTAAACCCTAAATTACCTGCCATCCGTGTTGTAGTCTCCACACAATGATTTGTTGTTAATCCTACAATTACTACCGTATTACATTTTTGTTCTCTTAATTGTTCTTCCAAATTTGTCCCAATGAACGCGCTATTAACGGATTTCTGGATAATTATTTCATCTGGCATTGGTTGCACTTCTTCTTTAAAGTTTACCGTTTCCGCATGTTGATAAAACATCGATTGAACATTTTCTTTATTTACATGTTGAATATGAAAAACTGGTAGTTTTCTTTTTCTCCATTCTTCTAACAAACTTTTCATATTTTCTTCCGCCAAAATGTTATTCCTCACGCCCCAGTATGGTAAGTTGAATGCTTCCTGTACATCAATGATTATGAGTGCTGCTTGATTAAGCATAATATCCTCCTAATTAATTGGGCTGTAATTGAAACAGAAAACCAAGTTGCTGCGAAGCAGTAATAAAACAAATATAGGCACAAAGCTCTACAATTTCTTTTTCAGTCCAATATTGTTTTAATATATGAAACATATTATCATCTATCGCCTTTTGGTCATGAACAAATGCATGTGCAAAAGTAACGGCTACGCTAATTTCTTCTATTTTTTGTATATCATCCGGCTTTCCCTTTGCCATACAGTACGGACATTCATTCCCAAACGCTAATGTTCTTCTTACTTGCTCCTTTAACTCTACGGAAAGGGCCCCTGTACTATACAGTGTATTCTCTAACGTACTCCACGAATTTAATATATCTGGATTATGACCTAATAATTTTTGAAACTTTGTATCTCCTACATTTGATAATGTAATTCTCTCCATCATTTCCCCTCCTATTTCCTTCTTTTTTATTGTAAAATAAATAAAGTTCACTTTACATTTCATATGAATCTTAATTTTAAATTTTTCTTTACAAAAATTATCATTTTACTGGAGGTATATTTACAAATGCAATTAGACCGTGTTGATCGAAAAATTTTAAATGAATTATATAATGATAGCCGCCTTTCGATGCGTGAATTAGCAAAACGAGTAAACTTATCGGCTCCGTCTACTACAGAACGTGTACGTAAACTTGAAAGTGAAGGGATTATTCAAAAATACACAATCGATATCAATTATAAAAAAGCAGGACTTGTTTTAGATTGTATTTTAGAAATCACTTTAAAAAATGGTGATACAACACGTATGCAACAGTTTATTCAGTCTTATCCATCTGCAAGTTTTTGTTACCGAGTAACAGGAAGCTTATGCTACATTGTAAAAATCTCTGTTCCTTCACTCGTTGAACTTGAAGAATTTATCAATGATGTTTCTTCATATGCAACGACAGTTTCTCATATCGTATTATCAGAAGTAGCTCTTACTCCGGACATTGAACATATATTCCCAGAAGATTAATTCATCTTTATTCACAAAAAGAGTAAAAACCCCTTACATTAAGAATAAAAATGATATATCATGTATTAAAATACATAAAGTTCGAGAAAGGGGCTTTACATTGAAAATCTGGTTTTATGAAAAAACGGCACAATTAGATGACTTGCTTGGTATTTGGGACAATGTTCCGACCATCCCTCGAATTGGTGAAAAAGTTGAACTTCTAAAAACCGTTCGGATCGTTACAGATATTAAATATGTAAAGAACGGTAATAATTTTCGTGTAGAGATTATTACAAATTAAAAAGTAGCTCTTTAGGAGCTACTTTTTAATTATCTATTATGCGCTTTCTTTATAACAATTTTATCTTCTTCTACAGAAACTGTTACATAATCATTTTCTTCTAACCGAAGCTTATTTACAGCTTCATCAGGTAGTTCTACAGCCATCAATCTATCTGTTACTATCACTTGGCTATATATTTCATTTTCTTCTGATGTATTCACTACTTTTTCTTCATTTATGAAACGAATCGGTGGCACACCAACTTCTTTTACTGTACGCCACTGGTTCCAAGTAAAAGGAATGAACCATAATAAACCGATAATCACAAGACCAATGCCGATCCATAAATTACTTTGTGCTTGTAATTCAGTAATCGAGATTGCGTCACTTCCATCTCCACCTACAAATTGCATACTCGTTGCAATCAAATTATTTAGAGCATGCACAGCAATATTCGTCCATATAT
The DNA here is from genome assembly GCF_000832605.1 of Bacillus mycoides. Taxonomy (GTDB): domain Bacteria; phylum Bacillota; class Bacilli; order Bacillales; family Bacillaceae_G; genus Bacillus_A; species Bacillus_A mycoides. The sequence continues at coordinate 4,384,691 of NZ_CP009692.1, forward strand.
TTTTTGTCTTTATGTATAGAAGGCACATAATAACACCGAACATGAAAGCACCAATAACATCAAAATGTCCTAGTCCAAAAATAAGAGAGGATATAATAACCGCTCGTTTAATCCCCCATTTGTACGCCATTCGCTGCAAGAAAAAACCTCTAAAAATAACCTCTTCCATTATTGGGGCTAATACACATGCTGAAATGAAAGTAAATATCGTCATGTATATGTTACTCGTATTAATTACATTTCCATCTTCTAACATGGTAACTAAGAAATTAGGTAAAGTATGTGCTAAAATATAAAATTGAATTTGGGATATACCGACTGCAAAAATCATTCCCATTATCGTTGCTAATACAATTAGCCCCCAATGTAAACGTCTGGGCTTATCAAAAAAACTTTTAAAAACAACATTATTTTTACTTGTTTTAAAATATAGCCACAATAGTGGAAATGCGAAAAATATTGATATTTGTGACAGTAACTCTATCGTATTGTCAGAAGCACCTGATAAATTTAATGGAATCATAGTCAGGAACATCCCTATAATCATCCATCCAAAAAAACTACGTAGCCTTATACGTGAAAATGCATGTTGCATATGGAACACCTCCAGAGATGATATAAAGTGAAACTTTATTCAGTATTTTATGGGTAGCCCTTCTCCACAAATGGCCGGATAACTAAATTATAATATGAATATAGTTGAAAATCTTCCTATTTTTCTCACTTTATTCCGAATAATATACGTATTAAATTACATAATAACAATCCTATTTGATATACCATATCAATGTTCTTCAACTTAGTTACAATTATGTTCCTAAGTAAATATGTATCTGCCACACTTAAAAGCTACATAAATCAAAAAAGCTGGTTAATAAAAATCCCCGTTAACACGGGGATTTTTTCTACTATAATACGTCACGTTTTTGGAATAATACACTTGATACTACAAGTAATACAGCAAAATATGCAACTACAAGTAATAATGAAGTTGTAAACGTAAATTCTGTAAATGGTGGTTCTACTCCGCCACTTACTAATTTATTACTGTCGTAAACACTTAAATTTAAATGGAAAAACACCACAAATTTCGCTACACCTTTTGCAAACATCATTAGTACCATATTAATTGGTCCTTGTAAGAAAAATAGGAACATCGTAATAATTAATGGTAATACAGAATTTCTAAATACATTAGCTAAACAAAATGAAAGAGTTGCAAAGAAGAACGGTGAAAGTACTTGATATAAAATGGACTTCATTACGATTCCTAACGTTACTCCTGTTTTACTACCATCCATTACAATCCCGCCAATAATCATTGCGATTAACGTGCTAGCAAATATGATAAATAATATAGTAAGTAACACTGTAATATATTTAGAGAACAAAACTGTAATTCGTTTTCTCGGACGGATTAATAACTGCTTAATTGTACCTTTTTGGAACTCATCAGTAATTGTACGAGACGCAATCGTAATTCCAAAAATTGTTGCAAATAAGGTAATTAAACCAATCTCTGAACTTACAAAATCTAAATATGATCCTTTAAACTCATTTCCTCCTCCCCATTTCAGCATCGCTAAAACTCCCAAAATCTCCAATGCTGCAATTACACCTATTAAAATGTACATACCTTTTTTCGCATGTAACTTTAAAAATTCATTTTGAATTAATTTAAACATTACGCTTTCACTCCCCCTGTAATCGCTAAGAACTCATCCTCTAACGTTTTATTTTGAACAGTAACACCGTATACGAGTACATCAGCATTCACTAACTGTTTTACAATTTGCGGAATCTCTTCTTTCATTACAGATGCCACAGCTACATTTCCTTGTACTTTACCTTTAATAATTTCGTTCGCTTTTTGAACTTGATCTACTTCAAATGCAACTACAACTGTTTCATCATGCTTCGCTTGTTCATGTAAGTTATACTCTTGTACAAACTCACCTTGCTTTATAATAACTACGCGATCACACATCAATTCAATTTCACTTAATAAATGACTTGATACAATGACTGCAATATTTTCTTCTTTCGCTAATCGTTGTAAATAATCACGAATTTGGCGAATACCAGCTGGATCTAATCCATTTGTCGGTTCATCTAAAATTAAGATTTTCGGCTGATGAAGTAACGCCTGCGCAATTCCTAAACGCTGTTTCATACCAAGTGAGTATGTTTTCACCTTTTTATGAATCGCATGCTCTAATTCAACAAGCTTTACAATTTCAGCGATGCGCTCTTTACTAATTGGGGTAATCGCCATGTTCGCAAAATGCTTTAAATTTTGCATTCCAGTCATATAATCATATAGCTCGGGATTTTCTACAATCGCTCCAATTTGCTCTAGCGCCTTTTCACGCTCTGTGCGAATACTATGACCACAAATTGTAATATCGCCTTCTGTCATAGAAATAAGACCTGTCATCATACGAATTGTCGTCGTCTTACCGCTACCGTTCGGTCCAAGGAATCCGTATACCTCTCCTTCACGAACCTCAAATGATAAGCCCCGAATAATTTCTGTTCTACCGATTTTTTTTCGGACATTTTCTAATTTCACTACTACATTTCCCAATGATGATTCCTCCTTTAAACTTCTAGTTTTTTGTCGATGATGCGCCCTGTTATATAAACAAGTAAAACAAATATACCGATTGAAAAAGCAATACTATATAAATTCATAAGACTTTCTGGATATAGTATAAGATTTATATCCATCGATTCATCTATATAAACTAACTTCCTAATAAAAGTAGATGTAGGTGCAAGTCGGCCTAGCATTTCATATATCATATTGATTACTTTCGTTACTAGTAAAAATAAGAAGAAAATAATTACATACTCCATTTTTTTCTTTTTCAAAGAAAATACTTTAACGCTAGATACTGTAAAAAGTAAAACTAACAATATACTTGATAAATTAAATACATATAACACACTACTAAATAATTGTTTTACTATATCTAGCTCAATTGTACTTTCCGTAAATAACATTCCATAGAGTTCTGTACCTTTTATTACTTTCATCGAAATACTATAGACAAACATAGTACCTATCACTTCAAAACACATTAAACTAATTACCGCATATGACAATATTGCTAAAACAATTTTTTTACCAGATACCGGTGTTAATCGAAATAATGTACTCTCGGTCATTTTCCTAAACGCAGATATAGCCTGTAGAAATACTAATACTGCAAAAATCATATAAACTAAGAATACTAAAGCAATTATAATCATTTGCCTTACTTCTCCTGATTCTTGTTTAATATAATTCCCCATACTTACAAAAGCGACAGCTACAATGAATATGAATGACAATAACGAAATGAAAATTTGTTTTTTATTCGCATTGTACATATATATCAAACTGGCCTTCATCTACTAAACACCTCCTTAAACAAATCCGTAACAGCTTTTCCTCGTTGGAAACGTAATTCCTCTACATTTTCATGCAGTACACTTTCACCATCTTTTAAAAAGATTACTTCGTCAAAAATATTTTCCACTTCTCCAATTAAATGTGTTGCAATTAAAATGGTACAATCTTCGCGATAAAACTGTAAAATAAGTTCTAATACGTGTTCTCTAGAAACGAGATCAATTCCGCCCAGTGGTTCATCTAGTACGTATAACTTCGCTTTCCTCGAAAATGTTAAAATAATTTGTAGCTTTTCAACCATACCTTTTGATAAAGCTGTAATTTTTTCTTCTAACGGTATTTTAAATTCCGCAATCGTATCTACCGCTTTTTGAATGTCGAAGTCTTTATAAAAATCTCGATAGAAAAATAAAGAATCTTTTACCGTCATCCAATCATCAAAGACTGGCTTATCAGACATAAATGAAACGATTTCTTTCGTCTCTAACCCTACTTTTTTACCGTTAATTACTATGCTGCCTTCAGAAGGATGCTGCAATCCTGCAATCATTTTTAATAACGTCGTTTTCCCGCTTCCGTTATCTCCAACAAGCCCAACGATTTTTCCTTCTGTAATCTCTATGTTTAACTCACGGATCACTGCTTTTAATCCGTACCGCTTCCATAGATTTTCTATTTTTAATAACTCTGTCATTCGCTCTCCTCCCTTTTCTCATGTAATGAAGAACGAAGGATTGTAAGAATTTCTTCTTCTGAAAAACCTAAATTGTCCATTCCATCTATAAAAGAATGAAGTAATTCTTTCGCCATATCTTTTCGCAGCTCCATAATTTTCTCCCCTTCATTCGTTACATATCGCCCCATTCCTCTACGTGTTACAACAACTCCATCCCTCTCTAACTCTTGAAATGTACGTTGAATCGTATTTGGATTTACTTGTAATTCACTCGCTAATTCACGTACGGAGGGAATTTTATCGCCAGGCAATAAATGACCCGTTACAATTTCTTTCTTTATGTATTCCATTACCTGAATGTAAATTGGTGTATTTGGAGAAAACTCGATTTTCATTTCTCCCCTCCTGTCTTAGTGTATTAGTTAAATAGTACACTAAGACAAATTATATGTAAATACTTACAATAAAAAATGTAATAAAAAGGCAGTGTAACTTTTCGTTACACTGCCTTCCTGTAATAACATACAGGTAAATCTATTCTAATTATAGTTTCAATCGTTTGAATTCACATATAACCTTATACAAAATTTATTTTACTTTTACTTGAGTTAGCACAGATTTAAACGTATTAATAACTGTATCTACTTCTTCATAACTAATTGTAAGGGATGGTTCAATACGAATAGTTTTTGAATTAATTAATGTTCCCGCAACAAGAATTCCTTGATCAAACATCGCCTTTGACACTTCATAACCAATCTCGTCTTTATGGAATTCAATCCCAATCATTAAACCTTGACCACGAATTTCAAAGATTTTATCTTCGTGTCCTTCTGCTGCTTGTTTCAATCCTTTTAAGAAATACTCCCCAACTTCCATAGCTCGTTCCGGTAATTTCTCTTCCAATAAAACATGGATTGTTGCAATTGCAGCAGCACATGCAAGTGGATTTCCTCCAAATGTCGTTGTGTGCATAAATGGATTTTCAAACCAACTTTTGAATACTGTTTCTTTCGCAACAATAGCTCCCGCTGGCATTACACCTCCACCAAACGCCTTCGCAAGACAAATAATATCCGGCACGACATCATATAATTCTGCAGCAAACATTTTTCCTGTACGTCCCATTCCAGTTTGTACTTCATCAAAGATAAGGAGTGATCCAAACTCATCACAAAGCTCTCGTACTTGTTTCAAATAATTTTCTGGAGGTAAAATAATACCGCCCTCTCCTTGAATTGGTTCTAAAATAACTGCTGCAACATCTTCGCCCACTAATGCACATGTCTCAAATGTTTTTCTCATCATATCAATATCGCCAAACGGAACATGACGGAAACCCGGAATTAATGGTAAAAATGGCTTACGGAACATTCCTTTTGCCGTCCCAGATAAAGCACCAAGGCTCTTACCATGGAAAGCACGCGTTGTAGCAATGAACGTTGTTCGTTCACTATACATTTTTGCTAGTTTTAGTGCTGCCTCCACACTTTCTGTACCACTGTTTGTAAAGAAGGCGTATTTCAAATCACCAGGTGTAATATCCGCTAAAATCTTTGCAAGCATTGCTCGAAGTGGATCTAGTAAATCCTGACTGTGCAATGCTTGACGCTTTAATTGATCCGTTACAGCTTTTACCACTTTCGGATTACGGTGACCAACATTATAAATTCCAAATCCACCTAAACAGTCAATATACTTTTTACCATTAATATCCATGAAGCAAGATCCTTCATCTGACCATTCTACTGCTGCAAATTGTCCATCTTTTGTTACTGTTTTTCTATAAGCAAGAAAACCAGGGTTTACATGCTCTCTAAATCCATCTACTGTTTCTTTTTGAATCCAGTTTGCCTCTTCTTCAGTAACCTTTTCTTTTTCAATTAACTGTAGTACTTTCGTAATATACTCATTTACATTTGATTCTTTCTCATTCAATTTATTTTTCACGTTCGTTTCCATCTAATTCACCTCTACATTTTTTTTATTTGCAAACCAACCAATAGGTTCTACTTCTAGATTTATATTAATCTGCTTAATTTCTTGAAATTCTTCTAAACCAAACGTTCCTAGACTACGACCTATACCACTTTGCTTATATCCGCCCCAAGGCGCCTCATTGTATGTTGGATGATAGCTATTAATCCACGTAATTCCTGCGCGAAGTTTGCGAATCACACGCATTGCTTTTGCACCATCGACTGTAAATACTCCTCCAGCCAAACCATAGTCTGTACCGTTTGCCAACTCAATTGCTTCCTGTTCGTCTTTAAACTTTTGAATTACTACAACAGGACCGAAGATTTCTTCCTGGACAATGCGCATATCAGGTTTTACATTGACAAAGACTGTTGGTTCAATAAAGAAACCATCACCTTTTCCATCCTCCATTATTCGTCTACCTCCGCAAGCAACGTTTGCACCTTCGTCTTTCCCAATTTCAATATAGCGTAATACTTTTTCCATATGTTCTTGACTTACAAGTGGCCCCATTTCTGATTCTGGATTATCACCAGGCCCAACGTTAATTTGCTGTGCTCGCTCTACAAAACTATTAACAAATTTATCATAAATATTTTCTTCGACAAGGATTCTTGATCCTGCTGAACATACTTGTCCGCTACCTGCATAAATACCGAATAGAGCATAATCAATAGCGGTCTCAAAATCTGCATCTGCAAAAATAATATTTGGAGATTTTCCTCCAAGTTCTAACGAAATCTTTTTCATATTATCAGCCGCTGTTCTCATAATGTGCTTACCTGTTTTTGTTCCACCTGTAAAGGAAATCATATCCACTTTATTACTCGCTGCAATTTCATTTCCTACTATTGGACCGGCCCCCATTACCATATTGGCAACACCTTTTGGTAGCCCTACTTTTTCAAGGATTTCGAATAGCTTTGTTGCAGTGATTGGTGTCACTTCAGAAGGTTTAAACACAATGGTATTTCCAGCTGCTAAAGCAGGTGCAATTTTCCATACACTCATCAATAGCGGATAATTCCATGGAACAATTAATCCACAAACACCAACTGGCTCTCTTACAACCATCGCTTGCATCGGATCGGCTACATGATATGTTTGACCATCTGGCTTTGTAATCAATCCGGCATAATAGCGAAAACAAGCCGCTGCATCTCCAATATCTCCTTCTGCCTCACGGTACATTTTTCCATTATCCATTGTTTCAAGGTACACTAATTCTTCCATATTTTTATCAATTTCATCTGCTATTTTAAATAAATATGATGCCCTTTCAGCAGTGGATGTTGCTGACCAAATTCCGCTATCGAAAGCCGTTCTTGCCACTTCTATCGCGTATTTTGCATCCTCAATCGTTCCCTCAGGTGCATATGCTATACCCTTGCCATTCGCAGGGTTAATAATCGTTCTTTTCTCTTGATTACTAGACTCTCTCCATTCACCGTTTACATACATTTTTAAATCTAGCACTATATTGAATCCCCCTTCATCGATCGTTTATATATTTATAAGCAATTTTCATGCCAATCTTTAAAATCCAAAGGAATCATACATAAACTGACTATTTTCTTAAAAACAATAAACAATTTATGCACTCTCGCATACACTATTCCATTTTGCATAAAACGGAATGTTAATCATTTCTGCTACCGCCTTCACCACTCGGGACTTGACTCCTAGAGAATATGCACATGCTGAGCGCACACAAAAAGGAGAAGTCTATGTGACCTTCTCCTTTTTTAGGAATAAGAGATGATATCAGCCGCTATCCCTTTTTCACTAACAATTTTTTGATATTTACGACTCACTGAAGATTGGCTGATTCCAAGAGCTTTTGCAGCCTTAGTCGTTGTTTTATACTGCTTCATTGCAAGCAAAATCAATTGTTCTTCTACAGAATGTAGCGCTTCTTGTAATGGTAATACTCTTGTAATAACTGGTTTTGATTTTTTAAAGTCATAACCAGTTGTTAAAAACTTACTAACAAACTCCGCTTCAATTACTGGATCGTCTGCTGATACTACTAAACGTTCAATCATATTTTGTAATTCACGTACATTTCCTGGCCATGAGTAAAACTCTAGTAAGCTAAGCGCATCTGGAGTTAAATGATAATTTTTATTATATTTTTCATTTAACTGTTGCAAGAAATGAAAGGCAAGTACCGGAACATCTTCCATTCGCTCTCGTAGAGGAGGCACTCGCAACGGAATTACATTTAGCCGATAAAACAAATCTTCACGGAATGTTCCAGATTCCACCATCTTTTCAAGACTCTTATTTGTAGCAGCAATAATTTGTACATTTATTTTCGTAGGGATTGTACTTCCAATAGGAATTACTTCTTGTTCCTGTAGGACTCTAAGCAATTTCACTTGCAAATGTAAAGGCATTTCTCCAATTTCATCTAAAAATAAAATACCTTGATCCGCCCGCTTAAAATATCCTTCTTTTCCATTTTTATCGGCTCCTGTAAAAGCACCTTTCGTATAACCAAATAGTTCACTTTCTAACAAAGTTTCTGGAATTGCACCACAATTTAATTTTAAAAATGGCTTTGAAGATCGGTTTCCAAGTTGATGAATTGCCTGAGCAATTACTTCTTTTCCGACGCCAGATTCTCCAGAAATAAGAACATTGGAAGAAAAATCTGCTATTTTTTTAGCTTGGTTAATAATTTGCTCCATTTTCGGACTACAGTAAATAAGCTTCTTAAGAAAACGATCTTTATTTTTAAAGTCATCTAACTCCTTCTTATATTGCTCTGATATCTTCTTTATTTCATGTAATTCCGTCTTCAATCTCGTTGCTTCGGTAATATCCCTGGAGGCAATAATAATACGATGAAGCTCTCCGTTTTCATTAAATACAGGGTTTCCAACTGCTAATATTTTTCTTCCGCTTTTTGTTTCTTGTACAACTGATACCTTTTTTTGTTTTTCCAACACTAATCGCGTAACCGATGGACTAAATAATCCTTTCTTTTCTAGGTCTAAAAGATTTTTTCCTAACAAGTCCTTCAAATTACTCCCCCAAAAATCATTGATAACAGTTTCACTATAACGAATTAATTCCCCTTTATGATTAACAACTAATATTTCATCATAAATGCTAGACAAAATTGCATGTAAATCTTTATTTAAATCCTTTATATATTCAATTTCCATCGCCATGTCCTCGACCATCGGCAAATCTTGCACAATAATAACCATTCCTTCAATACTTTGATCAAAGTTTGGAATCGGACTATAGTCAACTAATACACCCATCTCATTTGTGATTTGTAATTGATTCAAAATCGTTTTTCCCTTTGTAAATACGTTATTAATGTGTTCTCCATTAAAAATCAGTTCTGCTGGTACATTCATAACTTTTTCAGGAGTCGATTTAATCATCTTCAAACCAGATTCATTACAATTTACAATTTTCTTTTCTCGATCTACTACAAAAATCCCCATTGGAATAGACGTTAAAATAATTTTCAATATATCAACACTCTGATTTTCTTGTTTAAATAGTTCTGCAAAAACATCCTCTCTTCTTATATATCCTGTTAGCTCATCCACTTCATTTTTTACTATGGCAATCGGCGCTCCAATAATTTGAAAAAGAGCTGTTAAAGAAATATCTTTACTAAGATGACATATTGTATCTAGTGAAACAGCATTTGAAAGTAATAGCTTAGAAGTTAATTCCTTACTATTTGATAGCAGATCCTTCACATGAACGTATGCAAATAATTTCTCTCCTCTTTTTAAAAATAGAAACGATTCTTTTATATTTTTAACATCTATATGCCATTCCTTTTCAGATTGATCGATAGGTAGAGAAACTATGGGTCTAATTTTTGTATGAGCGATGGAAAACATTCTGCTATTCCTCCTTTGAACTATTTAATTTGTATTGTATCATTAAATACAGATTTTTTTAATTAATCTGAAAATAAAACATTTCTTTCTTTATTTAATAAAAAAAGGAAGATGAGTGCCTCCATCTTCCTCATAGTTCTATCATTAATCACTACCACTAACGAAAAGATCTTCTTGAATATAAGCTAATACCATACCTGGAATTACTTTATCTCCCGCTTCTACTTCTAAAGATTGAACTTCTCCACTACATCCCATCTTAATTACTTCCAGTTTACCATTCATATCTTTAATAGCGAATAATGGCTCCCATTCATAAATTCGAGAATCCTTATCGATAGACACTTTTTCAATTATTCCATAACACGGACTCGTAATAATATCATAATACATAATCAATCATCCCTTTCTTTTATTCTATTAATATTGTTCTTCTAACCTTTGTGACTGAAGAATCATATAGAAAAAGCTTTGAAACTCTTCTATGTCCTCTACCTCAATGCCTAGCCTTGTTGCCCAATATTGTTCCTCTCCAATATCTTCTTGGCTTAATAAAACCATTCTCCCATTTTGAATTGAGGTAACCATTGCTTTTCCAAGAAACTGTTGCGAATACGTAACAGCTATATCGTAACGATGACTATTCGACACAATACAGTAATAACCGATTTGTTGTCTCTCCACTTCTTCTAATAAAATATCCAGTTTCATTTTAGCCCTCCCTTTAGGTTAAAAATGCAACCAACCTCTTAGGCGCGATGCTTCTACAATCTTGCGAACCCCTTCCATATAGGCAGCAATTTTCATATTTACTCCAAAGCGTTTAGAAGTATCAAGTACGTTAGAAAAACTAGATGTAATTTTCTCCTTTAAACATTGATCAACATATTGCTCCGTCCAGTAATATCCTTGGTTATTTTGACACCATTCAAAATATGAAACAATCACGCCACCAGAGTTTGCTAAAATATCTGGAACAACCAAAATTCCCTTTTCTTCTAACATGGTTATCGCCTCTTTTGTTGTTGGTCCATTTGCAGCCTCAATGATAATCTTACATCCAAGCTTTCCTGCATTATGTTTTGTAATGACTCCTCCAATTGCCGCCGGAATGAGTACATCACATTCTTTTTCTAACAACTCCTGATTAGAAATTGTTTTACTAAAGAGATTCGATACTACACCGAAAGAATCTCTGTTTTCTAGTAAATAAGGAACATCTAGACCGTCTGGATTATAAATTCCTCCTATAGCATCTGATACCCCGACTACTTTCACACCAATATCATATAAATATTTTGCCAAATAACCTCCAACATTCCCAAACCCTTGAATAATAACTCGCATATTTTGTAGCGGAATTTGTTTTAACTCACTTACTAACTGAAGTGTATACAATACACCTTTAGACGTTGCTGTTTCCCGCCCTTGTGATCCTCCTAGCATTAATGGCTTCCCGGTTATAAAGCCTGAAGAGTCAAACTCCCTGATATGGTCATATTCATCTAGCATCCAAGCCATAATTTGCGCATTTGTATACATATCAGGTGCTGGAATATCTTTCGTCGGCCCCACAATTTGACTTACTGCTCTTACATACCCACGACTCAGTAACTCTAGTTCTCTAAAACTCAACTCCTGTGGATTACAAATAATCCCGCCCTTTGCGCCTCCATATGGCAGTCCTGTCACTCCACATTTCAAGCTCATCCAGCCAGCAAGTGCTTTTACTTCTTCTGCCGTAACATCTGGATGAAATCTAATACCACCTTTTGTTGGCCCTGCTGCGTCGTTATGCTGAGCGCGATACCCTTGAAATACCTTTGTTGTTCCATCATCCATTCGAACAGGAATGCTTACTTCTAAAAAACGCATTGGTTTTTTCAGAAATTCGAATACTTCGTCTGGATAACTTAAAAAATGAAGCGCCTCTTTTAATATAGCTTGAAATTCCTCTAAAGGATTTTCAACTTCAACTGTATTTGTATGTTTTTCTGATTGAATCGGCACGATAACACCCCTCTTTATACTTTTACTAATTGTACAAAGCAATAATCGTGCCAAGTGAAAATACTACGTTAATCATATCGTGTCATCCCCTTTACTTATGAATCTTTGAGTGACTTATGCAATGCTGCATGATTATCAAATATAAAAAAAGACATCGGAACTTATCCGATGCCTTTTTCTTTTTATATTTCCTGTGCTTCTTCAAAATGCATTTGCGGAGGAGCTGAACGGAACATATTTGTAACATATAGAAGGTACCCAATTCCAATAGCAGCCCAGCAAAGTCCCAAAATAAGTGAATGGATATTGAGATTAAACCATAGTACGGCTACAGTAGCAGCACCCAAAATAGGCATAACTAAGTAATTTAAGAAATCTTTTATCTTCTTATATCTTTTTTTCTTGATTATATAGTAAGAAATTACAGACAAATTAACAAATGTAAATGCAATAAGCGCTCCAAAGTTAATAAGAGATGCTGCTGTTTCTAAATCAATGAATATAGCGAAGAGCGAAATAATTCCTACAAAAATAATATTATATACTGGGGTTCTCCAGCGAGGATGAATGTATCCGAATATTTTCTTCGGAATTACATTATCTCGCCCCATTACGTATAATAACCTGGATACACTTGTATGAGAAGCTAAACCAGACGCAAGTGTCCCCATAAGGGTTCCTACTAAAAAGAAAGCTTGAAATAATTTCCCGCCAACATATAGCGCAATTTCTGGGGATGCTGATTCTTGATTTTTAAATACAGATGTATCTGGAAAAATAGATTGTGTAAAATACGTTGTAGTAATGAATAAAACTCCGCCGATTAAAGCAGTAAGAAAAATAGCTCGAGGAATTGTTTTTTTTGCGTTTGGTGTCTCTTCTGAAAATGTAGTTACTGCATCAAAACCTAAAAATGAGAAACAAAGAATTGTTGCACCTGCAACTAACGGTGATATTTGTATATCTGATTGAAAAAACGGCTGAATGGAAAAAACTTCTCCTGTTCCCTCTCCCGCTAATAAGCCTTTTATAACTAGAAAAACAAATACGGCCATTACTAACACTTGAAATATTACTAAGAACGTATTGAAATTAGCAGTAACATTTACGCTAATCATATTTATTAATGTAACCAGGAGAACAAAGCCAATGACCCATACCCAACTAGGAACACTTGGGAAAAATGCTGACATATAAATTCTCGTTAATAGTGCGTTCACCATTGGTAGAAACAAATAATCCAATAACGCGGACCATCCAACAAGAAACCCAAGCCTTGCACTAATTGTCTTCTGTGTATACGTATAAGCAGATCCTGCGGTAGGAAAAGCCTTTACCATTTTTCCGTAGCTTGCAGCGGTAAACAACATCCCCGCTAATGCAATAAGATAAGCTCCTGGAACATGACCACCCGTTTTTTCAGAAACGATTCCAAATGTGTCAAACCCAACCATCGGTGTCATATACCCGACCCCTAGCATAACAATTGACCAAAGCCCTAATGAACGTTTTAAACCAACTACTTTCCCCACCTATCATTCCTCCTACTTTCTCTATCTAATTTCCATTTAAAAATCGACAATCAAAAGGAAGCGTTTTCAAATAACCATATATCACACCGAGTACTACCTCCCTTTTTGTTGCTTTTTAAATATTCATGCAATTTTTAAGCCAAAATTTCTAGAGTTTAAAAATTCAATATTAAAAAGAACGTATAGGTGGAATTAGACCTCATTTCTTCTCATTTTTTATTCATTTTGACATAAATTATTCAATCTCTCATACGACTAAATATGAAAATAAAACCTTAATCCGTGTTTTTTCTTGATTCCCACTTCCTCAAAAATTGGGCTTTTACAAGATTAAAATATTTCCATGAAATAATAACATTATGTAAACTATTCATAGCAAAAAAGCTGTCTTTTCTATAAAGACAGCTTTTTCTATAACACTATATTAAAAATTGAATACGAAGTCATCGTCTGCTAACTTTTCAACATTCGTTGCTTTTACGTAACCATTTCCTTTTACAGAGAAGAAGTCATGGTTTTTCGTATCTGTACGTAAACCATTTAAAACGATTGGGTTAATTTCTTCTTCCTCAAACTTCGGCTCAAGTCCTAAGTTCATAAGTCCTTTATTCGCATTGTAACGAACGAAACGATTTACATCCTCTACAAGACCGATAGAAGTGTAAATTTCTTCTGTATATGCCAATTCAATTTCATACAGTTCCATTAATAACTCTTGCGTTTCCGTTTGTACTTCTTGTTGCTCTTCTGCAGAAAGTTCTGTGAAGATTTGTTGTGCTAAAATACCAACGAATACGCCGTGAATTGACTCGTCACGAATTATTAGGTTAATAATCTCACCACTTGCCGTCAATTTACCTTGACCCGCTAAGTAAAGTGGATAGAAGAATCCACTATAGAATAAGTAACTTTCTAAGAACACACTTGCTACCATTGCCATGTATAACTCTTTTTTCGTTACTTCAGGCTTTAATAAGCGACGATAGTAACTAGTAACAATACCAGCTTTTTTCTCAAGTAATGGATGGTTATCTACCCATTCAAAAATATCATCAATTTCTTCTTCAGTAGCTAATGTTGTGAAAATATGACTGTAACTCTTCGCATGTACTTCTTCCATAGCGCCCATGAAAGCTAATACACTTTTCGCTTGTAAATTTTCAAGATGAACAAGTACAAGAGGCATCCCTTCGCCACCTTGTTTCGTATCTAAAAGTGTTAAACCACCTAATACACGCTTATAAGCAATTTGCTCTTCTTTTGATAATTGTGCCCAAGTATTTTTGTCAGAAGATACTGCGATTTCTTCTTCTGTCCAAAACTGAGCGATGTTTTGCTTCCAAAACATTAAACTAAAATCATCTTCTTTTTTGTTCCAGTTTACCGCACGCATTAAATCGCCCCTTCTCTAAATAAACATAAAAAATTGATAACTAAGCATGAGCAGGGTTCAGAAAAACCCTGCTCATAATGTCTCACTTTTTATATTAAACGGTACAAGCCACGCACTCTTCCACGCTTAATTTACGTGTTCTCGTATAATAAAGACTCTTCAAGCCTTTTTTATGTGCATAAATGTAGTAACGTGCTAACTCACGTGTTGAAATATCACTATTAACATAAAGAATTGTACTAATTCCTTGGTCAATATGTTCTTGAACTTCTGCGATTAAATCAATTAATTTAAACTGATTCATATCATAAGAAGATTTATAGTACCAAAACGTATCTTTTGATAAATACGGCATTGGATAATATGTTGTCGCATTCGCATACGTTCTTGATTCAATTTGACTTACGATTGGCATTACGCTTGAAGTTGCATTTTGAACGTAACTGATCGATTGTGTCGGAGCGATTGCAAGACGATATGAGTTGTATAAACCATTCTTCTGTACTTGCTCTTTTAAACTTGTCCAATCTTCTTTTGTTGGAATATGAATTCCTTCAAATAATTGCTGAATTTTTTCAGTTACTGGGCTGTAATCTGTCGTTTCATACTTTTCAAAGTATGTGCCGTTTGCATAATCAGACTTATCGAAGTCTTTAAATGTTTCGCCTTTTTCTTTAGCGATCTCCATACTTTTCTCAATCGAGTAGTAATTTAACATCATAAAGAATGTACGAGCGAATTCTTTCGCTTCAGCACTTTCATAAGCGATTTTATTTTTTGCTAAATATCCATGTAAGTTCATTGCTCCAAGTCCAACTGAATGAAGCTCATCATTTGCTTTTTTCACAGTTGGGGCATTCGGAATGATCGTCATATCAGAAACAGCTGTTAAAGCTTCCATTCCCGCATGAACTGCTTCACGAATTTCTTTATTTTCCATTACGTTTACGATATTTAACGATCCTAAGTTACAGTTAATATCACGGCGGATAATGTCTTCTGTACCGTAATCATTTATTTCAGAAGTTTCTTGTAGCTGGAAGATTTCTGTACATAAGTTCGACATCTTCACAGTTCCAATATCCTTCAGTGGATGCTGGTTATTTGCATTTGATTTAAACATTAAGTATGGGTAACCAGACTCAAGCTGAATCATAGCAATTTTAATCAGCATATCACGCGCACTAATATCTAATGGCTTCTTCTTCACTTTCGGATTGCTCATTAATTCATCGTACATTTCGTCGATATCTATATCATCTAAATGTTTTCCGTACTCTTTAAATACTGTATAAGGCGCGAAAACATGGAAAGGTTCGTTTTTCTCAGCAAGCTCAAAGAACTTACTTGGAACGATAATTCCGATTGATAGAGACTGAATACGGCTCTTCTCATCGGCATTTATTTTTTTGGTATCAAGGAATTCAATAATATCCCAATGGAAAATGTTTAAGTATACTGCACCTGCACCTTTTCGTTGCATATTGTTACTCCATATCGTCAAAACGTATGGGGGATAGTCATTTCTGCTATCCTCTCTATATCGCTATAGAGTTCAGACCATATCTTCTTCTCGCCAAATTCTTCATTTAACCATTTATCATATGTTTGATGCACATGAATATGGCATAAACTATAATAACTGTATACACCCTTTGAATTTGGTTGTTTTGAGAAGCCAGGTTCGAGCTACTTAGTCACCTACATAGCCACTTGGTCGTTGAACCTTCTCCTTATCTAATAAATTTAGGAGCTCGGCTGCTGATTTCCTGCAATCTTGGATTTTCAGGGTTCGCTACGTAATTTCTTCGTAGTATCCTACCTTGATATACTCAGGCGTTCCAGCAATTGACCTGGTTTTATAGTTGAGCCATAAAGTTAACCCAACTGATTCGCATACGAAAACGAATCTTCAAGTAATTTCATAACAGGTACTACACCACTTGCGGCGTTATCAATACCTTTAATTTGTTCACCACGTGCGCGTAGCTTAGATAAGTTTAAAGCTACTCCACCACCGATTTTCGATAATTGCATTGCAGTATTAATGTTAAAGCCGATTGAATTTAAGCTATCATCCATCTCTAACAAGAAACAAGACACCATTTCTCCTCTTCTGCTTCTTCCCGCATTTAAAAAGGTTGGTGTCGCTGGTTGGTAGTTTTGTTTTACAATCATGCTTGCGAAGTGTTTTGCCTTCGCAACATCACCGCGTCCTAAGTATAATGACACAATTGCTACACGATCTTCATAGCTTTCTAAGTATTGTTTTTGATCATTCGTTTTTAACGCATAATCTTTATAGAACTTAGATGCTGCCATATAAGATTGGAACTCGAAGTTTTCACCATAAGCGATGTTATAAACTCCTTCTACTTCCTCCAAGCTATACTCGTCCAGAACGTTGTAATAGTAATCATGTTCTTTCATATACTCCATTCGCTCTGCCACGCTATTAAAATGAACGGTATTCTCTCTAGCTTCTTCCATAAAGACTTCTAACGCCTCTTTATCTTTATGAAGCTGATAAAAACCGTCCTGCATTTGCGTGATTTCATTATTCAGTTCAATGTGTCGCAATCTCCCGCACCCTTTCTTTAAAATATTCTACATCATTATTTGTTCCAGATAACTCAAATTTTGATACAATAGGCACTTCATATTTAGTAGAGATTTTGTCAGCACTTGCACCAAACATGTCTCCCCAATTACGATTGCCACTTGCAGATACGCCTTTTAATTTTTCATTATTGCGTTCTAAAAAGTCTAAAACACGTTCCGGTACATTTCCAAAACCTGTTGTATACGTAATAAGAATAAAGTCTTCATCTAATACTAGAGCTTCATCAATTTGAACGGCCGGCATATTTAATTTGTGAATGAAACGCTTCACGTTTCCTGTCATAGAATCATATGCAACTAACATTTCCGACCCTCCCTCTCCAATCTATATTCTCTGTATGTCGTTTCTTGATTTCTCTATATATTGTATTACGTTTCAAAATAAGACACAAGATATATGTATAAATTCTTTCTTTTTTTAACTTTTACTTTTCGACATGACCGTCGATTTTTTTCAATACAAAGACTATGAAACAACATTCTAAAACTCATGTCAATAAAGTGCTTTTCAAAAAAGTTGTCAACGAATTTAACCTTATTTTTAAAAAAGTTACCAATATTTTTTGTCATAAAACAGTAAATGCTGGAGTAATATATTTCTCCAGCATCACGCAAAAAAGAACAGATATTAAACGATAATCTGTTCTAACAAACGATTACATTTATCAATTTTACTTTATTAAATATTATACATATTCTTTCGTTCCTCGTTACATACTAAAAGATAACTATTATAGAAAAAGATTATTATTATGGAACTTCAATTTATTTATGAAAAAAATTATTCAGGGTGCTCAATACGCAAAATATCTCTTACAAATATATGATGTGGATTCTCATCTTTATCGAGCATTGTACATACAGGAGCTTCTTCATCAAAGTATACGATCATTCCTTCTACGTACTGATATGTATGTTGAACTTGTACCGTTACTTTAATTTCTACTGCTTGTTCATACGCCCTTTTTATTTTCTGAAGCATTTTTGCTGAACATTTTCGTTTCTCTGGATACATAACCATTCCCATAAACCTATTCCCAGCTCTATCTTTCCACATATAATCCCAATGTGGCAATATGCCTTGTTTAAAATCCCCCATAATTCCCCTCTCCTTTATCTTCTATTTATGAACGTGGTGTTTCTGAATATGTATAAATTACCTGTCCACCGCGCTGTGCGTTCCCGATAATATGTTTAAAATCTTCTCGATTTACAACAACTTCTCTGAACGTATAAAATACATCTTTCGTCGCAACATACTCCTTTATTTCATCATTTTTCAGCTGATCCAAAATTGTATTTGCTAATTGTTTATCCATGTATTTCACCTCTCTGCAATATTTTATTCTATCGCATCTTCTATAGGTCGACAACGGTAAAATTATCCCGTTACTATTATGTAATTCACTTTCATTATTTTTATATCTATATCACTTTATTATATTCGCACTAAATATCATATACTAACATAGCTACTTCTCTATATCAAACTTTTTGATACCCTGTATAACAAAGTTCCAAATCACTGTTTGATATTTTATTTTATGCTACAATATACATTTAGAACTAGGAGGGATACTATGATTCGGAAAGCAAAAAAGACAGATGCGGTAGAAGTAGCACCTTTATTGTATAACGCTCTGCACGAAATTGCTGAAAAAATCACAGGTAGCACAGTTGAAGCAAAAGTAATACTAGGACTTGAAACATGGTTCGTAAAAGAAAATAATCGATTGAGCTATGAAAACTGTTTAGTGGCTGAACAAGGTGGAAAGGTAGTTGGGGTTATTGTCGTTTATCACGGTAGTGACGCTGAACAACTTGATGCACCAATCATACACTACTTAAGAGAACTACATGAAGACGAATCCATTACGTTAGAAAAAGAAGCTGAACTTGATGAGTATTATATTGACACGTTGTCAGTTTCAAGTATGTACAGTGGACGTGGTATTGGCTCTAAATTAATCGATGCAGCTGAACTTCATGCAACTGAAAAAGGGCATGAAAAAATCGCCTTACTTGTTAATTTAGAAAACAAACGCGCTTTTTCACTATATGAAAAACTTGGTTACAAAGAAGATAAAACCGTTATGCTCGTCGGTGAATCGTATGCCCATCTAATAAAACCATTACGGTCATTGGTTTCTATATCTTAAAAGGACAATTCTTTTTTACTTGTTATGTAGAGAAAGAGGCTGCCAAAGGGACAGCCTCTTTTAAATTAATTTTGTATTTAATACATTTCCATCCATCGCCTCATGAAATGTATACGTTGTACATCCCCATGGCTTCCTATGAAAAATAGGCGAACCAGACCACCCCATTGCCCTCAGTTCAGTCCCAATCATCGCATTAAAATAACTATGACCTACAAGGGCAATATGTCCATGTACGAGCGCATAGCGGTGCAACATATTAGCGGCTTGCCTTGCTCTTTCTCGTACTTCCTTATAAGACTCAACCTCTTTACTATAACCAACTATCCATCGTGTACGTCCAATAAACATCCATACATTCGGTTTACATTTCAACCATTTTGGAGCATAAAAACTCGTTGGAACTTCCGCTTCCCTAAAAAGAGGATTTTGCACAAAAGATAGGGAATCCAATAACTCAGCCGCTGACTGTACAGCGCGCCTTTGATCACTCGTTACAACCAGTTTCGCTGATTCAATCGCCTCAATTGTTTCAATTGGTATAGGAGTTTCTTTTACTGTAGTCCCTAAATCATATTGCTTCATCCATTCACGAAATAAAATAATTGTCATTGGCTCTATAGTACTGTCCAAACGACCATGACGAATAAAAGAAATTCGCATTCTTTCCACTCCCCATTCATCACTTACGAACTATATTACGTACTATTTCTTCTTGCCATCATACCATGCATAAAAAGAAAGTTATATATCCCCACCACTATCATGTGTTATCGAGTTGTGCACACCATCCAGTCCATCAAAATATGTAGTTGTTTCATGATGACGCACTTTCTTCAACTGTATATATGAAAATAAAAATAATAAAATCGCTATAAAGCTCCCCACAATTTCAAACATCATTTTCCAGCCCCTAATTTCTCCCACTTTAGTAGGTCATTGTATCTTTTATTATACTCCCGTATAAAGATGTATGCATTTTCATCATTCTTCTCCTAAACAATATTTTTTACATATTTTCTTACAAAAAGTGAATATTTTTCGAATTTTTACTTTGGAAACATTTACAAAGTAGTAAATATAGTTCAAAATAAGAAGAAATAAAAAAGCCCAAATTATTCTTTTTTTGGGAAAACTGGAACAAGGAGAGTTGCTTATGCAGATCGCAGAAACTGGAGATATCATTGAATTTAAAGGTGGAATGCAAGGCCGTGTTCAAAAGGTAAATCAAAACTCCGTTATTGTTGATATAACAATTATGGAGAATTTTAGAGAACTAGATATGGAACCTCTTACAGTTGTAAGCCATAAAAACTATACTGTCATTAATCAACATGCATAATATAATAGAAAGAAAGGATCTGTATATCATACAGATCCTTTCTTTCTATATTAACGATTATCGATCTTTTCTGGATATAAATCGTGATTCATCATGCGGTAGTCTGCCATTTTCTCATACTTAGTTCCTGGGCGGCCGTAGTTACAGTAAGGATCGATTGAAATACCACCACGTGGTGTAAATTTCCCCCATACCTCAATATAGCGTGGATCCATTAATTTAATTAAATCATTCATAATAACGTTCATGCAATCTTCGTGGAAGTCACCATGATTTCGGAAGCTAAATAAATATAGCTTTAAAGATTTACTCTCTACCATTCTTTGTTCTGGAATGTAGCTAATATAAATTGTTGCAAAATCTGGTTGTCCTGTTTTCGGACATAAACTTGTAAATTCAGGACAATTGAATTTTACAAAGTAATCACGGTTTGGATGGTTATTATCAAATACCTCTAAAATTTCCGGGCTATATTCAAATAAATATTTTGTATTTTGATTTCCTAATAATGTTACATCTTTTAAATCTTCATCTAATCTTCCTGCCATTTTAAACATCCCTTCTCATTATACCCCTCGTTTATTTCCCCATACTAACGCATGAAGCTGAGGCAGTACTTTCGCATCATTCATTTCTTTACAATTCACAGCTTTTTCAATAAGCCACTCATATTTTTCTAATAGCTTTTTTATAAGCACCGCATCATCCACTGTTTTCGTATCATCATTCCCTACTTGTAAGAAAAATGGTACATTCGGATAACGCTCGTGCATCTTAACTGCATATTCAAAATCTTGATCATCGAATACTACTACTTTTAAACTAAAATCTTTCCCTGCTAGTTTATGAATAACAGAATCTAACATATGAAAATCTGTTTTCATAGTTGAACTTGGTGGTTTTGGAGAAATCGTTACCTCATCAATTTGAAGCAACCAATCTTGCCATTTACTCCCTTGCGTTTCTACCGCTGTTCGCATTCCATTCTCCTTTAATATAGAAAGAAGAAATTGCATATTTTTCAGCAAAACAGGATTTCCACCCGAAATCGTAACATGAGAAAAATTTTCTCCACCAATTTCTACAAGCTCATTCCAAATGTCTTCCGGTGTCATTTGTTTAATTTGATCTTTGGCCGATCCATCCCATGTAAAAGCAGAATCACACCAAGCACAGCTATAATCACAGCCCGCTGTACGGATAAACATTGTCTTTTGTCCTACAACCATCCCTTCTCCTTGAATGGTTGGACCAAATATTTCTAAGACGGGGATTTTACTCATCGAGCATCCACTCCCGTCTTACTTCCGCATAACTAGTCGGCGTCTCAAAAAGACGAACAAATTCAACACGAGCTCCCTTATATTCGTTCGCACGATTATCTTTCGTTAATGCTTCTGCCATCTTTTCATAAATCCAAACGACCATATTTTCAGCAGTCGTATTCATTTCTGGCAATGTTTCGTTTAAATAGCGATGATCTAAATAAATTTCTATTTCATTTTTCCAAATCTCTTTTATATCTCCAAAGTCAATTGCAAGGCCTATTTCATTTACATATCCGCTAATTCCAAATACGACTTTATATGTGTGTCCATGTAAATTTTTACATTTCCCTTCATAGCAGTGTAAATGGTGCGCTGCGTCAAATGTAAATTCCTTGCTGACCATTACTCTTTTATTATGATATTTGAGTTGTTCACGCTGAATATCCTTGTCCATTTTTTGCAAATTTTCTACGATGCGAAATCCAAAAAAGTTATCCATTAGTTGCTCGCTCCTTCGCGTTCTTGTAGATACGTATCTAATCCCGCTTTACGAAGTTGACATGCTGGACATTCACCACAACCATCACCAATGATTCCGTTATAACATGTTAATGTTTTTTCTCTAACAAACTCAAATGCTCCAAGTTCATCAGATAATTTCCATGTCTCTGCTTTATCAATCCACATAAGTGGTGTATGAATAATAAACGGATAATCCATAGATAAATTTAATGTAACGTTTAATGATTTCACAAACACGTCACGACAATCTGGATAACCACTGAAATCAGTTTCACATACACCCGTTACAATATGACGTGCTCCAACTTGTTTTGCTAATACAGCCGCAAATGATAAAAATAGTAAATTTCGTCCATCTACAAATGTTGATGGCAATTCACCTTCTTCATGTGTAATCTCCATATCCGTTCTCGTTAACGCATTTGGAGCAAGTTGATTTAATAGGCTCATATCTAGTATCGTATGTTTAATTCCTAGCTCTTTCGCAATTTCCACTGCACAATCAATTTCTAATTTATGACGTTGATTGTAGTTAAATGTTACAGCTTCCACTTCTTCAAACTGCTGTATCGCCCAAAATAAACATGTTGTACTATCTTGTCCACCACTAAAAACAACAACTGCTTTTTCTTTTTTCATTTCACTCATTCTCCTTCTCTACTACGAATAAGAAGAAAGAACGTTCTTGAACTGTCACAATAAAAAAACAAAACAATACCTAATGATATTGTTGTTTCCATAGTTTTTTATAGAGGGAGTTCGCGAACCTCTCCCATGCAGTGCACGGAATTTCTTCTTTCATTGACAAAGATTATTGTAACATATTGTATACTACCAGAAAAAATTTCTGATTTTTTCCGCTATTTCGCATTTCATTTATTTCATTTTATAGTATGATTAATTTAATGTTAGAAGAGAGGAGGCATCCCACTGGAACTCTTTATTATTTACCTCTTTTTAAATATATTATCTATTCTCGTTACAATGCTCGTATATCATTTATTTTGGAATCAGAAAGGGAAACGATCTCCTAAATTAAATTCAGCCATATTTATTGTATTGTGTTGCCTCGCTACCATACTATGTATCACTTTCGCAGCAAAAACAAATAATGGTTTTCAGTTCGACATGCGACATATCGTATTAATTGTCGGCACGTTAACGGGAGGGCCTATTGCTGGTGGTTCTATTTTAGCTGTATTAAACATTTATCGCTTTTTATTGGGAGGAATAGGTGCGTTTCCATCCTTTATCGCTTCTATTCTCCTATTTATTGTTCTACTATTAACATACAAATTTTTTAATCGAAGTTCTAATCATATAAAAATAACACTTGCTATTTTTTACAGTCTTACTTATGGATTTGGTTGGATACCATTTTTCCTTGCAAGTGTTACAAATGAGGCAGATTATATACCACATATCATTGTGTACGAACTATGTACGATGATTGGCACGATCCTTATTTTATATTTACTACACATATTACAAATGCAAGTTCGTCTCCAAAATGAACTTATGAACGCTGAGAAATTTCATTTAATCGGCGAAATGGCAGCTTCTATCTCTCATGAAATTCGTAATCCTTTAACTGCAACGAAAGGTTTTTTACAACTTTTACAGTCAGATACATGTTCTGAGAAAGAACGAAAATTATATATCGACATAGCCATTAATGGTATCGAGCAAGCAAATCACGTTCTTACAGACTACTTAACTTTTGCAAAACCGAGTATTGAAAAAGAACAACAATTACAAGTAGAGGAAGAATTACTTCATGCGTTGTCTTTGATCACACCTCTCGCCAATTTAGCAAATGTTCGTATAAATTATATAAAACAAAGTACATCTTTCTTTATCGCTGGCGAAAAGCAAAAACTGAACCAATGTTTATTAAATATTTTTAAAAATTGTATTGAGGCTATGCCTACAGGTGGCGATCTTATTCTTACATTAGTTCCAGACCATAAACATATACAATTATATATAAAAGATACAGGAGTTGGTATGGATCAAGGACAAATAAAACGCCTTGGATCACCTTTCTACTCAACGAAAGAAAAAGGGACAGGACTCGGAATGATGGTCGTCTTCAGCGTCATTCAAGCAATGGATGGAAAGATTGATATTATAAGCGAAAAAGGGACAGGTACAACCTTCTTATTAACTTTCCCACTCATACAAAAAACGTGATGAACTTCATCACGTTTTTTCTGTTCCTTCAACTAATTCTGCAAAAGCTTTCACTTTTCCATGTGGCTTTTGATTTTCTTTCCGAGCTTTCCAGGCGCGCTCTTCTTCTCTCTTTTTCTTTGACATGCTTTTCAACTCCTTCTTTTCTTTTCTCCATGTAGTATTCCAAAATGAGAAAGAAAACTATGCATGAGTAAAAAAGAAAAGAAGCGGTTCCCCACTTCTTTCATTTTAACGCTGTAAAATTGCATGTTTCGCTTCTTTTAGCTGTGTAAGATGTCTTTGTTCGTGTAAATCTAGAAATTGAACCCATTGATATAAATTCAAATCATTAAAAATAGGATGTTTTAATCCATTTTCAAATAATTCTTTTTCATCTATTACACTATGAAGGGCATGTAATAATTCTTGTCGTGAATGTTCTAGTAATTGAATTCCTTGCAGTTTTTTCATTAATGTTTCTGTTGGTTTCATTTGTTGAGGAGCTTCCCTTTTATGTGTGCGATCAAGCGTAAGTTGGAGGTCTTTAAATGGAGCAAGTTTTCTTTCTTTTTTTTGCAAAGCATATACAAGGGCAGATGTGACAGACTGTTCAACTAAATGCAAATGATGCAAAATTTGAATAATACTCCATTTATCACGGCGTGGCTTTACATTCACCTCCGTATCATTTAACATTTCAATTTCTGATAACAACGTGCTTCGTGTAGACTGTAATGAGTGGACTAAAGTTTCTAAACTAACATCCATATTAGATTGAAGCATAGTGCTTTCCCCCCTTTTGTTGGTGAAAAGGGGCGCTCCCCATTAGAAACACCCCTAAAATAATTCTGAATTTTCTTTTATTATCTCATCATTTTTCTATTATGTCGATGTTAAACATAGGAAAAAAGTGCATGTTTTTTTACAATTTTGTGTCGTCAACAGCACGTAACCACGCTTCAATTTCTGTAATTACACTTTTTACACACCCTTCAGCGAATGGTGATGTTAAATTTGCAACTTCTACTAATTCTAAGAATGATTTACTTCCACCTTGTTGACAAAGATTCACATAATCTTCCCAAGCCTCTTGTCTATTATCTCTTGCACGTTTCCAAAATTGCAGTGCACAAATTTGAGCTAACGTGTAGTCAATATAATAGAAAGGTGAGCTATAAATATGACCTTGACGTTGCCAGAAACCACCACGCTCTAAATAATCATTATCTTCATAATCACGATGTGGTAAATACTTCTTCTCTATGTTACGCCATGCTGACTTACGCTCTGCTGGCGATGCTTCTGGATTTTCATATACATAATGTTGATATTCATCTACAGATACACCGTACGGTAAAAATAGAAGTGCTGAACTTAAGTGTGAGAAATAATATTTATCCGCATCTTCTTCAAAGAATAACTTCATCCATGGCCATGTAAAGAATTCCATACTCATTGAATGGATTTCACATGCTTCATATGTTGGCCAATTATATTCTGGAATTTCATACTTACGACTTTCATATACTTGGAAAGCATGACCAGCTTCATGTGTTAATACATCAATGTCCCCAGACGTTCCATTAAAGTTTGAGAAGATGAATGGCGCTTTATAATTCTCGATATATGTACAATATCCACCACCAGCTTTTCCTTTTTTCGCAACTAAATCTAATAAATCATTATCGAGCATGAAATTAAAAAACTCATCTGTTTCAGCTGATAATTCTTTATACATCGTTTTCCCGTGATTAATAATCCAATCGGCATCGCCTTTTGGAGTTGGATTACCTGTAGCAAACTCAAAGTTTTCATCATAATAAGCGAGCTTTTCTACACCAATGCGTGCTTTTTGTCTATTTCTTAACTCGGTTGCAACTGGAACGATATAATCTAATACTTGCTGACGATAGTTCGCTACCATTTCAGCATTATAATCTGTACGATACATTCTTGCATATCCTAATTCAACAAAGTTTTTAAAACCAAGTGTTTTTGCGATTTTCGTTCTCACTTTAACAAGCTCATCATAAATACGATCTAACTCTTCCTCGTTCTCAGCTAAAAATCCGTAGTATGCTTCACTTGCTGCTTTACGTTCACTTCTTTCTTTTCCTTGCATAAACGGAATAAGTTGCGATAACGTTCTTTCTTCTCCTGCAAAGTCAATTTTTGCAGATGCTAATAACTGCGTATATTGTGAAGACAATTTATTCTCTAATTGTAAATCTTTCACTACTTCATCTGAATATGTTTTTAAATCACATTCAGCTAGAGCAAATAATTGCTTTCCATAATACGCCTCTAATTCTTCGCGGAATGGAGAATGAATTAACGCATTATAATACTTTGTACCATACCCTTGTACAACTGGAGAGAATTCATCAAAGAAATCCTGCTCATCCTTATAAAAGGCATCTGTCGTATCAACAGAATGACGAATGTAACAAAGGTTACCCATTGTACCAAAGTCATTACGAATTTCATTAATTGAATTGATAACTTGTTTTTGTTCTTCTACAGTTTTTGCGTTATCAAACTTCTCTAAAGCAACAGTAAATTTCCCTTTTAATTCTTCAATATTTGGCCGTTTATATTCATAGTCTTTAAATGACATGAACGAGCCCCCTCTCCATTATATGCATCATTATTATAATTCAATTCTTACTTACAAATCTCCTCTTATTCTTCAGCAAAATGCGGTAGATGATGTCATAAATACATGCACACAAAAAAGCCTTGGATTTCTTTATCCAAAGCTCCTTTGGAACATATCATCATTTTTCATACTTTCCAATTTTTTTCAATAGCTCGAGTAATTCATCCTTCTCATCCTTCGTTAACATTTCAAAAGACTGATATATAACTTGCTCATGACCTGGAAAAATAGAAGCAATAAAGCTCTCTCCAGACTCCGTTAATTGTGCATAAATAACACGCCTGTCATTTGGACATGGAATTCGTTTTACAAGCCCTTTTTTCTCTAGCTTATCTACAACGTATGTAATGCTGCCACTAGCTATTAAAATACGCTCACCGATTTGCTGAAGTGGTTGGCCTCCTTTATGATATAGTAATTCTAATACAGCAAACTCAGTTGGATTTAATCCGTTACTTTGTATGGATTTATTTGTAGTATCCATAACAGAACGATGTACACGGGATAATGCAATAAATACTTTTAAAGATTGAGAAATGTCTTCTCGCTCATTATTTGATGTCATACCATTTCAACCCTTCACTTAAATTCTCCGCAACAAAAAGAAAAGCAACGTAGCACCTCATTACAACTTCCGAATGAATATTCACTCATTCCTTTTCCTTTCCCTAATGTAATGCAAATGATTCTTGAATAAAAACATGACAATTTTAACATAGTTTATATATAATGATAATAAAAAAAGAAGGAGTACCAAATTTGAAAGTCAAATTACAAAGCATAGTTTTTTACATACTGCTTGTTATACTGCCAACGATAGGGATTGGTGCCACATTTTTTTCATATCACACTTATCAAATGAAACAGGCAAACAAACTATCTGCTCACACTGTTCTCTTTTTATATAGAGACTATTTAGACCATCACCTTGGTGAAGCTATATCTGCCTTAGAAATGCTCGCAAAAGTCGTAGGGACCGAAACTGGCAACATCAATGGGATTAAACAGATTGTACATGATACCGATGGAAATGATCAACGTTTTTCCGGTCTATATTACGCTACGACAGATGGGATGATTACACTCGCATCCCAAGGCGATTCGCCGCCTATTGACGTTTCTGACCGCCAATACATCCAAGATGCATTGCAATCTAAGAAAACAACTGTATCATCAGTTATTACAGATCGCGTTCTTGGACATCAAGCTATTATGATTGCGTCTCCAATATTTAATAGACAAAAGGAACTCTCAGGATTATTATTAGCAAGTTTACGCTTTGACTACATTTCAGCCTCTTTAAATGCTATTAAACCACAATATCATTTCGAAGTGACTGATAAACATGATGTAGTTTTTTTAACCGATGATAATAACGAAACAAGCGATGGGCATTCTAACATGCTTACTACCCCACTCCAAAGATTAAATTGGAAAGTCTCTGTTTCTCCGTTACCTATTCATCAACAAACTTTATACCAGTTAGTTTCAATAGAGTGTATAGCTACTTTATTTTTAATGTCTATTTTATTTTTACTTGCTCAATATATGTTATTAAAACGTCAAACAAAACTAGAAAGACAACAAAATGAACTACAAAAAATTGAATTGGTTGGAACTTTTGCAGCTAGTACAGCTCATGAAATCCGTAACCCTCTTACTGGAATTAAAGGACTCGTTGCTCTGTTAAAAGAGAAATATAAAGATGAACAGGATCAGTTGTACTTTTCCGTAATCGAACAAGAAATAGAGCGGATTAATGAAATTGTAAGCGAATTTCTTATTCTTGGAAAACCAACTGCCATCATTGAACAAACATATGATGTAAGAACGATTCTTAATGAGGTCGCATTAATTATCCAATCTGAAGCGAATCTACATAACATTGTATTTCATTTACATTTGCCAGACCACCCTGTTCATATACGTTGCTCAAAAGACCATATGAAACAAGTGGTTTTAAACATTACAAAAAATGCAATTGAAGCTATGGCTTCTGGTGATACATTAACCATTGTAGTAACAAACAACGAAAAACACGCACACTTGCAAATTATTGATACTGGAAAAGGGATTCCTAAACATATTCAAAAACACCTCTTTCATCCGTTCTTTACTAATAAAGATACTGGAACAGGTCTTGGGCTTGTTATATGTAAACGAATTGTAGAGATGTACAATGGGCATATATTTATTGATAGTAAAGAAAACAAAGGAACGACAGTTCATATAGAGATTCCATTACACATAGTATAATTATCCTTATCCTAAAAGGGTAATTATACTTATTTCATAAAACCAGCTACAAACATTCTCCAAAAATTGTTTGATTTCCCTTCATACCCAATTTGAAAAATAGGAACCTTTATAATTGAAAACCATTTCGGTGTTTGTTTTTCTTTGTAACGCTGATACTGTACGATAAGCTTGTCCAATTCTTGACTAACTTGAATTGTCTCCATACTATTTAACCCACTTGTTAATCCTAAATGAATCATTTCTTCACGTTTCATATGAATATCATGCGAAAGCTTTTCTAATGTGTACTTCCTTTTTACAGTAAACATCCATATCCCCCTTATTTTTCTTCCATACTCTCAACGCCTCTTCTACTTTAGCCCTTTAAACACTTAATTCTATTTAAAATTGAAGAATCAGAAATTTTAACATTTTTCCCCTGTAATTTACAAATCCTTACCCTCACTTTGAGAATTATTACAAATTATTCTATCTTTGTAAATACATTCGCAATAATAGACATTTTTTTCATCTTCTTTTTTGTAAATACTCAGTAAACAGTGGATTCTCTATTTTCAATGTACTTTTCTTCGACATTTTTTGTTTAATTTATGTAAAAACGCAAAACATAATGATGATTGATAAAGTGAACTTTAATCAGTGGGGGTTTTGTCCATCCTCCACTAATTATTAGCCTTCACCAATCGGGCGTTTATGGGCAGTGGATTTTCCACCTAACTTCTTTACTCCAGCCAAATTTTGAGGTGGGAGTCTTACTGCCCGCAAATAGCGGGATAAAATAGAAAGGAAATATTTATATGCGCAAATATACTATTACAGTTCTTATCTTCACCCTGTTCATACCATTCTTCCTCTTTCCTATTCAAGCAAACGCTCATACGAATAAAGTTGCTATTGTCATCGATGATTTCGGCAATAATATGAAAGGCACAGATAAGATGTTATCACTTCCTATTCCACTCACTGTTGCTGTTATGCCATTTCTTCCTTCTACTAAACAAGATGCAATAGCTGCCCATAAAAAAGGGCATGAAGTTATTATACATATGCCAATGGAACCAATTAGAGGAAAAAAAGAGTGGCTTGGACCAAAAGCGATTACAACAGATTTAAGCGATGAAGAAATAAACAACCGACTCGAACAAGCAATTCAAGAAATACCTCATGCAATAGGAATGAACAATCATATGGGATCAAAAGTAACCGCTGATGAAAGGATTGTACGTCTTATACTTTCTGCCTGTAAAAAACACGGTTTATTTTATTTAGATAGTAAAACAAACCCTAATAGTGTTGTCCCAAAAATCGGTAAAGAATTAGGCGTTCCTATTATTGAAAACCAATTATTTTTTGATGATGTATATACGGTAAGTCACATTTCAAAACAAGCACAATTACTCATAAAAAAAATCCAAGACAAACCCATTATGGTAGCTATAGGACACGTTGGGGCTCCAGGTGAAATTACATCACGTATTATCGAAACTTCTATTCCTAAAATTCGTGAGCATGCAGACTTTATTTTTTTATCTGATTTAGCATTATCTCCACCTTCTGTTTCAAAATAAAATTCATTTCTCGCACTAAAAAAGATACCTATCTACACATAGCAGATAGGTACCTTTCCTTTTCAACTTAAATATAATCTACATGACTCACCCTGAATCCCTTTTTCTCTATCTTTTCAATTAATTGCTTTAATTTTTTTTCATTTAACTCATCCGATATATTTACGATAACACGGCGAATATATTGATCACCGTTATCAAGCGTAAACAGTCCACCGATATTATATGCTTTTAATAATGTCCCAAGCTCTTTAATTGTTCCCTTACAATCTTGTGTTGCAATTGTTAATATATAACCACCCGTCCGCATACCGAACGAATCCTCAATGACATCAAATACATTAGAATGTGTTAAAATGCCGACAAATTCATTATACTCATTTAAAACCGCTAAAAACGGGAGACGACGAATAACGTAAAAAGCTCTAAAAAAAGAATCCTTTTCAAAAATAAACGAATTTGGACTTTCCAGTACATCTTCTATACTTACATCCTCTAATCTGCTATTACACTTCTTTTCTAAAAGATCTACTTTATAAATAATCCCCGTGAATTCCTTCTCATTTTCTGCTAATACAGGAATTGCGCGAAATCCCGTTTCATTCATAATTTGTAACGCCTTTTCACCAGAATCATTCGTTTTGCAAAATGTCACCTGCTGTTTTGGCAGAAAATGATATTTAACTCGCAAAATATGTTCCTCCTTACATGTCAACATGTAATCTATATATAATAAGGAGACCTATATTTTATGAGTAAAATCTCTTTTTAAAACGCTTTCATTTTTAAGGGATGGTAATCTCTGTGAATACATCTTTATATAACAGAACTTTTTGCCCCTTTTATCATTAAAAGCTTTACGTGATAGTTCATTAAATACTCTATACCTTCCAACCATTTTTTCGCTTCTTCTGGAGTTTTCCCCCACACGATCATTCCGTAATTATGAACAAGGACTACTCCTCCACCTTCAATAAAATTCGGAACATTATTTTCTAATAAATTAGCGAATTTCTTTTCATCTTCTACAATTGGAATTGTCATTTCTGTAATACCGTCTTTTCCAAAAACACGTTCCACACTACGTTTTTCGAATGTTACTTCTCCTTCTTTCCCATATAGCTCTGACATTAAATGACTATCTACAGTCTGGACTTGTAAAATGCATTCTGCACTACTTTTTTTATAAATATCCGCATGCATAAATGACTCTATAGCTGGTTTTTCTTCGTTTTCAAATACTGGCTCACACATGCAATTTACGACAATAAAATCTTCTTCAGAAAATACCCCTTTATCTCTTCCCTCTACATTCACTAAAAATGTTAATGGCTCTTTTGACGTACACATCGATAAACTAATTTTCGTACCATAAAACCAATCGCGAAGTGCCAATTCTGCTTTCACATCTTTTAATTCGTTCCATTTTTTCAGAAAAAATAACATTTCGTCACCCCCGGCGTAATATTAATATAATATTCAAATCCTTTCTATATAAAAGGAATGTTTTTTGATTATTCTAAAAATTTAATTGAATTATCACACGAGAATGCCTTTTTGTCAATATGGTTTCAGCACCTATCGGAAAAATAGGCCTATCACATGTAAACACTCCTATCTATTTAGCACTTGATTTTGTACATATAAAAAATACGTTATTCTTCTTATTAAAGAATAACGTATTTTTCTCATTTATTATTTTTTTATTGCTTTATACAGAAATTGCGCATATTGCTCACGTGTTACGAAATCATCCCCTAAAAAGTTCCCATTCCCGTCACCTTTTGATATATTATTATCCACTAATGCTTTCACATATCCTTCTGCCCAATGACCTGTTGGTACGTCTGTAAAGTTCTCCAAATTATTTTTATTTTCATTTAACTGAAATACTTTTTGTAATACTACTGACATCTCGTACCTAGTTAATACTCCTTCTGGACGAAACTTACCTGTACCATCTCCTTGCATAATTCCAGCTTGTGCAACTGTAGCACTATCTTGCTCAAACATATGCCCTTTCGTATCAGTAAACATCTCTTTCTGCTCTACTTTACTTTCTAATTTCAAGTACCTTTGTACTAAAGATGCAACTTGTCCACGAGTAATATTATCCCCAAATCCAAATTGTCCATTTCCATATCCCTTGAAAATATTTTCTTTCGCTAAATAATGAATTGCTTCTTCTGACCAATGTCCTTTTGGTACATCTTTAAATTCTACTACCTCTACTTTCTCATCTTCTTTAGAATTGTTGTCCCCTTTACTTTCTACTACATTTTGAATTACAGATCCTGTAAAGAAGATTCCTGTATCCGCAAATGGATCTTTCACTCCAAATTCATATACTTTCTCACCTGGTGTACTCCATTTCACTACACCATTACTATACGTACCACCATCACTCTTCAGACGGATTTTTGTAGATACCTCGCCGTCTTTTTCGTATATAGGTACTTTTACTTCTTTATTTACTTCTGTATCCTCTAAAAAGACTTTTTGATTTTGGACATTAATATAAGCTTTCTTACTTAGTTCTATTACTGGTCTAACATCGCGGATTTCATTTGCAACAAAACTTAAATATACTAACTTATTCAACTTACTAACTGGCGATAAGTCTGAAATATAATTTGCTTCTAAATCAAGTTTTTGTAAGTTTACTAGATTTGATAATGGAGTAATATCCTTTAACTCATTATTAGGTAAATCTAATTCTGTAAGCTGAGTCATTTTAGCAAGTGGTGTTACATCTTCAATTTGATTTTTACCGATAAATAATTTATTTAATTGATTCATTTGATCAATACCCGATAAATCTTTAACCTTATTACGCGTTAATACTAAGTCCTTTAAAGGTAATGAATATAACGGTTTAATATCTTCAATTTGATTACCTGCTAAAGTTAAGTATGTTACATTTTTCAATGCGCTTAATGGAGCAACATCCGTAATTTTATTATTTGCTAAATTCAAGTAATCTAGCTGTTCCATTTTCGCTAATGCTGTTACATCTTCTATTTGGTTGCCTGATAGATATAAACTTTTTACATTTTTCATTTCAATTAGTGGTGCAACGTTTGTAATTTTATTATTACTCAAATCAAGAGATTCTAAATTTTCCATCTTAACAAGTGGTGTTACATCTGAAAATTCATTACCACGCAAAGCTAAATGATTTAATTGCTTTAAATTCGCAAAGAACGACGGATCTGTTATCTTCGCATTCGCAACTGTTAAAGATTTTAAATTTGGCATATATTTTAATGCACTATAATCCAGAATCTCATTCGTGTTTAAAAACAAGTCCTTTACTTGTAATAACTCTTCTTTCGTAATTGGTGTATTTAAATCTTTTCTATTAAATACTTTTTTATTAACAAGTTCTCTTAATTTGTTATCTGTTATCATATTTTGATTATCAACTGGATTATCTGTTTCCGTATTGCCTGAATTAGAGTTATCATCTGGTTTCTCTGTTTCTTTTTCACCTACAGTTGGATCTTTAATTTCAAATTGAACTTGATATTTGTGATCATATCCAATAGCCGGAATAAATATATGCATTTGCATATTGTGCTTCTGCTCAAATTCGCCAATTTCAAATTGGACTACTTTCGTTCCATTTTTTCTTTTATCTTCTGACAGAACTTTCACATCATGAAATACACCAGGTTGATTTCTATCTTCTATTCTAAGATATTGAAAATAATCGCTATCTTGTATTGTTACAGTAACGATTTTTTTCCCATCTTCAATTGCTACTTTAGGATTTTTTATGTACTGAGAAACCATAGATGGCTCATCTTTTTGATCCTTATATATTTTAATCTCAGTATCATACGTGCGATCACTGGCTGCTGCTACCGACTGGTTTGCTTCAATTTTTATTGCTGCTAACGCTGGAGTAGAATACGCAGCAAATGGAATAGCTAATGTTGTTGCTACTACTAGAGCTTTAATATAACTTTTTTTCAAAATAATATCCCCTTATCTTATATATATTTCAATTGATAATTACTATCAATTGCTAACATAATAAATGATAATGAATCTCATTATCATTGTCAATAAGAATATTACATTACGTTTATATTTCCATAGATAAAAAATAAAAAACCCTTTACTCAAAGGGCTTTTTTGCCTATCGTATGAAGGATTTCACTTTTTTCTTTTTCATTAATAACACCAATTTTTTGCAAAATGTTTGCATACAATACAAGTTTATTATATATCCGTTCCGACATACTTTCCCTTCTTTCCTTCGACCAACTTTTTTTGTATTGGTAAATTATATGAACGAGATGAGAAAATGTGTCCACTTTTTGCATAAATACAAAGCTTTTATTTTTTTACTTGCTGATAGTAAAACTCCCACCTAAAAATTAGGTGGGAGTCTAAACGTATTCAATTCATTTAGCAAACTGTCCATTGAATATTATGCTTTTTGACTTCTTCTTCAAAACTATAGGGCATTTTCTTATCACAAATAATATGTTGAATACGAGAAAATCCTGCTATTCGGTAGTTCCCTTTGACGCCTACCTTTGTATGATCGCATAAAATATACGTTTTCTCAGCTAATTTCATCATCGCTTCTGACAGTTTCGCCTTTTCTAATTCAAAGCTAGAAACCCCAAAACCTTGCAACAACCCATCAATCGAAACGAATGCTTTATGAAAATGAAATTGATGAATTACTTGCTGTGAAATAGACCCCGACACACGTGAATGTTTTGGAGATACTTTCCCGCCTATAAATAAAACTTCACCGTGAAACATCTTTTTATTAATAGAAGAAATTAATTGTGTTGCTACTGGAAATGAACTTGTTACAATCGTTAAATTTTTACGATGAACAAGATATGGCACCATTTGAAGTGGTGTACTTCCATCATCAATCGCAATAACATCTCCATCTTCCACAAACGTTGCTGCTTTATACCCAATTCTTTTCTTCTCTTCTATATGCAGCATCTCTCGTTCTAACATCGGTGCCTCTATCCCAGCTCCCGGAAGTTGAACGGCTCCACCGTACACTTTCTTCAATTTTTTTTCACGATCTAATTCTTCTAAATACCGACGAATCGTCTCTGTTGATACTGCGAACTCTCTCGCTAATTCTGAAACTTTTACTTTTCCTTTAAACTCTACCTTCTCAAGAATTGTCCTCTTTCTCTCTTCACCTACTACAGACATAGCCTCACCCCATTTATATCTACCTCATAAACTGTCTTACTTATACAAAGTTATAATTTTCTTTTTCAGTGAAAATCTCTTCATGAATATAAATACCGCGCTTTTCTAGTTCGTCAAAAATAATTTGTGGATTTTCGAAAGCTTCTTCAGGAGTAATAACACCGACTTTATTAACTACTCCTTTTGCAATTAACTCTGTAGCGATTCCAAATGGGATACCAACATTTCTTGTATAGGCCCTTAATTTCTCCCAACCTACTACAGAACCGTCAGATAGCGGATGCGTATGGTATAACACATGCCTTTGTTCTTGATTATTTTTCATACCTACTACTTCTACATGAAGTGCATAACCATAAAGCTCTGTTGCTTGTCCTTCTTTCGATTTTAATAGATACTTCGAAATACAATCCATAATACCAATTTCTTTACCGTTTATTTCAATTTGATCATTACGCAATATACCATAATCATATAAAGCACGAACGAGCTGCATATTTTGCTCTGGCCAAGTTCCTCTTGTTTCAATAAGCTGTACACCTTTATCTTCCAGTGCCTTCGCTAACGTAATCGTTTCTGAATGCGGGATTATATACTGCATTGTTTTTCCGTAAGGTGCTGGTAATTCAATTTCTCTCGGGCGCGCAAACGGAGGTACTTGCTTAAATTCACCTTCCTCATACACTGTACGCGTCGGCAAATGTGGATCATATTCATATGTCGTTGTCTCTGTAATTGATGCAGAAAAAGCAATTGGACGATACGAGCCATGACTTACTCGAACTGACTCTACAGTATCTAACTGATTTGCTGCATACATGGCCATCATTTGCGTTACACCTGGTGTCATACCAAACCCAGGTAAACATGTTGTTCCATGTTGAACAAATTTGGAGTGGGATTCATTTTCTTCACCAAATCCATTTAAGTTCACACCGTGACAACCGGCATCTGCGATACAGCGAGTAGACAATCCATTTAACTTTATCGTCGTACCATCCATTACAATGTTATAGCCCTTCATTTTTGCGACCGTATCCTCATGATTTGTCACATCGACTTTCACAAAATCAACACGAGGATCATTTAACCACTCTACTACTTTTCGGCCTTCCTCTTCATTAAAATCGGCTACCGTAATCGTCTCAAAAGATGAAAATTGAACTAAATCTAAAATTGCTTCACGACAAATTTTACCTGCTCCACCTAAGCAAAATACTTTCACCCTATAACAACCCCTTTAGCAATACTATCAACTAAGCGATTAATATCGTCTTCATGTACATCACCGATATTTCCAATGCGGAACGTATCTACTTTCGAAATTTTACCTGGATAAATAACAAATCCATATCGCTTTAATTCATTATATAGCTGCAAAAATTCAAATCCTGCTTCTGGATAAATGAAAGATGTAATAATAGGAGATTGATATTTTTCATCTACTAATGGCTTAAAGCCCATTTCTTTCATTTTGTGCACTAGTAGTTTTTGATTGCTATAATATCGATTGTAACGGGCTCTTATCCCGCCTTCTTCTTCTAATTCAAGTAATGCCTGATAAAAAGCATGTACAACATGTGTAGGTGAAGTAAAGCGCCATTTCCCATTTTGCTCTTCCATCGTTTCCCACTGATCATATAAATCTAATGATAAAGAACGAGCTTGCCCTTTACATTTCAATAGTTCATCACGATTTGCGATGACAAAACCGAATCCGGGAACACCTTGAATACATTTATTCGCACTACTAATTAGAAAGTCAATTTGCAACTCAGCGATATCTATTTCAATACCACCGAAACTACTCATTGCGTCAACCAGTGTAACTTTTCCGTATTGTTTTCCCAATTTACATACGTCTACAATTGGATTAATAATACCTGTAGTTGTTTCACAATGAACAACTACAATATGCGTAATCTCTTTATCTTGTTGTAATAACTGTTCTACTTCTGCAATATTAGTAGGCTCCCACTCTTCTGTTTGACTGACCACCACATCTATATGTAACATCTCTGCCATTTGTACAATCCGCTTACCATACGCACCATTTGTACAAACTAGCAGCTTTCCGTTTCTAGGAATAACAGAACCAATTACTGCTTCAACCGCAAACGTACCGCTTCCCTGCATTAAAACTGTTGTGTACTTTTCTTCTTCCTTTGTCGCTAACGATACAAGCCTATTTCTTACATCTTGCACCATAGTGTTATATTCAACATCCCACGTACACCAATCGTATAACATAACTTCTTTTACAGTTTTTGTTGTCGTTAATGGTCCTGGTGTTAATAATAAATAGTGATTTTCATTCATGATCGTGTGCCCCCCTTTATGAAATAATAAGTTCTTGTTTCTCGATATGTTCAATTACGTTTTCGAGCTCCTGCATCGTTTCAATTGTAAAATGAGCCCCATTTTCAACGAAACGATTACGAACTACTTCTATTTTTTCACGAAGATCTAACGGATCCATATTCTCAACTTCCTCTTCCGTTAAACCGAGCTCACTACTACCGAGGATTACACCAACTGTCCACATTCCAGCATTTCTGCCCTCTTTCATATCTGACACGGTGTCTCCAACTTTTATCATATGATTCATTGGGTATACACAGAGTTCCATCGCATTTTTATAACACATCCACGGATATGGACGACCTGCTGGAACATCATTTGGCGTCACAAGAAAATCAGGTTTATACCCTTGTATTTCTGCTTCTTTTGCAACAATGTCCATCATTTCTCTCGTATAACCAGTTGTTGATCCAATTTTAATACCTCTTTCACGTAGTGAAGAAACCACTTCTTTTACCCCATCAATTGGCGTGGCATAGTACGGTAAAATAGCAAAGAGAATTTCTTCAAACTCTTCATACATCTCATGAATATCTTCTTCTGTTGGTAATTGTCCGAAGACATGCTTCCACTCATTCGAAATACGGGGCATTTCCGTTAATACCCTAACATGATCAATCTTCAATAACCCCATTGGTTTGCGAGCTTCTTCTGCTGTAATTTCAACACCGCGTTTATGAAAAATCTTCATGAATACTTCTAATGGTGCAAAACATCCGTAATCAACTGTCGTACCTGCCCAATCAAAAATAACTGCTTCAATTTTCATTCTATCCATCACCCTTCTTACTTATCTTTTTTGCCATTGTGACGTTCGGTTACGAAGTGCTTTCGTTCCCCATTCATATACAACCCTCACTACAATATTTGTAACAACAATAAGTACACTCATTGCAGCTGCTGGTGCTACATTTCCTGCATCGTCCATATTTACAATTGATACAGCAGCTAGTTTAAAATCAGCCGCATATAAGAACACTACTGCCGATACAGTCACCATTGAATTTACGAAATAGTACATAACCATTTCTAAAATAGCTGGTAAACACATCGGTACTGTTACTCGAAAGAAAGTTTTATAAAACGGTACGCTCATCGACTGTGAAACAAGTTCAAACTCTCGGTCTAGTTTCTTTAAAGCAGTCGTTGCGGTAACAAACGTTACAGAGTAAAAATGAATGATATTTACTAATACTAAAACAGCAATTGTGCCATATAAGGAATGAAACGGATTTGTTACTGAAAGTCCTAGAATTTGAATTGTTGGTTGACTAAAGAAAAAGACATATCCTAATCCAAGTACTAATCCAGGAATCGCTAACGGTACAATAGAGAAAAAGTAGCCTACTTTTCTGAAAAACTGTAGCTGTTCTATTTTTTCAATCGCATAAGCGAACACAAATGTTAAAATCGCCCCGATAACTGCCGTAATAGCTGAGACAATTACACTATTTTTAAATGCTTCAATTCCGTCTCCTGTCAAACTTGAAAAATTAAAATGCTCAAGTGTAAAACTCATATTATATGGCCATACTTTCACACTTGCAGCAATACCAACTGCCACAAATAAAAGAATGATCATAAACGTGACTATGCTACAATATACGAATGAAATAACATCTCTTTTCTTATTATTTATTATTCTGTAAGGTACTGCTTTTGAAGATAAGAGATTCGCCTGTTTTCTTTGCGTAATACGATCAACTGCAAATGCGAAAATAGCTGGGATCAATAAAATCATTCCGACAGTTGCGCCCATGGACATATTTTGCTGTCCAATTACTTGCTTATATACGTCAGTAGCAAGTACGTTATATTGTCCTCCAACAATTTTAGGTGCCCCAAAATCAGT
This sequence comes from Bacillus mycoides, assembly GCF_000832605.1. Taxonomy (GTDB): domain Bacteria; phylum Bacillota; class Bacilli; order Bacillales; family Bacillaceae_G; genus Bacillus_A; species Bacillus_A mycoides. The sequence goes on from NZ_CP009692.1 coordinate 4,425,540, forward strand.
GAAACTAAGTGTAAATACAACGAACATCGCACTAATTAATCCGTATTTCACACTAGGTAAAGTAACCGTAAAAAACTGTTTCACTTTACTTGCACCCAACATATTAGAAGCTTCATATAAACGATAATCAGAACCTTGGAGAGCAATTAATAAAATAAGGAATGCTTGCGGAAATGTATACATAACTTCAGCCATTACAATTCCTACTGGTCCGTATAACGGTATTTGTATTCCTTCAAATAAACCAAACATTCCTTTTGTTATTAACCCTTGATTACCAAATAAATATGTAAGCGCAATACCGTGCATCATCGTTGGTGCGAATAATGGTAATAATGCTATGTATTGAAATACGCGCTTTCCAAAAACATTTGTACGAGCGATCGCATATGCGTAAGCGAAAGCAAGTGTAACCGAAATAATTGTTGTAGCGCCCGAAATCCATATCGTATTTTGTAGTGATTGAACTAGCGTTGGTGTTGTGAAATATTTACTGAAATTCGCAACACCAACAAAAGCTCCATCTTTATCATAAAAGGCTTGTGTAAACAGTTGTAATAAAGGCAATACAAGCATGATAAAAAATGAAAGAAGCATACCAATAATTAATAGTCTTTGTATCCACTCTTCTTTACCGATACGTCTCTTAATCTTTTTTTTTGTACTTTCTGCCTTAAAGTTTTCTAACATCTCCATCTATACAATGACCTTCTTTCCATATGACAACATATGATTTTCTGAGAAAGAGATTTGAATTGGCTTTCCTTTTCTAATAGCAGTTTCCTCTACTTCTGATGCCAATATATCCACTACAATTTTCTCATTATAAAGGTGTGTTTTCTCTTCTATGACCCGCACTTCCGTCCGGTATACAGAACCGCGAAATTCCATGCTTTCTACAACTGTTTTAATACCATTATTTTGTACAACTGTTACATGTTCAGGACGAATCGCATGTTCTTCGTTATTTTTCGAAAAGAAATTAATAGAACCAATAAAATCTGCCACAAACGGATTGGCTGGTCTTTGATAAATCTCCTCTGGTGTTCCAATCTGCATAATTTCCGCATGATTCATTACAACAATTTTATCAGCCATCGTTAATGCCTCTTCTTGATCATGCGTTACCATAATAGTTGTTACTCCCACTTTTTCTTGCAAATCACGCATTTCTCTACGCAACTTTTCACGCACTTTTGCATCTAAAGCAGATAACGGCTCATCAAGTAACAAAATATCGGGAGACAGAGCGAGCGCACGTGCAAGTGCTACTCGCTGCTGTTGTCCACCAGACATTTGAGCAGGATATTTATCTTTTACATTCAGCAAATCCACAAGTTCTAACGCCGATAGCGCTTTTTCTTTTACTTCTGCTTTTCCATATTTTTTTGTTTTTAAGCCGTATTCAATGTTTTCAAGTGCAGTTAAATTCGGAAATAATGCATACGATTGAAAAACCATTCCGAAGTTCCTCTTTCCAGGTGGTAATGCTGTAATATCTTTTCCATTCACAGCAATACTACCTGTTGTTGCCTCTTCTAGCCCCGCTAAAATTCGGAGCAATGTCGTTTTCCCACAACCACTTGGGCCTAATAAACAAACAAACTCATTTTTTTTCACAGTAAAAGAAATATCCTTTAACGCTGTAAATGCATCAAACTGTTTTTGGATGTGTTGAATTGATAAATATTCGCTCATTTTTCTCTCTCCCACTCACTTACTTTTTCGGTTCTGCTTTTTGGCCAAACTCTTTTTCCCATTTTTCTAAAATTTTGTCACGATTTTCTGCTGCCCATTTAAAGTCATTCTTTTTATATAACTTTTCTGTCACATCTTTAGGGAATCCATCTGGAAGTTTATAATCATTTTTAATTGTCGCAAATCCATTTTTCTCGAAGTATAACTTCATTACATCATCTGTAATTGCCCAATCTAAAAATGCTTGCGCTAATTTATCATTTTTAGCATTATCTTTTTTAATAAGTGCGTTCGCTTCTACTTCCCAGCCTAATCCTTCTTTCGGCAGTACAACTTCAACTGGTGCACCTTTTTGTTTCTCTTTCAAAGCACTATAAACCATTGATACACCAACTGGATATTCACCTGCACCTGCTAATTTCGCTGGTTTTGAACCTGAATGAGTATAAGTTGCCATATTATCATGAAGTTTCTTCATGTAATCCCAGCCCTTATCTTCTCCCATAATTTGTAGCCATGCAGAAACTGTTAAAAATCCTGTTCCAGAAGAAGCCGGATGCGGCATAACTAGCGTTCCTTTATATTCTGGTTTCGTTAAATCTTCATATGATTCTGGCATCGGTAAATTTTTCTTCTTCAATTCTTCTTTATTTACAGCAATCCCCGTCATAAATGCAGTATTTCCTACCCATTTTTCTGGTTTCTTATCGTCTTTAAATTGCGAAAGGACACGATCTGCTCCTTTTGGAGAGTATCCTTTTAACATATCTTTTTTCTCTAAAGCTAATAGACTAGACGCTGCAGTTCCCCATACAACATCTGCTTGTGTATTTTTTCCTTCAGCTAGCAATTTCGCTGTAATAACTCCTGTTGAATCACGAACAATGTTCAACTTCACGTCTGGGTACTTCTGTTTAAAAGAATCAAGATAAATCGGTACAAGCTCTTCTTCAATCGCTGTGTAAACAGTTAATGATCCAGATAATTTATCATCTTTTACTTTTGCTCCAGCACTTTCTTCTTTCTTTGCACCACACCCCATTAATAACGAAAATACCATTCCAGTTGCTACAGCTTTAAAGATTGTTTTTTTCACTGTCTCTCTCTCCTTTTACAAATCTTATGTACAACTCTAATATAAACAACTAGTGTAAAAGCAGTATTAAACCAACATTAATCTTTTGTTTGTTGTTTGTTTTTGTGTAATACGTTGCTACTTCTATGTTTTTTCGCATTTTTCTGCTAATATCAAACGTGAAATTTACAAATAATTAAAAAAACCTTTATAATCCCACAAAAAAATGAGGCGTTTGTAAAAAACGCCTCACTTTTGTTTACCTTTTTTTGAATTACGATTTGCATACTTCGCACTATTTTCTCCTTCATACTCTAATGCAAATTCTGCATCTGGTAAGCTTTCTTTCGGAGTTTTATTATTATTAATTGCTGCATTTTGTTTTACTTTTCTTTTTACCAACATATTCACCTGCTCTCACGAAATAACTTTCTATTCTAGTTTGAAACAACTTACAGTAATTATTACTGGGAAGTGTTAACAAGTACATAAGAGCTTATAGATGGAAATACTACATACGAACAAGCCATTACAAAAAGGAGCGATTACTTTGAAAGAAAAAGAAACGATACAATCGCCAATTTTAGACGAGACGCTCCCTCATCAAATGAACTTTCCTTCTTTTAAAGGCACAGGCAAAAAGATGCAACAACCTTTTATAAATCAATATGATGTTGTAATTGGAGACAGTAAATACGATTCCACTAACAGTCCTCTTAATAATTGGAGTGATGAGGTAGATCCTGCCATTATGGCTGGGGAAGAATGGATCCATCCTACAAATGATATCGGATGGATTGCAGAAGAAAATCAAGAATTACTTAAAAACGAAGTTGATAATAAAAGTGATGCTTTTATGCATCCCCAATTCGGAATTAACGACTAAAAAACCATTCTACCTAACATAGGTAGAATGGTTTCATACTATCCAATAATAATTCTCTCTTTCGGATATTTATAGCGAGGCGGTTGCTCTCTTCCGCCACTAGCTAATATAAATGTTAAAATACCGACGCGTCCGATAAACATAAGTACAATGAGTACAAGTTTACCAACAGTTGTTAAATCAGGAGTAACACCTGTTGATAGTCCCGTCGTTCCGAAAGCAGAACAAACTTCAACGATTAAGCTCATAAGCGGTACATTTTCCGTAATAGATAAAATGAATAGCGCTGAGGCACATAATAAAATCCCCATCGTCATAACGACAGATGCTTTCAACACGTCCTCTTCATGTAGCTGACGTTTGAAAACTCGGACTGTTCTCCCGCCTCTTGCAAATGTATATAACGATAATATACTAACTGCAAATGTTGTTGTACGTATTCCGCCCCCAACTGAACTTGGAGATGCCCCAATGAACATTAATATACTCATAAATAAAAGCGTTGGTTGTGATAATTCACGTATGTCCATTGTAGCGAGTCCTCCACTTCGCGTCGTCACAGATTGGAATAATGTATAAAATACAGTTTCATGCCATGACTTTCCTACTAAAAAATGATTTCGTTCTAATAGAAAAATCATAATTGTTCCAACAATAACGAGTACAAAAAATGTCGTTGTCGTCAATTTTGTAAATAACGAAAAGCGAAATAGTTGTTGTCGCCTTTTACTAAGGAATTGTTTTACTTCCATTAACACTGGGAAACCGATAGCTCCTAAAATAATAAGCAACATATGAATCATTTGAACAATATAATCTTTTTTGTACGGAATAAGTGATTGTCCTGTTAAATCAAATCCTCCGTTCGTTGTTGCGCTCACAGCGGCAAAGAAACCGTGAAAATAAGCTTCTTGCCAAGTCGGGAAATATAGTAAGAACCTTGTACCTAACAGTATTGCTCCAATGAGTTCTATCGAAATAATTACAATTAAAATAGAACGCATCAATTCTACAAGGCCCGATAAATTCCCTTGGTTATGGTCTGCCATAATTAATCTTCTTCTTTGCAAACCAATCTTTTTCCCCGTTATAATCCAGACGAATGTACCAAGCGCCATAATTCCTAATCCGCCTAATTGTAAAATAAGGGCTAAAACAATAATTCCTGCCGTTGTAAACGTATCTGAAATCGTAACAACAGACAGTCCTGTAACACTTACCGCACTAACAGATGTAAATAGTGCATCGATAAATGTCCATTTCACTTCAGGCTTCGTAACAAATGGTAAACTAAGCAAAATTACCGATACGACTACTGCTAGTAAATAAAATACAACGATAAGTTGTACGGGACGTAACTTTTGTAAAAACTTTTTTATATCTCTCATTCCATCACTTCGCTACCTTTTTTCTATCGATTAAATAAAGAAAAATCATCACTTTCTTCATTTGTAAATAACTGCTGAAATAGTTTCGCAAATACCATTCCGTATACAGTTCCATTTCCCCCATACGGCAGTGCGTAATATAAATTATGTATTTTTTTATCTTCTTTTAAAATAGGAAGACCGTCATGACTGCCACCAAATGCTGCTGCCCAATAGTACTCTGCCCGTATATTTTTATACTGCGGGAACATTTCTTTTACAATGTTAATAAGAAGATCACGCTTATGCAATAATTTCGTATCGCCGATTTTTTGAATTTTCAGCGCCTCATCTAATCCGCCTATAACAATGCGATTTTGATACGTTCGACTATACAAATACGGACGTGCTGTTTCCCAAATTAACGATTGCTCATGCCAGCCTTCAAAATAATCTATCTTATTTGTCACAACGGCATAAGACGTTTCTACTGTTGTATTTTTTTCTTTCTTTCCAAAAATTGCTTCATAACCTGTCGCCATAATAATATTCTTTGCTACAATTTTATTTCCTGTTTTCGTGTAACAAATTAAATCATTTTGGATTTGTTTAATATGTAATGCCTCTGTATGTTTGTATATAGTAGCGCCCATTTGTTTCGCTTTATGCAAAAGACTATGCGCTAATAAATACGGATTCACTTCTGCATCACCGCTTGTATATAACGCTGCTTGTTTTGCAAATGAATAACGTTTCTTAATATCAGACTCTGTAAAATATTCAACCGGAAATCCATAATGGCGTAACGTATTATATTCTTCTTGTAAAAATGAAACATCCTCATCTCTACTTGCATAATACAAACTATTTCGCGGAATAAAATGGGGATCAATATCGAGAGTTGGCACAACCTTCTCCATTGTTTGCAGCGCTTCATAACAAAGTCTATATGCTCGTACCCCTTTCTCTTCACCAAATGTATGAATAAGAGAGGTTAACGATTTATCATGAACAAATTGTAATAATCCTGTATTTGCAGCTGTGCTACCACATGCAATTGCTCTTTTTTCAATGAGCATAACACGCATTCCAATTTTAGCTAACGAATACGCTATATGAGCACCTGCTTCTCCACTTCCAATTACTAGTACATCACATATCATATCATTTTCTAACGTTGGATAACAAGGTACAGAAACTCCAGCACTCCAAAACAACTTACCAGTCATAAGCTTCATATATTATACTCCTACCATGTAATTTTCTCCTTTCTATGTTTCGTCATTTTCCATAAAAAAATCCAACTAACATACGCTAGTTGGATTTCTTCTCTTTAATTAGAACGCTCTTCAAGCCAATTTCCAACCGTCGGATATGTTTGCTTTACAGCCGTTCCACCATACACAATAGACATATGTCCTGTCGGTAAACATACATACTCTTTATCTGTGCTAGAAATATGATCAAGTAAAGCTTCTACTTGACATGGCAGAGCGATATGATCACGCTTCGCAGAAATATTTAAGACATTCGCCTTAATATTTGCAAGGTCTACCTTTTGTCCGCGAATAACGAGTTCACCCTTCACTAATTTATTATTTTGATAAAAATCACGAATCCATTGTCTATACGATTCACCTGGGAACGGAATACCATCGCCTACCCACTTTTGAACTAATTTCCAACTTTCGACGAAGCGCTCATTTTCTGAACGATCGACTAAAGCAACATATGGACCGACAAAGTTTGTAATTGGTTTTAACATCTTATTTCCGAAATCAATCATTTCTGGCGGAATATTTCCGAATGTATCAACCGCTTTATCTAAATTGAAATATTTCTCATCTAATAAAGGACCGTATAATCCTGTTTCAGAGAAATCAAAAGGACTTGTCATAAAAATCAAGTTACGAATTGGCATGTCCGGATGAAGCGCTGCATAAATAGATGTTAACGTTCCACCCATGCAATAACCAAGTAAAGAAATCTCGTCCGATTTTGCAGTTCTCATTACTTTTTTCACTGCTTTTGCAATATAATCGAACACGAAATCATCAAACTTCAAATGACTATCTTCTAAACCGAATGTGCCCCAATCAAGCATATACACATCAAAACCACGATCTACTAAATATTCCACTAAACTATTTCCTGGAGTTAAATCCATAATATACGGTTTATTAATAAGAGCGTATATTAATAAGATTGGAACTCTCTGTGTTTTTTCTTGTTTTGGAATGTAACGATACAGCTTCGTTTTATTCTTCGTCCAAATAACCTCTTTCGGTGTTAAACCAACTTGTGGTTCTGGTTCGCGTAATAAAACTTCGCTCGCTCTTTTCACACGGCGATATGCTTTACGATATTCTTCTGGGTACAACTCCAATTGCTTTTCCCATTCCGTTACGAATGTAGTCATTTTTCCTATCTCCTTTTTGGTCAATTTCTTTCTAAAAAAAGAAGTGCATTCCTGCTATGGATATGCACTTTTTTCTTACTTCATTACATGTATAATCCGCCGTTAATGTTTAATTGCTGACCTGTGATATACGCACCGTCACGGCATAGATATACTACACCTTTTGCAATTTCATCAGCTTGACCAAAACGTTTTTTCGGGATTTTCGCAACGATTTTTTGACGCACTTCTTCTGGTACTTCTGCTACCATTTCAGTATCAATAAATCCTGGGCAAATTGCGTTTACAGTTACATTTGTTCTTGCAAGTTCTAACGCTAATGATTTTGTAAATCCTAGCATACCTGCTTTTGCTGCTGAGTAGTTTGTTTGTCCAAATCCACCAGCTTGGCCAATAATAGAAGAAATACTAATGATTCTTCCTTCTTCTGCTTCCGATATGTATGGAAGTACCGCACTTGTCGTATTAAATACACTGCTTAAGTTCACGTCAATTACGCGCTCCCAATCTTCACGATTTAACTTCTTGAATGTACGATCTCTTGTAATACCAGCATTATTAACAAGAATATCAACTTTACCAAAATGATTCACAGCTTCTTCTACAAGTCTGTTTGCATCTTCTACTTTAGAAACATCCGCTTGAACTGCATAAACGTCATGTCCTTCTTTTCCTAATTCATTTACTAAGTTTTCAGCTGCTTCTTTACTGCTGTTATAGTTAATAACTACTTTTGCTCCCTCTTCTGCTAATGCTACTGTAATTGCTTTTCCAATTCCTTTTGCCCCACCTGTTACGATTGCTACTTTGCCATTTAATTGAACCATTTCTTTTCCCCCTTAAATGAATTTGTGAACGATTGTTATGAATCATTTTGGTACTCATACTAATTGAGTCCATATATTAATTATGTTTCGTTGTTTATACATGAAAAGAGATTCTCCCTCTCTCTTTTACAAGTTATAAACAAACGCGATTATCATTTTTTATTTTCTGGCTTATTTACAGGCTTTACTTCTTCTTTTACAGGTACTTGTAGTTTAGCTAGTACTGCATTTTGCTTTTCTAGCAATTCTAAAATTTGATCAACTTTCGTTTCTAACGTGCGCATATCTTGTTTTACTTTCGTAACATCACGCTTTAATGTAGGAGCTTGTCCTAATGAATCCACTTTCTCTTCTAGAATTTCCTCGATGTTATCAACTTTATTTTCTAAGTTAATAACAAGCGTAGCTACTCTAGCGATATCCTCTCTCGTCGGCACATTCACCTGTTCTAAATAATTTTTTGTCGTATCATTTAATGCTTTTTGATAAAACAAATTCAAATCTAGAACGCTGCCCATCCAAGCAGAATATTCTTCTGTTTTAATTGTTTCATTGAGCGCTTTTCCCCAAAATGTTTCGGTTTGTTCATAAGCATTTTTCCATGCTTGCAATGGATCGAATTTTTGATCAATCACTTCGACTACACTCCCTTTTTCGTTTTTGAAACAATTCAACCTATTCACTATTTTCTAATATTCCGAATAAAACTTCAAGTATATATTTTATTTTTCTTTATTTTCTAACAAATGTATTGACATTAAAAACAGATAGGTGTAAATTGCACTTATAAGCAAAAAATTCCATCTAACTGATTCATGAGGTGATGCACAATCATGCTACATAATGAACCAGAACACCCAGAAAGTTTGGAAAAAAACCAAGCGAAACAACCAAACTCCATGCCAAAAAACTTCTTAGTTCCTTTCTTACTTCTCTGTCTAAAAGACTGGAGTCTTCATGGTTACAAACTTATTCAAATGCTAATGGACATCGGCTTTTCTTCTGTTGACCAAGGTAATGTGTATAGGACACTACGCAAATTAGAAAAAGAAAATCTTATTTCTTCTACTTGGGATACAAGCGAAGGCGGGCCAGCGAAACGAATTTATTCTTTAACAGAATATGGAGAGCAATATTTAACAACATGTGCGACTTCTTTTGAACATTATCAAAATATGTTGCGGACGTTTTTCACGTTATACACCAATGCATTCTTTCCATTTTCTACTTCTCCAGACAAGGATGAAAAGGATTCTTCATCTTCACCTGGTGGTACAGCAGAGTAATCTGCGTTCACAATATGCAAAAAAACATTTGGAGGTCAAACAATGGAAACTAAGCCATACGAATTAGTCGATGCATTTTGGAAAAACTGGTCTCAATCTCTTTCCCTCTTCTCTTCAGCTGGGAAACAATTAGAGCAACTTACTTTAGAAACGTTAAAACAACAACAAGACGCTTTGCATAAATTAACATCAGGAGTAGATGAACTAGAAAAAGAACTACACCAATTCACTGCTCAGTTCAATAACCAATATACAGACTATGTGAAGCAATTAACTGGAAACTCCTTAAATGATCAAATTAACGAGTGGCAAGAAAAGTGGAATGAGCTTTCTAATCAAATGCACCAACTTACTGTTTCGCCTACGAAAACATCTTTGTCTATTCTTACTCAAACTAGCGGCCAATTTGAAGAAACAACAAAACACTTTATCGAACAACAACAGTCGCAACGTGAAGAGGTTCAAAAACAGTTAGAAGTTTTTTTGGGAGAGTTCAAGTCCAAACAACTCGAACTCGCAAAGCAGTTCGAGGAAAACTCAAAAAATCTATTTACTTCCATCAAGTAAGAAAAATGTGGCAACTAACTGCAGCACAAACAAAACTCTTTCTTCCTCCTACTACATCAAGATGGCTTACATTTTTCGATATGGAAAAGAAGGAGGACAAAATGAATCCATTTCAAGAAGCACAAACTGTTCCGGAGCTTCGTTACGATGAGATTCAAGTCGGTGATCAAGCATCACTTACAAAAAAAATTACGGATGAGGACGTTATCAATTTTGCAAAATTGACTGGAGATGTAAATCCTATTCACATTCTAGACTCTTTTGCAAAAACGACAATGTTCAAAGAACGTATTGCCCATGGCATGCTCGTTTCAAGTTTTATTTCTACCATTCTTGGAACGAAACTTCCTGGCAAAAATACGATTTATTTATCACAAAACGTTTCATTCCGTGCTCCTGTCAAAATCGGTGATACAATTCGCGTTGTGGCAGAAGTTATTAAAAAACGGGACGATAAAAAAATTATCACATTGCAAACAAACATATATAATCAATCTGATGATATTGTCGTAGAAGGTACAGCGACAATACTGAAAAAAGAGTAGCAAATTTGCTACTCTTTTTTCTATCCAAGAACTTCTAATCACACCGTTTACTTCCGTGTATGAGTACGTCGTTTACACATAAAATAACATTACCAGATAGCACTTAGCTAAACTGGATTACTCTTTAAGGATGTGTATCAACATGGTGAAAACAAACAAATTACTAGTTCCGGGTGCAGAGCAAGCACTTGAACAATTCAAATATGAAATCGCACAAGAATTCGGTGTAAGCTTAGGATCTAATACAGCATCTCGTTCTAACGGATCAGTTGGCGGTGAAGTAACGAAACGTCTTGTTGCTTTAGCTCAACAACAATTACGCGGATAACTATATAACCTATGGCTTAGAGGCAGATATTCTCTGCCTCTTTCTTTTTTAACATACATAATAGTGCTTCTTCACATACTAGTAAGAGCAAATCGAAAGGAACGATATGTGAAATGAAACGGATTAACATTAGCATGAGTCCTCCCCGTGTTCTTACTGTATCTTTTATTATGCTATCAATTATCGGTACATGCCTATTGAAATTGCCAATTGCTACAACAACGTCTATTTCATGGCTCGATGCTTTATTTACAACGGTTTCTGCTTGTACGGTTACAGGGCTTGGTGTTGTGGACACTGGTAAAGTATTTACCTTATTTGGCCAATGTGTCATTTTAACACTTATACAAGTTGGCGGGCTTGGCATTATGAGCTTTGCTGTTTTAATCGCAATTATGCTCGGCAGAAAAATCGGCCTTCAAAACCGGATTTTATTACAACAAGCATTAAACCAAACAAATGTCGGCGGAATCATTCGTCTTGCAAAAGCATTATTTTTATTTTCTTTTACTGTAGAATGTATCGCTACTTTACTTCTCTCTTTTGAATGGGTACCAAAATACGGGGTTGCCAAAGGTATATATTATAGCTTTTTTCATTCTATCTCAGCCTTTAACAATGCTGGGTTTTCTGTGTGGAGCGATAATTTAATGCCATACTCCCATAGCATTCTCGTCAATCTCGTTATTTCTTCCCTCATTATTTTAGGTGGGATTGGTTTTACGGTTATCGTAGATATAAAAAGAAAGAAAAACTTTAAAAACCTTACTTTGCACTCAAAGCTTATGCTCTCTTCTACTCTAATCGTCAATATTATTGCTACAGCTTTTATCTTTATATTTGAGTTCCATAATTCAATTTCCATGAGAGGTTTTACACCATTTGAAGAAGGTATGGCTGCTTATTTTCAAGCGGTTTCAACACGTACTGCCGGGTTTAATACTGTTGATATCTCTGCATTATCAAAACCTTCACTTTTATTAATGATGCTTCTTATGTTTATTGGTGCTGGCAGTGCTTCAACTGGTGGTGGGATTAAGTTAACGACTTTTTTGATTATGTTTTTCGGCGTATTTAAATTTTTGCAAGAACAAGATGATATTGTCGTGTTTAAAAAATCCATTAAAGATACGCTCATTGTCAAATCATTAACGATTACTATTATTTCAATTTCTTTTATTTTTCTTTCCATTTTAATTTTAAGCATCACTGAGAAGGTTCCTTTATTAATGAGTGCTTTTGAAGTATTTTCAGCATTTGGAACTGTCGGCCTTAGCATGAATTTGACGCCACACTTAACAATCATCGGCAAAACAATTATTATCTTTATGATGTTTTTTGGAAAGATGGGGCCTTTAACATTAGCCTTTTCATTTGCACGTAAAAAACAAAGAAAAATAAAATATCCCAACGAAGATATTTTAACAGGTTGACAACCGTATAAATTATCCATATAATGAGAGTACAATAGCATATCTCCAAAGGGGAGTAGCGTCCAAGAACTATTTCTTGGAAACAAAGTCGTCATTACGTAGAACTTAGTTCTTCCGGCTTTGTTGGCATTTTCATTACATATGTCTAGCAAGACCTTTGCCTATCAACGGCAGAGGTCTTTTTTGTTTTCAAATTCCTTCCACCGTTGATACGCAGGAGTATGGGGAAACTAAACAGTGGGGAACTTCTTCACTTGTTTAGTCTTTATAGAAATGAGAGGAGAATGTACATGGATGTATCATTATTATTGGAGTATGGTTGGGTATTACTCATCCTAATTGCACTAGAGGGGATTTTAGCGGCTGATAACGCTCTCGTTCTCGCAATTATGGTAAAACATTTACCAGAAGAAAAACGAAAGAAAGCACTATTTTATGGATTAGCAGGAGCGTTCGTTTTCCGCTTCGGATCACTATTTATGATTTCGTTCCTAGTAGATGTATGGCAAGTGCAAGCAATTGGTGCGATTTATCTTATGTTTATCGCGGGGAATCACTTATTTAAAACGTATGTTAAAAAGAATACACATGAAGAAACAGAAGAAAAAGAAGCAAAGAAAAAACAAGAGAACTTTTGGTGGACTGTATTTAAAGTCGAAGTTGCTGATATCGCCTTCGCAGTTGATTCAATTTTAGCTGCTGTTGCATTAGCAGTGACTTTACCGAAAACAGGATTAGGTACGATTGGTAGTCTTGATACAGGTCAATTTATCGTTATCTTTACAGGTGGACTTATCGGATTAGTTATAATGCGATTTGCAGCAACTGCTTTCGTACAAATATTAAAACGTAAACCAGGACTTGAAACTGCAGCATTTTTAATTGTAGGTTGGGTTGGTGTGAAATTAACAGTTTATACGCTAGCACACCCTGCTTTAAATGTCCTTCCGCATTCATTCCCAGAATCCACTCCGTGGAAGCTTACATTCTGGATTGTATTAGTTGGAATCGCAGTTTGCGGTTGGTTCTTCTCGAAAGAAGTAGAAGTAAAAGTAGAAAAGAATTTAGACGAAAAAGCGCTGTAATTACAGCGCTTTTTCTTTTTTCTCGTTTCAATTCCCCTCTCTATTTTCAGAAAAAATTCCATTATACTACCTTTTGTAAACGCTTCCTTTCTAGATGTATGTCCTTTTTGTGAAATATTGCACAAACTTATTGAAACTATGAACAAATCCATGTACCTTATTCATATAAGGAGTATTTATAGACGATGTATTAAAGGAGCGTATTACTCATGCTAGAACAAGGATTAGATTACGTTGTAAAACTGGCTAAGAGCAAAAAACAAATGCTAGATATAAATCCAATGCAATATTTCATTCGTGCTGCACTTGCGGGCATTTATATCGGTTTTATTATTGTACTATGTTTTAAATTAGGTAACTTTTTTCATATTGCAGATTCACCAGCAACATATTTAGCTTCCTCCATGTTTTTCGGAATTGCTCTCGTACTTATTATATATGGCGGCGCTGAATTATTTACTGGCAATACGATGTACTTCACAGTGGCAACTTTAAGAAAAGAAACAACGATTTCTGATACACTTCGCAACTGGGTTGCTTGTTATGCAGGTAACTTAGCTGGCGCTTTATTCTTTGCCTTACTATTTTACGCAACTGGAATTTTCGAAGCAATTGATCACAGTCATTTAATGAATAAAGTTGTTGAAGGAAAGATGAATACACCTACAATGCAATTATTCTTTAAAGCGATTTTATGTAACTGGCTCGTATGTCTTGCCTGCTTCTTACCTTCTCAAGTGAAAGGTGACACAGCAAAAATATTAATGATGATGATGCTCGTTTTCACTTTCTTTTTATCTGGTTATGAGCATAGCATTGCAAACTTATCACTGTTTGCTTTATCTTTAGTATCACCACATCCTGAGACAATTTCTTTTGCGGGCGCTATTCATAACTTAATTCCAGTTACAATCGGTAACATTATTGGCGGATCCGTATTTGTCGGTATGGTATATCATTACTTAACAAAGAAAGCACCTGTTGTTGAACAAGAGAAAACTCAATTAGTTGGAGCTCAAACGGAGGAAATTATTCCTTTACAAGCACATATGAAACATTAAAAACTCCAAAGTTTTACTTAAACAGACTATAATTATAAGAGGATACTATGTTCAGTATGAGAGCATAGATCCTCTTTTTTTATACATATTGTTATGTATAACTAGATATTATAGATATAGTTTAATATGTATATAATGTTCAAGAAACCTATGTTTGTTTTTGAGAGTAGAAGACGTAGCTCATAGTGGAAGGCATAGCAAGGTCGCGAGACAGATCGTAAATGGAAAAAGGTTTAGGAGTGAAAAACTATACGTGTACAAGAGATTATACTAGAAGAGGGCAAAAGATACATTTTAATAGATGAAAAAGGAATTCCTGTAATCCCAGTGGTGAAGTACCTCAAATATTTAGATTTCACAGGAAAAAGCAGCAATACACAGAAAACGTACTGTTATGCATTAAAACAGTATTTCTCTTATTTACAAGAGACAGAGAAGGATTATAGAGAAATACGATTAGAAGACTTGGCAGATTTTGTGGGATGGTTGCAAAATCCTTATGGGAGTAAGAGGATAACATCACTTGTTCCCGTGAAAACAAAGAAAACAGAGAGAACAGTGAACCTGACGGTCACCGCTGTCACAAACTTCTATGACTATTTGTATCGTAATGAAGAGTTATCACAAGATATGGGTGAAAAGTTAATGCGTCAGTTTTTTACAGGTGGGCGAACACGTTACAAGAGCTTTCTTCACCATGTCAATAAAGACAAATCATCTATAAGGAATGTGTTAAAGGTCAAAGAACCACGCAAGAGGATACAAATACTTACAAAGGAACAGGTACAGCAAACCTTAGTAGCTACCACAAATATAAGGGATACATTCCTAATTCAGCTTTTATTTGAAACGGGGTTGCGGATTGGAGAAGCACTTTCCCTATTTCTAGAGGACTTCCAATTTGATTATGGAAAAGGGCATCGTATTCGCTTGACGGACCGTGGAGAATTGGAAAACGGAGCGAAACTAAAAACAGGCGAACGAGAGATTTTTGTATCACAAGCCCTCATGGATTTATACGATGACTATCTGTATGAGGTCATTGATGAACTGAATATCGATACAAACTTTGTATTTGTAAAGTTACGTGGTGAGAACAAAGGCAAACCCATGACGTACAGCGATGTGGAAGCCATGTTTAAACGATTACGACAGAAAACAAGAATTAATGTTCACCCTCATCTGTTCCGCCACACACACGCAACGATGTACTATCAGGAAACAAAAGACATCAAACAAGTACAGGAACGCCTGGGGCATTCACAAATCCAAACAACGATGAACCTGTACCTTCATCCCTCGGACGAAGAAATCCGTAAGGATTGGGAAAAGGCACAGGGTGCATTTCAAATACAACAACAGAATGGCGGGACAGAATGAAACAAAAACAGCAGATCAACATAGAACAATTAGGATTTCATGAAAAATTGCAGCATGAGTTATCAAGATACCCTATGAAGACGGTACAAGATAATGGTTCCGTTACAGTTCGGTATATCAAGGACCCCTACTTCTTGGTCAATGACACTTGGAATGCCAACTTTTTTGAAGTCATTCCACAGTTTAAGATAACAGTGCCTTTTAATAATAGCGGGAGTCAGAATGTGGGTTTTAAAATCAACAGCCCGACTGTCAACCTGGAAGTAAAATATGTATGGTATCAGAAGCTGTTCAACGATGCATGGGTGTTAAGCAGTGCTTTTGGCGGAGAAGCAAGAATGATGCGCAAGCTAACAAGATTTCTCAACGAGAAATACTCTTCCCTTCACTCCCTATTAGATTTGAACATTGAAAAGACGGAACGGGAATGGTGGTTTTGGTTACAGGAGCAAGGAGCTTCAATACAGCGAATATCACGTAGATCATCATATCGTGAATACACTACTAAATCACCCCTAGCAACCTTTTTGCGAAAGATTTATTTATCTTTCTTTGTACTGACAGATACCCGTGAAGAGTGGGAGAAAGAACGATGGGATGTACGAGTATTACATGATAAATATGGAGTTGCTTATAACAAAAGTAAGCCTGATTATTACATTAATTTCACCAAAGTTGAACAAGGTAAAATGCGTGAGCAAATAAAAAAATACTTCAAACAACGTATTCTGAGCAAAAATAAATTTTCTTGGGGCACAGCTCAAAATTATCTACTATACTTTTCGAGGTTCGTATCGTTTATATTTTCGTTAGAACCTTCATGGACAGATTTAAAGAGATTGAATCGTTCACATATAGAGCAATACATTCTATGGATACATGAATACGCTAAGAACAATTTAAAGCAAAAAAATGCGCATCCTGAAAAATATATAAACTATGGCTTGGTAGTTATAGGAAAGATTCTTACAGATATCCAGCGATATGAATATGATATCGCCCCAGAAACAGATGTGCGATTGCTACTCTTTTCAGAAGATAAACCGAAGCTAAAAAAGAAGTCAGTTGACCAGATTGATTACATTCCTGACTTTGTGTTGGAACAACTTTTCACATACATCAACGATTTACATAAAGAAGTCATTCCTGTCGTATGGGTGGCTTTTAAAACAGGATTACGAATTTCGGATGTATTAGAGCTTACCTCTGATTGTTTAAAACAGTTAAATGGCAAATATTCCATTGTTACGGATATTGAGAAAACTTATGTAAACGGGCATCGAATTCCAATTGACGACGAATTGGCAAATATCTTAGCGGTTCTTATTCAACACTCCAAAGAGAACAGCAATCAAGACAATAATCCTGACGGATTTATTTTCGTTCGCTATCGTGGTTCCCGTAAGGGAATGCCATTTATTCAGTCCTGGATTCGAAATAAACTAAATATCTTGGCAAAACAAAAAAACATTGTGGATGAGCAAGGAAATCTCTTTTATTTTACGAATCACCAATTCCGTCATACCTACGCAGTAAAAATGCTGAACGGTGGTGCGGATATTTTGACGGTACAGGAATTGTTAGCCCACGCCTCTCCTGAAATGACTTTACGGTATGCTAAACTATTGGACAACACGAAGCGAAAAGCATTTGAATCTGTCATCAGTCAAGGAGTATTTAGCTTTGACTTGAATGGCGAGATGCAGGAGATAAAAGCAGGCGAAGATATCCCAGCAGACATCCTGCAAGCTCTCTGGCAGGATCATAAGTTGAATGCGATGGATAATCCCTACGGGACATGCCATGCGCGTTTGAAAGGAAATTGCCCACATATGGAAGCCCCTCCTTGCCTCACTTGCAACGGAGGCAGCCCATGCAAGGACTTGGCAATTGGATTTTCAGAATACGATGTTCAAAAATATGAACTTCATGTAAAAACCACAAACAAATCCATTGAAGTGGCAAAACAATATGGTCGGGATGATGTGGTAAAAAAACAAAAGGAAAATTTACAAGGTTACCATGGTATTTTAAACAATATCCGTGAGGGTAATATTATCTTTGGCAGACAGGACCGCATGAAGAGAAAGGCAGGTGTGAGAAATGGCCAATTATAACCGAAAAGAACAGTTAAAAGCACTACATGCATCAAGAAAGGCCATTACCGCTAAGAAAGTCGATGAAGCTATTCAAAGACTCATACGAGCCTCTGATCCTATCAATTTTAATAGTGTAGCAAGCGAAGCTGGCATAGCAAAAGCAACGTTATACAACAATCAGGAGCTACGCGGAAGAATTGAATCCTTACGGAAACAACAAGCACAAGCGCCTACTTTGAAGCAAATCAAACGTGAGTTGAATGAAAACAGCAAAGATGCCATCATAGATTCTTTAAAACGTCGCATCAAGAAATTGGAAGGAGCAAATAAGGAATTGCGTGAGCAATTAAAAGTTGCGTACGCCGATGTATACAAACAGATATAAGGGGTACCGCCACACATCCATCAACTTAAAGTATATTTTTTTACAAAATGCGATCTTTCCATTTAGTTTTTTTATTATCTTTTATAGATGTTATAAAAGTAGGCATATCAAATAAACCCTGACGGATTTCATTTTTTTTACTATGCTACTTTATGAGTAGAAGTGGCATACTCATAAACAACACCCAAAATATCAAAAACTGTCTTTTTCTCGTATCGATGAGATTTTCGTCCGTTGTACTGTAGGAGGTTAAACAGACGAAGAAGAACTTTTGATAGCTCTTGGGTGTTTTTGTGTAATGCTTGGTGAAAAAGTAAAAAATAATCTTTAATTATGTACATCGCTTTATATTCACTTAGCTCTTTCTGTTTCTTACGTAGCAGGAGTTCTCTCATTTTAAACATAGTAGAAGAGCATAATAGGATACTAATGAGTTGTCCATAAAGGTGACATTCTAAGCGCTCTTGTTTAATAGATTTACAACGATGAATTTGAAACCAAGATTTCCATATTTTAAACAACAGCTCAATTTGCCAGCGTAGTGAATATAAATCATAGATTTTCTCTTTTGGTACCCATTCCGTAGGAATGTTTGTCATATATACATTGATACCACTGAGTCGTTTACTACGAGGAGAATACTTCATTCCTTTCTTTTTTTCTCTTACAGCTTGATCTTGTAATCGTTTTTGTTGCTGTTGTTTTGTTAATCGATGGACAATTACACGAGCTGACACTTTATCAATCATTCCTACATAAGCATTAGCTATTTCCCATGTTTGTCCTGGCTGAAGGGAGTTCATTACCGTCTCCATATCTAACTGTATATACTCTGTACCTTTCTTAATTCTTCCATCTTGAAAATAATCAGGGTTAGGATTTTTTTGATAAATACGTGTATTCGACTTGATACGAGAAATATAGTAGGCCTCTTGATCTTGTATATATTGAAGGTCTTTTAAATGAAAATAACCTAAATCTCGGATACATAAATCATTCGCTGCCACAGTTGGGGCACACAGAGAGCCGTAAGTGCGATCATGTTGTTTACCTGGACCTGTATGAATATGTAGGAACTGTCCGCTTAACAAATCATACTCAAGCTGAATTTTTATCCCAGCTGTATGGCTGCATCCTCCTGCACCTGGATAAACCGATGAAAATACATCCGGGAGTTGAAATGCAGTTGAATCTAAGATACGAATACGCTTGAAAATAGAAGTATATGGAGAAGAAATTAGCTTAGCTGAAGATAACTTTTGGTTTAGAAGTTTGGCTAAAACTTGTTGTAGAAACTGGACGGCTGCGGCGTTAAATCTTTGATTTAGTCCTTCAGGACTGATGAGTACTTCTGTTGATACTTCTAAACAACTACATAACTGGGTTAAGGAAGTTTTTGCTACACTTTGGCTTAGCCATACGCATAAAGCTACTAACTCTTGTGCTTGATACTTACTTGTTCGCTGTACAAATCCAACATCTCTAGCTAGATTCTGTAAGGTATTTGGGGATAAAAGACTCTTTATCTCCTGTGCAAATAATTGTAAGTCGTCAGATACAGAATTAGACATACAAAAAACGCCATCCTTTCCTATAATTCTACAGTAAGAATAACGTCTTTTTTGCTTAATGAATAGTGTGAAACCTTAGCTTTATGGTAATGTGACCGTACCTCATGTAGTCACAGTTTTTATTTGTATTAAGACATTCGAAATGATTTGCCACGTAAAGCTGCTATGTAGCAAATAATAACTACTAAGCATAGGCTAACCATCACCAAATACAATTGTGGTGCAAAATGGATAATCAACCAGCCACCAAGCACTGGGCCTAAGAAGCCACCTAAGTTTTGAAATTGCATAAAACCAAGATATGTTGCTTTTTGATGCGCGGGTGCAATCATTTCGACTATAGCACTCGTCATTGGGAAAACAAAAATTTCACCAAGTGAGAACACAACCATACCGACAATAAAAAGTGTCCAATTATCAGCGAAGTGGAAGATTAACATACCAAGTGCTAATAGTCCGCCCCCGAAAATAAGACTTGTTTTGATTGCTACTTTTTCGCTTAAAATGCCGAGTGGCAATTGAAGAATTACGATTGTTGCAGCATTAATCACAATTAGAACTGAATATAATGCTACTCCGTCTACCATAGTTAAATTAAGCAATTGTGGCATTGTTGCCTCTGTTTGCATATATACGAAATTGCAAATAACACTCGCAATAATGAGCAACATAAGTGTGCTATCTTGTAAAAGAACACGCATCAAGTCGCCAATATCTTGCGTAACATTGACCGTATTCTGCTCCTCTATACGTCGTAAAGTGATGACTAAGAAAATCGCATACAATAAGTACATCGTTGCAGTAATAAGGAATGGAAAACTTATTGATGATGCTTTTGAAATGACAATACCGAGCAAAAGGCCGATCACAGCTGATAAATTGATGGCAGTATATCGAATTGAAAATAGGCGACGACGCCTATCTTCGTCAGTATAGTCAATCATCAAAGCTTGTGAAGCTGGTTCAAAAAATGCACGACAGATACCGTTGAGAGCATTGCATAGAACGAATATCCAAACAGAGTTTGCGAATGCAAAGCCATAAAAGACTATACTCCAACAGAACATCGATATGATGATAATTTTTTTTCGGCCAAACCGGTCAGTAAAGAAACCACCGAAGAAGCCACCAAATGTCGCAGTCAATTGTGAAATACCGACTGCTAAACCAATCATAATTGGTGAGGCATGTAAATCATTTTGTAAATAAAGTGCTAAAAATGGTATCGTCATAAAGCTAGCTGTGCGGGCGAAGGTCGTACCACCGAGCAGCTGCCAGACGAGGGGGTGAAAATAATCCATAATAAAAACCTCCTGTATTAACATGCGTTTGCTTATGCTAGTATGAAGTGTGGAGTTAGTCTATAGTCAAGAGGAGTTTTTAACTTGGAGAGAAAAAACCTTAAAACCTTAAGTACAGGAGAATTTGCTAGTTATTTTGGGGTGAAAAAAGACACCTTGTTTTATTATGATAGAATCAATCTTTTTAAACCTGCCGGTAAACTTCCCAATGGTTATCGATATTATACCTACGATCAAATTAATACATTCTCAACACTCCAATCTCTTCGGAAAGTGGGAGTTTCGATTGAGGAACTAAAAGAATATCTTAATTCTCCCAACACTTACAAACTTGTTGAAATGGCAAAACAGCAGACAGTTCTGGTGGAAGAAGAAATTGAGAAATTAATTCAAATTCGTCGTTTCTTTAAGGGTATTATTTCAATGGAAGAAGAAAGAAAAAACGTTGAAGTTGGGAAGGTTTATATCCAAAAGACACAGAAAAAATCTATTTTCTTAAGCGATGTAAATTCGAAAAATAGCATGACCGATTTCGATTGGGTAAAACATTTTAGCAAGCAAATAGGCTTGTTTGTTCCTGCTCCTATTGGATCTGTGATAACAAGAGAGAGCCTGATTCAAGAAAGATATGAGGAGGTAGATCACTTATTTTGTTATAGTGATTTAGAAACAGGTCAATCAAAACCAGGAGGAATTTATGTCATATATTATCACCAAGGATCTTATAAAGATATTGAATCCGCATACCACAATATCACGGAATTTATCAAATCAGAGGGCTATGTTATTGAAGGAAATGCCTATGAAGATTACTTCTACAATCCATTAAGAACTAATAATAAGGAGGAATATCTTACTAAAATTAGTATACAGGTAACAAAGTGTTTAAAGAGTTAAAGCTATAATGTTATCTTTGTTTAGTAAAAATTAAAAATAGGAAAAACAATTGCAGCGAGTACTTTTAAAAAAAGTGATAAAAAGAGAATCGAACTTTATGTTTAGTAGGGCATACCCCATCATCAAGTTGAAATTTTAAAATACCCCCAAAACGAGAAAATTGTACGTTTTAATCTGGAGACGTCAATTTTCTCATTTTCGGGTATTTGCTTTTCTTAGCTTGATGGTGATGTGGCGGTACCCCGAATAGAGTAAACATCAAGTAACTCTAAAATATACAATAAAAATAGTAGGTGGGGAATATTTGACGCTTACACGAAAAGCATTTTCCCTATCGCCATCAAGTTAAAAAACTAATTATCCCACAAAACAAAAAATCGAGTTGAATTCACATAAATAACTGTAGAGAGATAAAAATTTGGTTCTGGGGGTACTATAAAATTTTAGCTTGATGGGCATGTGGCGGGCCCCCTATATGTGAAATTTCTAGTTTAATGCAACAATTAAATCAATTTTTTTGATTAATTAAATTTAACCACCCCCTAACATATTATATATGTCTAATATGTTAGGGGATTGATTTAATAATATTTTTTGAAATTAGGTCTTGATAATGATAATTTGGAGTTTTTAGCTCCCTACATATTTCAAGGCAATATAAGGATTAATTTCCCCGTTTTCCTTCCCTCTCTCTATGCTCTTTTTCATCTGATGCATACCGATGACATCATTTGTATGAAGGTGAATTTCATTAACATATAAACCTTCGTTGCAGAAAGCTTCTACGAAATCTAACCCACTTTTTTGTCGCCATCCATATTATAATCGAGGGAAATAATATTCACCTCATTATCCCTAACAATTTGCAAGGCAGATTCTACTGTAGTTGCCAAAACATATCCGTATGGGCAACTTCTTTGATCATCCATATATACATTCATTTTCTATCTCCTCTCTATTTTGCATATGTGACCAACACATAACATATTGCTCCAAGGCTAATAAAAGGTCCGAACGGAATTGGAGTTCTTATGTTTATACGTTTTAGCGCTATACTTATCCCGAAAAAACAAAGACTAAAGCAAGATGCTAAAAATAAAGTTATAAAAACCCCTTTCACTCCGACTATACATCCGAGTAACGAAAGTAATTTCACATCACCTCCGCCAAGACCATCTGGATAAATCTTTTGCATGCAATATAACAAAATGAATATAGTTCCACTACCAGCTAAACTATCTATCCAAGTAACTAACGGTACAAAAATACATTCTAAAATAAGCAAAAGCGCAAACCAAATTAAAATACGATTAGGTATTAGCATATATACTAAATCTGTAACTGAAATAATTAGAAGTAACGAAAAAAGCGATAAAATGATGATGAGCTCTCTTTCCATTCCAATTACATATACAGTAAGAAAAAATAAACTGCCTGTAACAAATTCAAATACTATGTACAAACTTGAGATTTTGCTCTTACAATTCGTACAACGCCCTTTTTGTATACAAAATGAAATGATTGGAATAAGTTCTTTCGGCTGTAACGTATACTTGCAGTAATGACAGTACGAACGCGGTGTAATAATAGATTCCCCTACTGGAACTCTCATCGCAATCACCATAAAAAAAGAACCAAACACCATACCTATTAACAATGCATATAAATAAGTGAACATCCCTTCCTCTCCTTTCCAAAAGAACATAACAAAAAAAGGAGAGAACTTCTACTTCATATTATCTTTATTCTATTAAAAAAGCAGGCCGTTTTCCGGCCTGCTTTCCCCTATTTTATACGATGAAATATACTGCTTTTAACGGCCCGTGTACTCCGACAACAAGATTCATTTCAATATCCGCAGAGTTACTTGGTCCTGTAATAAAGTTAATACAAGATGCGACTGCTTCACCTTTTTCCACACGAGAGTTCATATGTTGAACTGCCTGTGTAATACGCGGTACAAGTGTTTCACGTGGAATAATAGCAAAGTATACAGTCGGTAAAAAGTGTAAAGAACGCCCTTGTCCTTTATGACTTTGTACAACAATCGTACCAGATTCAGCTAAAGTATAATCACTAAATGCAATACCGATATTCGCTTTTTCCGCTATACGCATATTCTCTTCTTTTTTCTCAGGATCCCATACATTTACCTCAACATTTTGCTTTGGAAGCTCTTCTTTAAATAAAGAAGTCAATCCATAGGAATCAAAACGTTCATCTGCTGATAATATAATAGGTCCTCCGCCGTTTTCAACGATTACTTTTTGAATATCTTCACGTAAGCGGTCGTTTGTCGTTTCCACAACAGTTGTATGAATGTTTGTACATTGCTTTTTAAATACTTCTAACAATTCTTCTTGTGAATAATCTTTTAACGTTTCAACATTCACATTACTTTTCCATGCTGGACGTTCTACGCCTTCTGTTTTACGCGCGCGCCCAAGTTCTTTTGCGATATTATCTAGAAAGGACTCACGGTTTTGAATTAATCCTGTCATTATTTGTCCCCGCCTTTCTTATGATCTTTATACCAATCACGGAATCGTTCTTTACTTGGAGCTGGGAATTCACGAATATCCGTCCAGTTTTTAAGTGGTCCAACACCTTTTGATACACGGTTACCAGATGTAAATGGACTCATTGCTGCCGGTGCCATTTTCGATCCCATTTTATATAAAGCTGCTGAAGAAGCACCCATACTAAACATTTTCATTGCTAATTTTTCTGCAAGTGGGGCACGACCTTCTTGCTCAACGATGACTTGACGATGTTTTAATAATAAATCATGTAATGGAATTTTTACTGGACAAGCTTCTGTACATGCTCCGCATAAACTAGATGCATAAGGAAGCTCTTTGTAATCGTCATACCCACCTAAAAGTGGTGTTAATACCGCACCGATTGGTCCTGAATAAATAGATCCATACGAATGTCCACCAACGTGACGATATACGGGACATACGTTAACACAAGCGGCACAACGAATACATTGCAATATTGAACGGAATTCCGATCCAAGAATTTGAGAGCGGCCATTATCAACAACGACTAAATGAAACTCTTCTGGTCCATCTACCTCTTCCTCTTGAATTGGTCCTGCTACTGTTACATAACTTGTTAATTTTTGACCTACCGCACTACGACATAGTAAACCAACTAAAACATCTAATTCTTCCATTGTCGGAACCATACGTTCCATACCCATTACTGCAATTTGTGTTTTCGGAATCGACATGACAAGATCGGCATTACCTTCGTTCGTCACTAAACAAAGAGAGCCAGTATTTGCAACAGCGAAGTTACAACCTGTCACACCAATTTCTGCATCCATAAATTTCTCACGAAGTTGTTTACGAACAAACTTTGTCATTTCGTATGGATCATCAGAATTTTCATATCCAAGTTTTTCTTTAAATACATCACGAATTTGCGTTCTGTTTTTATGAAGTGCAGGCGCAATAATATGTGATGGTGGATCGTTATCTACTTGCAAGATATACTCTCCCAAGTCACTCTCTAACACTTCACAACCAATCTCTTCAAGGGCATGATTCATACTAATTTCTTCAGTTACCATTGATTTTGATTTTACAACTTTCTTCGCTTGTTTCTTTTTTGCAACGTCTTGAATATACTTTGCTGCATCCTCTTTCGTTTTCGCAAAGTAAACGTGACCGCCTCTTTTTGATACATTTTCACTTAACTGCATTAAATAATAATCAAGATTTTCTAACGTATGTTGACGAATTTGTTCACCTAGTTCACGCCACTCTTCCCAGTTTCCCAACTCGTCAGCTGCTTTTAATCGATTTGTATATAAACGCGTTTGTGCAGAAGATACCGCTCCGCGCATAAACGAATCTTGAATTCCATCGCCAACGCGATCATTAAATTTTTTCTCACTGATTTTCATAGACATAGCTTATGTTCCCCCTTCATGAGCGACTATTCAAGACCTCAGCAATATGCATTACTTTTACTTCTTTTCCTAAACGCTCAATACGTCCGCCAATGTTTAACAAACACCCACAATCTGCACCGATTAAATAATCAGCACCTGTTTCCATTACACTATCTACTTTTTCATCTACCATTTGCTCAGAAATTGGAGTCATCTTAACTGAAAACGTTCCCCCAAACCCACAACAATTTTGCACGTTCGGCAGTTCTCTCACAATTAATCCTTTTACGCTTGATAATAAAATTCCTGGTGCCTCTTTTACTCCAAGCAGGCGTGTCATATGACAAGATTTATGAATAGTAGCTATCCCTGGTAAACTTGCACCAACATCTGTAACTTTTAAAACATCTACAATAAATTGTGTAAATTCATATGTTTTATCAGCAACCTTTTGTGCACGTTTAGCCCACTTCGGATCATCTTTAAAAACATGCGGATACTCATGAAACATTGTCGCACAAGATCCAGATGGCGTAACAATATATTCTGCATCTTCGAAAGTTTCAATCATATGTTTCATCGCTTCTTTTGCTGCTTCTACATGGCCGCTATTATAAGCAGGCTGACCACAACAAACTTGTGCTTCTGGAAATTCAATTTCACAACCTAAACGCTCCAATACTTCAACTGTTGCTTTACCGACGTTTGTTTCAAACATATCGACTAAACAAGTAACAAATAAAGTAACTTTCATAACTATAATTCCCCCTCATTACAACTCCGCCAAAAATCATATGGTCATCAGATGACTAAGATTAGAAGAAGTAGGCTCAACCATGGCCTATCCTCTCCCTCTTCTAAAGAAAACGCTTACTTAATCTCTCTCTATTTTATCAGAAAATTAGATTTTTAAAAGATTAAATTACGAATTTATATCGCTTTTACCTGTGACAATATGTTCTACATTTGTTAAATGATCTAGCATCGCTTGCTGCGCTAATTCCACATCTTGCTTTAACACCGCATCATATATAGATTGATGCTCTTCTAAAAGTCGTTCTGATGTTGTTTGTTCACCATATAAAATAATGCGTCTTGATTCACCAATCGTTTCAGCAATCATCTCTGAAACATGATTCATGAGCTCAAGCAAGATGTTATTATGCGAAGATTCTGCAATTCCCATATGAAAATGAAAGTCTGCTTTTTCGCCAGCATTCTCATCTCCAATGCTCTTTGCCATTTCATCTAACCACTGCTTCATATTTTGCAAATTAGCTTCCGTACGTTTTGCCGCTGCCGCTCGAACTGCCCCCACTTCGAGCACCTTCCGTACTTCTAATAAATTCAAAATATCCTCTTTCTTCATTAATAACTTGTTATTTAGTGATTTTGTTAATGAAGAAGGATCGAAATTCCTTACATATGTACCTTCTCCTTGTTTCATTTCAATTAAGCCCATTGCTCTTAGCGCACTTAGCGCTTCACGAACAGCAGATCTGCCAACTTGAAACTGCTCAGCTAATTGATGAACAGGAAGTAGTTTGTCACCAGGTTTTAACGTACCATTTTTAATCATTGTTAAAATAGCTTCAGATACTTCTTCGTAAATTTTTTTCGGTTTAATAGATTTGTACTCCAGTTAAATCACCTCAGTATCTTCCAAACAACAATTGTAACGTTTTATAAGAACTTAGCATCCATAACTATTTTAGAACGAATTAGTAAGAAGTACAAATGTTTTGTTCATAAAATAGTCAAATTTTTGATATTTGTTTGATATTAATTAATACATTTACGCGTAACTATTTACCTTCAATATGAAGAGCATATTCCAAAAGTTAGAATATGCTCTCCTCATCTTGTGCTTTTAATTTAATACTAACTGTCGTGCCCTTACCTTTTTCACTTTCTATTCTCCACTCACCGTCATGTATATGAACAATTTGCCTTACAATTGCAAGACCTAAACCTGTTCCACCGTGTTGACGACTTCTCGCTTTATCTACTCGGTAAAAGCGTTCCCCCAGATTTTCTAAATGCTCTCTATCAATACCTATTCCTGTATCTTTTATGTGCAATTCACAATAATCATCGATTTGCTTTAATGTTATTATGATATCCCCGTTTTGATTTGTATAACGTATCGCATTATCTAATACATTATGAAGTACTTGTTGCATACGATCCTCATCAATCATTACGATAATTTCAGGATTTAAATTCGTTGAAATACGAAGGTTTTTTTCTACAAACTGTAACTCGTACGTATTTAGTACATCTTCAATAAGCTGTGAAAAAACGATAGGTTGTTTCTTTAAGGGAAAGTGTTCACCTTCTAGCTGCGCTAGATCTAATAAATCATGAACGAGGCGCTGCATGCGACCTGCTTCTTTATGAATAAGTTGCGTTACTTTTTCCTGCTGCGGCCCCTTCGCTACACCGTCTAAAATAGCTTCACTATATCCTTTAATATAACTAAGCGGCGTTCTAAGTTCATGCGAAACATTAGCTAAAAATTCCTTACGCTTTACATCTTCTGTTTCTAAGGAATTTGCCATTTTATTAAAGGCTTTTCCCAATCGTCCAATTTCATCTTCTGAAGAAATTGTAATCCGCTCTGAGAAATCTCCAGTAGCCAAATGATTTGCAACTCGTTCCATTTGCGAAAGCGGTCTCGTAATGGCGATAATAATTTTTCTACCAATCCATATTGTAATTAAAATCATTGCAAGTGCTAACGGCGCTAAAATAAGACCCATATCAAATATTAAGTCTTTTATACTTTTTAAAGGAATATAAGAGTATACAATACCAACTAATTTTTTATTATCTAAAACAGGGATGACAACACCCATAATATTACGATCAAAATGTTCTTCATACCCTATCTTTGTCACAGTTTTCCCATCTAATAGCGCCTGTCTATCCCCTTCACTTATAAGAGAATGATGGTGAACATCAAAAGGCAAACATGCGCTTAAATCACGCGGATTGTATACGAAAAGGACATCTGAACTAGATATTTGATCATATGCCCTTACTTTCTCTTCAAAAGTGGATACTCCTTCACGTTTATCATATTGCGTGGCAAGACGTTTCCCTTCCATTACTAATGAATCTTTTAAATTATCAACGTATAACTTTTCATATGAGTATAAAGATACAAAATAAAGAAAGGAAACTGTTACACATACTGCACATACTACTGTAAGCCAAAGCTTTTGTACCATCGTAAACATACGTTACACCTCAAATTTATAACCTACACCCCAAACGGTTTGAATGTAGTTTCCACTTTCTCCTAGCTTTAGACGCATCGTTTTCACATGCGTATCTACCGTTCTTGTACTTCCTGCATAATCATATCCCCACACCTTTTCAAGCAATTGTTCCCGGCTAAATACTTGTCCATTATGTTGGCAAAGAAAATATAGTAAATCGAACTCTTTTACCGTAAGAGGAATCGTCTCACCATTCGTCTCGACCCTCCTACTTTTTTCATTAATAAGAATCGGTCCAAATTGAATCTCTTCTTGCTGTTCTTGCTTTGTATATCGTCTTAAAACAGCTTCCATACGAGCAATTAGTTCCCCGGGACTAAATGGCTTTACAATATAATCATCTGCTCCCATACGTAAGCCGTTCACCCTATTCCACTCTTCACCTTTTGCTGTTAAAAATATAATAGGTACATCCGACGTTTTTCGAATCTCTTTACAAACTGAAAGCCCATCCATCTCAGGCATCATAATATCTAGTACAACGAAATCGTAATGATCCGTCTCTAATTTTCGAAGTGCCTCTTTTCCATTTTCAGCTTCTCCCCACTCGTATCCGAAGTTATCTAAGTACATTCCGACAAGTTGCCTCATATCACTTTCGTCATCTACGACTAGCACGTTATATTTACTCATTGTCCTTCCCCTTCTCTCTCTATGAGTTGAAACGGTCCTTTTCCGACTTTAATTGTTTGTTTTATTTTCATATTCTTCATATCCATTACGCATACTTCATCGCTATCATAACTAGCTACATATCCTTCTGCACCGCTTTTCAAAAATGCAAATGGATTAGATCCTACTTCTGCAAATCCTACCTCTTGATACGTACTTGCATCAAACTTTCTAAGCGTATTTGAACCGTGACTTAGCGCATATACATACTTATCATCCTTTGTTATATTCACAGGCATAAACGGAGCATGTAAAGAACGCATCATCTCTCCGCTCTGTAAAGAATACACTAATACTTTCTCATTCACTTGACTTCCATCACCATGTCCACCAATCCATATTTCTTTCCCATCAGCGCTAACCGTAGCTCCTGTTGATGCTGGTGGAATCATAAAGGACTGTATCACTTCTTTTTTCATTGTATCAATGGTCGTTAGTTTCGTATCATAAAAGTTGAGTACAGATAACTGGTTATGATGCTCTACCATCGTTATCGGCCCTTTTCCTGTTGAAACACTCCCTGTCTCTTTTCCTTTTATCGTAAAGAACCTTACCTTTTGTTCATTTTGATCGGCAGCAAATAATTGTGTTCCATCATCTGATGCGATAACATTAGCAATTCCTTTTCCAATCTTATATTTGTCCACTTGTCTTCCTTCTGCTAGTGAATATACATACATATATTCTAATTGCTTACCATAAACAAGTAATTCCTCGCCATTTGGAAGTAGCGTAACCCCCGCAATCGGCTCATTTAATTCCCATGTTGTTAATAGCTTCTTTGTTTTTTTATCAATAAAACTAATACTACCTTCCTTTACATTCGTTGTTATAATAACACTTTTATCTTTAGCAATCGGTGTATACGAACTTCCTTGACACCCTACTAATAGAAATAAAAAACAGAGAAGAAAAACATACTTTCTCAAAAGATTCCCTCCATCTTCAGATGATTTCGTTATAATTGTAAAATAACAAATAAATGTGTGGAAAATGTGAAATCTTCCTTTATTAATAAACTTACATATATAATGTACAACAAATAGAATTTGAGGTGTGTAAATTATGCTTTTTCCTGATTTAGCGAATAAAATTGTACGTGAAGTACGCAGATTAATTACTGAAAACATTATTATTATTAATATACAAGGCGTTATTATCGCAAGTACAGATGCGGAAAGAATCGGTCAATTTCATGAAGGTGCACTCCGCTGTGCGAAACAAAAGAAAACTGTCATTATTACAAAAGACGATGAACGACGACTGCAAGGTGTAAAAGCTGGGATGAACCTTCCTTTACTATTCCATGACGAAGTAATCGGCGTGATTGGAATTACAGGAGAACCTGAAAATATTTCACAATACGGAGAAATATTACGTAAGATGACCGAATTATTAATTCATGAAAACTACTTTTTAGAACAACTAGAACTTGAGCACCGTTCTTATGAAGCATTTGTCTTTGATTGGCTTCAAAATACAGACTGGTCTCCAAGTTTTCTCGATCGTGCAAAAACGCTTGGCATTGATTTATATAAGAAGAAACAACTTATTTTATTATCAATCGCCCAAGATAATACGATGCTCCAGCGTAAAATTTGGCAACATATGCGCAACATTTTAGCAAAAGAAAATTTATTTGTTCGCTGGGGAAATGATCGGTTTATTTTGTTTACAACAATCCAATCCAAAGAGCAAACCTTTCAATTTTTAAAACGGTTAAAACAAGACAGTGAAACTTTATTTTCTATTACTTTATATATCGGGATTGGACAAACAGTTACGCCAAGCAATATGAACTTATCGTACGAACAAGCATTACGCGCCCTTTCAGTATCACTTGAAACGAAAAAAATTGTATTTAATGAAGATTTACGTTTAGAGATGTGCTTACAAGATATTTCTACTGAAACTCGAGAACAGTTTCTAGAGCGTACCATTGAAAACTTAGTATCATCTCCTGAGCTTATGCACACTTTACGTTTATTTATCGATTATAACCAATCTTATAAGCAGACAGCTGAGCAATTACATATACACATTAACACATTGCATTACAGGCTAAAAAAGATTGAAGAACATACAGGACTTGACCCGAAACAATTCAAAGATTTAAATGTTTTATACTTCGCACTCCTCTTATTAGATAAGCACACAAAAAATAACGATAAAATAGATTAATCTTTAGATGATTGTACATAGAAAGAATCCTCCAACTTTTTTATCATTATAATGAAAGCACTGTTACAACGTTTTTTATTATGACGAAATACGTTAACAGTTTGAGGGGGATTTCCAATGTTAGAAAAGCAAATTATTGATTCATTCGTATCTATTGTTGGCGAAGATAATGTAGATACATCCAATATGGGGCGTTTAACTTATAGTTATGATGCCACTCCAAACTTCCAAGCGATGCCTGATGCAGTCATCGCTCCTCGTAATACAAATGAAATAGCAGACGTGTTAAAAGTGTGTAACACTCATAAAATCCCAGTATACGTTCGCGGGTCTGGAACAAATCTTTGCGCTGGAACGTGTCCACTTGAAGGTGGTATCGTCCTTATTTTCCGCCATATGAACAATATTTTAGAAATTGACGAAGAGAATTTAACAATTACTGTACAAGCTGGTGTTATTACACTTGATATTATTAAAGCAGTAGAAGAAAAAGCTTTATTTTATCCACCAGATCCAAGCTCTATGAAAATTTCTACAATCGGCGGTAACATTAATGAAAACTCCGGCGGATTACGTGGTTTAAAATATGGCGTAACACGTGATTATGTAATGGGGCTTGAACTTGTCTTACCGAACGGCGATATCATTCGTACTGGCGGTAAATTAGCAAAAGATGTAGCTGGTTATGATTTAACTCGTTTATTTATTGGTTCTGAAGGAACACTTGGTGTTGTTACGGAAGCTATATTAAAACTTGTCCCTATGCCTGAAACGAAGAAAACGATGCTTGCGCTATATGAAGATATTAACGAAGCTGCTCGAGCTGTTTCTGCTATTATTGCAAATAAAATTATTCCGGCGACACTTGAGTTTTTAGACCAACCAACAATTGAAGTTGTAGAAGAGTTTGCACAAATCGGTTTACCAACTGACGTTAAAGCAATTTTATTAATTGAACAAGATGGCCCGCCCGAGGTTGTCAATCGCGATATCGAAAAAATGGCTAACGTTTGCCGTGCTATGAATGCGGTCGATGTTCGCGTTGCAAAAGATGAAGCCGAAGCAGATGCGCTTCGTACAGCACGCCGTAGTGCACTATCAGCACTTGCAAGACTAAAACCGACAACAATATTAGAAGATGCAACTGTACCACGTTCACAAATCGCTCCAATGGTTGAAGCAATTAATGCAATTGCAAAGAAATATAATATTCCTATTTGTACTTTTGGTCATGCTGGTGATGGTAATTTGCATCCGACTTGTATGACAGATGCCCGTAATGAAGAAGAAATGCATCGTGCCGAACAAGCTTTTGCTGAAATATTTGCGAAAGCGATTGAGCTTGGTGGTACGATTACTGGTGAACATGGTGTTGGCGCAATGAAAGCTCCGTATTTAGAAATGAAATTAGGTAAAGAAGGTATTGCTGCTATGCAAGGGATTAAACAAGCCTTCGACCCAAACAACATTATGAATCCTGGAAAGATGTTCGCGAAAGACTCTCGTAAAAGAGTGGTGGTTGAGCGATGACCACATTAAATAAAGAAAACATTCAAAAGGAATTTAAAGAACGATTAAGTGAAGATGAACTACTAAACTGTATGCGATGCGGCTTTTGTTTACCAACTTGCCCTACTTACATTCAATCTGGGTATAAAGAATCACATTCCCCACGCGGACGTATCGCCTTAATGAAAGCCGTCGTTGATGGTTTAATTGAGCCGGATGAAGATGTTGAAGATACATTAAATGTTTGCCTTGGCTGCCGCGCTTGTGAACCTGTTTGTCCATCTGGTGTGAATTATGGACATTTATTAGAAGAAGCTCGTGATATTATTAATCAAAATAAAAAGTTCTCCATGCCCGTGAGAGCTGTTCGTAAAGTTGTTTTTGAAGGACTATTCCCGCATCAAAACCGAATGCGAACATTAACAGGACTAATCGGATTTTACCAGCGTTCTGGTTTACAAACGCTAACACATAAAACAGGTATTATGAAGTTATTCCCTGAAACACTTGCAACGATGGACCTCGTTTTGCCAAAAGTCCCTAAAATGAAAGCAATGAAAGATCGTCCTGAATTTTTACCTGCTGAGGTGGCAAAGAAGAAACAAGTTGCATTCTTCACAGGCTGTTTAATGGATACGATGTTTTTAGAAACAAATAACGCAACGATGAAACTTCTTCAGTTAGCTGGTTGTGATATCGTTATTCCGAAAACACAAAGTTGCTGCGGGGCATTACATGGGCATGCTGGTGAAAAGAGTGGAGCAAAAGAATTAGCAAAACGAAATATAGAAGCATTCGAAGATTTAAACATCGACTATATTATTACGAATGCAGGTGGTTGCGGAGCTTACCTCGTAGACTATGATTATCTGTTAAAAGATGATCCCAAATGGGCTGAACGCGCAAAGCAATTTGTTTCTAAAATTAAAGATATTACTGCTATACTAGTAGAACTAGATTTCCATAAACGTAATGACTTACGACTCACGCCGCAAATCATTACGTATCAAGACTCTTGTCATTTACGCAATGTTATGCGAACATCTTCGGAACCTCGTATGTTACTAGAGGCCATTCAAGGCGCAACATACCGCGAAATGAAAGATGCGGACCGTTGCTGTGGTTCTGCTGGTATTTATAATATTGTCCATTCGGAGTTATCAATGGAATTTCTAGATTACAAAATGGACCGTGTACATGAAACAGATGCAGCGACAATTGTTACTGCAAACCCTGGATGTCTATTACAAATGAAACTAGGTCTTGAACGTGAAGGTCTTTCTCATAAAATGAGAGGAATTCACATTGTTGATCT
The DNA here is from genome assembly GCF_000832605.1 of Bacillus mycoides. GTDB lineage: Bacteria > Bacillota > Bacilli > Bacillales > Bacillaceae_G > Bacillus_A > Bacillus_A mycoides. The sequence continues at coordinate 4,460,615 of NZ_CP009692.1, forward strand.
ATTATTAGAAGCAATTGAAACCAACTCGTAATAACTCGTAACATACGTAATAATAGGAAAACGGCTATCTCCTTCGTCTACGTAAAGAGATAGCCGCTTTTTTGTCCGCTACAACATTAAAAATATGTTACTTTATTATAAAAAAGAACAACAGAAACATTACAGTTTTGTAAAAATACATCCAGTATATTCCTCAAAAAAATGCTAAAATCATTGATACAATAGGATTCTTCATTTTTAATATAGGTACATTTATCCAAAAATCCCCTCTTAAAACCAAGTATAAAAATGCTAAAAATTCCTTTTATACTCTATGTTTCTCTTATTTCATCCCTTTCCTCCTCTTAGGATAAATTAGGAAATTTTTAAGTCTATGAATTTTTTTCCATCTTTTTTCTCGCAAATTGTATGCTACGATGAATTGGTCAGTCAGACAGGCTGTCAAAAACAAATCGTGTGAAAACAAATTAAAACTTTATATAGGGGGACACACATCATGAAAAAGCGTGTTTTATTATCTGTAGCTGCTGCAACAGCTCTTACTTTAGGAGTATCTTCTTTAGATGCACAAGCTGCAACAGTACAACCATCTAACATAAAGGTTCAAAATATTCAGCATTCAAAAATGATGATGAAGCAAATGAGCCAACAAGAATTACAAGCATTCTTACAATCTATGGGAGTTGAATCATTAGCACAATGGAACCAAGGACAATTCCAACAAGATTGCTTCATTCCTGGTCAACAGCCTACTGAAAATGTTGTTACTGAACAACCAACAGCTAAGCCAGAAGCTCAAAAGCCTGCTGAGGAAACTCAAAAACCAGCTGAACAAAAGCCTGCTGAAGAAGTTGCTAAACCAGAAGCTCAAAAACCAGCTGAAAACAACAATACTCAAAACGAAACACAAAAACCAGCTGAGCAAAAGCCTGCTGAAGAAGCAAAATCTTTAAGCGAATTCGAACAACGCGTTGTTGAATTAACAAACGCAGAGCGTACAAAACAAGGCTTATCAGCATTACAAATCGATACTGAATTAAGCAAAGTAGCACGCATTAAGTCTGAAGATATGCAAAAAAACAACTACTTTGATCATAACAGCCCTACATACGGGTCTCCGTTTGACATGATGAAAAAATTTGGTATTTCTTATAAATCTGCAGGTGAAAACATCGCCCAAGGACAACGTACTCCAGAAGAAGTTGTACAAGCTTGGATGAACAGTGCCGGACACCGTGCAAACATCTTAAATAGTGGCTTCACTCATATCGGTGTTGGCTATGTAGAAAGCGGCAACTACTGGACACAACAATTTATTACGAAGTAAATAAAAAGAGAGTCTTCTAGAAGAAGACTCTTTTTTTATGTTTCATAGCTTTCTAATATGTATGCGTATAAAATATAGAACATAAACAAAATAGACCCGCAGCTTATTACACTAATTAACAAGTAAAATCCCCACTTCAGGCTCAAAAGCAACGAAAATAATATGCTGCATGCCATCACTTGAAAGATTCGCCTACTAACTAAACGGATTTTTTGTAATTTGATCGGTTCTTTCTCTCTATCCTTCACCTTTTTAAACACTTTACTAAACATAAAAAGAAACATACTAATTCCAATCGTTAGTCCTGTCTGAAAGGATATAATACTTCCCAAATTAATAAAGAGAATTAGTATATGGACAAACATCATAAATAAAGTAATACTCTTTATAAATCCATTTATAATGAAATACTCTCCTTCATTAAACTTATATATATTATGTAAAATAACATATACTAATCCATGTAAAATAATAATAAGGACAGGGATAAATAATACGACAACTTGTTTACTCATAAACTCGTTCGCTCCACCATTCTCGTTCCAATGCACTGCCATACGAGTTGGTAAATATGGATAAATACATAGAGTAAGTAAAAGACAAGCGAAAAATATCCCTAGCATATATTTATATTTGATCAAGTAATTCTCACCTCTCTTTTCTCTTAACGGCTTCGCCTCTTTCAGAGAAATCCCTGCAAAAATCTACCTTTTTCAACTTTAAACTTACACTTTACCTATTTTCTCTTTCAAATTTTTTCATTGTATCGTTTAAATTTGTAGGGAAAGGTACGTCAACAACGATCTCTTCTTTCGTAATCGGATGCAAAAAATTAATCTTCATCGCATGTAACGCTTGCCCGGACATATATGTTGTTTGCCCACCATATAATACATCCCCAACTAATGGATTTCCATTATAGCTCATATGAACGCGAATTTGATGCGTTCTACCAGTTTCTAACTGTAACGTTACGAGCGTCGCATTTTGTTTTTTAAAATATTTCTCTACTTTATAATACGTTATAGCTTGGTCTCCCTTTGGAGAAACACGACGCCTTGTAGCATGATGTCGATCTCTTCCGATAGCTGCATCAATTGTCCCCTGCTTCTTTTTTACTTTTCCTTCAACAAGTGCCATATACGTTCTTTTGATTTTCCGTTCCATTAATAAACGATCCATAATTGCACCCGCAATTCTATGTTTTGCGAATACAACACCACCTGTCGTATCTTTATCTAATCTATGGATATGCCGAACCTTCGTCTCTAAACCTTGCATTTGAAAATGAAAAGCAACAAGATTGGCAAGTGTTCCCGTCCCATTTTTTTCAGAAGGATGTGTATCCATTTGCCCCTGCTTATTTACAATGAGTACGTGATCGTCTTCAAACACTACATTTAATTCACCATATTCCGGCTCTACGCCGTACTCCTCCTCCATAAACATATGAACTTGTAACTTATCTCCTTCTTTTAAAAGTTCATTCCATCTCCTTTGTTCTCCGTTAACCGTAACACCTTTTTCCATACGAAGCTGATGTAATAACTTTTTTGGTACTTCCCATTCTACTTTTAACAACGACTCAATACTTATACCATTCCACGTCGCTGGAACCGTAATTTCGCACCATTCGCCCTTTTTCTTTGTTTCCATACTATAATCACCTTATTTCTATTGATTCTCTCATTGTAACGGAAAACATAATTTGATGCACCGTCAAAAATAGAGGACAGCCTTATAATCGACTGTCCCCTCACGCTCTAAGCCTTTTCATTTCCTGCAACACTTCTTCAGCTTTTTGTTCATACAATAAATCTTTAAAGAAATCCGCCAATCGTTTATAGTCGTTGTACGTATCTAATAAGTCGTCTATTTTCTCTCCTTTCATAACCTGTTGCTTTTGCTTCATTTTTACTGGATAGCGATACCCCGATACTTCTTGTATTTTGTAATACTCATCCTCTACTTGAATGACTTTTACAAGTTCCTCTTCTTCCGCATCCATCGTATACCCGTCAAAGTCTCTAAGCAGTTCATAAATAATATGAGTCCATTCATCTTTTGGGTAAAACCCTTTTTCCAACCGATAACCGACAATGCGATACATATGCCCATCGTTTTCAGCAAACTGTACTGTATCATTTAGCTTAAACTTAAAATAACGAAACATTGCCTTCACCTACTTGTATGTAATGTTCTTATCACATACTATGCGCAAAATATGGGCCCTGCTATTCATAAAAAAACTCATCTTATAGATGAGTTTTTTTATGATGATTTTTCTCTTTTCTTTCGAAATGGTAGCCACCAGTTCCAATCCCCAAACAATTTCATTAAACTTGGTACGAGCATAAGACGGATAATTGTTGCATCAAGAAATATTGCTAATGCAACCCCAAGCCCCATCTGCTTTACTGGTAAAATATCAGTAAAGGCGAACGCACCGGTAACAACAATCATAATTAAAGCGGCGGACGTAATAATCCTACTTGTCGAAACAAGCCCTTCTAACGTTGCTTGATCGTTATCCCCTGTTTCTTCATAGAGCTCATGAATACGTGAAATAAGAAATACTTCATAATCCATGCTAAGCCCAAATACGAGGCCAAAAATAAAGATTGGTAATACAAATAAAACTGAACTCTCTTCTAATCCGAAATGACCACCTTCAAATAACCACATTACAATTCCAATTGTTGCACTTAAACTAAGTACGTTCATAATAATAGCTTTAATTGGAATGAGTATAGAGCGGAATGCGAATAATAAAATGACAAAGGTTGATCCAAATATAACAGACATACCAATTGCAACTTTATCTTTAATTTCATCTTCTAACTCTTGCTGGAACGTCGTCATACCGCCCAAATAATAAGTAACATCATTTTCTTTATAATTCTTTTTGAAATCACGAACCCATTGTTTTGCGGTTTCTGTACTTGGCTTCGTATCCAAAAAGACTTCCATTGTTGTTTTATTCCCTTTCGTATACGCTTCAAATACAGGAGCTATTTTCGCAGCCTCTGGCGACTGTAACATTCCAGCAACTTGATCTGCTTTCATTCCATTTAGCCCGTCATATACACTTTTCACCTTATATACTTGCTTATCGTCTTTTAACTTTTGAACAACAGCTTCTATCTTTTGTAAACTTTCTTTTTCTGTTATATCTTTCTTCGTCTCTACTACTAATGTCACATCAGCGTGTGTTTGGACAGTTTTATTAAAGGCTTCTTCATACTTCTCAAATGCAACTCTCGTATCACTCTTTTCAGGTAACGCTTCAACACCAGGAAACTGCAAGTTAGCTGTACGTAGCGGTAATAAACAAATAACAATAAATGTTGTAACAACAATAATCATGACGATTGGATGTTTCATTACAAACTGTGCAAATTTACGCCATACATTTGATGGCGTAGGCGCCGCCTGATTCTTTTTTAATATCCTTTTACCAATTAAAGATAATAGCGCCGGAAGAAGTGTGAGCGAAAACAAAATGCTCATAATAACGACAATCATCCCGCTAATAGCAACAGACTGAATATAATCTATCTTAAAGAAAAATAAGCCTGATAAACCGACGAATACACATAACCCTGAAAATACGATAGCACGCCCTGCCGTTTGATACGTAATCGCTATCGCTTCTTTCACTGTTCTCTTCGCAACTTCCTCTCGAAAACGATTTACAAATAACAGTGCGAAATCAATTGATAATGCGAGCCCAATCATCGGTGCAACATTTAACACGAAAATAGATAGCTCTTTATCACTACCTATAAAATATAAAATCCCCATCGTACTAATGACACTAAGCGCGCCATTTACAATCGGTAAAATAGACGCAATCAGACTACCAAATGAGAATAATAGTACGAGAAAAGCAATAGGTAATCCAATCATCTCTGCTACTTTTAAATCATTTTGCGTTCTTTCATTAATCTCTTGATTAATTTTCGGATATCCTGTCGGTGTTACTTTTAATACGCTATTACTTTCCTTCTCGATTTTCCCGGCAAATTGTAATGTCTTTTCCATTCGTTCTTTATTTGTTTTCCCGGAAAATAAAATCGTCGCATAACCGATATCATCTTGTAACATCTCTTTATTTTGCATTGGATGATGGAAAGATTCGTATTTTTCTTTCTCTTCAATTTGATTTATTATCCCCTCTATACGCTTTTGGAACTCCTCATGCGAAGTATCCTTTTCCTTCTCAAAAACGAGTAAAAGTGTATCTTGAGACTGCTTAAAATCCTTATCTAAAATTTCTTTCGTCTTTTGATAATCCCCTTCTGTTTGGAAACCATCACCGCCCAATACTCCTGGAAGTTTTGGAGCAAAAATACCGAGCACTATCGCAAGTAGTAGTAATGCTACAATTACTGTATAACGAAATTGATACAAAAAAGTTCCTAACTTCCCCCACTTATCAATTTTATGTACATTTGTCTTCACACATTTTCACCTACTTTATATAATTCACTTGTCATTTATACTTTATCACATCTCCCCATAAACAAAAAACGTCTAGAAAAACTATAATACTAGTTTTTCTAGACGTTTTTTTATCTCTCGTTATTAAGTCCCAATCTCTCGGTAAGTAAACGATGACAATAAATTGCGATGATTAACAAAATGCCACCTGCACAGTAACCAGCTAAAATATCAGTCGGGTAATGAACATTTAAAATAACTCTACTTAATCCAATCAATATAATTAATATGCCCATCGAAATCGTAATACCACATTTTCCAGCTACACTCTTCAAATTGGCAGCAATGATATAGGCAAGAAAACCGAATGTTATAATAGATAGCATTGCATGTCCGCTTGGGAAGCTATACCCAAGTGCGTCAAGTGCCTCATTTAATGATGGGCGGTCTCTTTTTACAATTTCTTTTATTCCCTTATTAACAAGGTGTGTCGTTAATATAGCCATTGGATACACAATCATAGCAGCATAATAACGCTTTTTCCAAAAAACGAGCAAGCTTATAATTAGTGTCGTTATAACTCCAATTGCAGATCCTAGCTTTGTAAAGTATGAGAAGAATGTAAGTGAGCTTTCCGTTTGTAATCCTTTTACCATATCACGTACGTATGTATCCATCATTGTAACACCACCTACATGTACCCTCCAAGCGATGATGCTAAATAGAACAAACAATAAAATGATACACATTAACTCATACTGATGTAACTTTTTCTTCAATCGACTTCCTCCTACTATGAAAAAATGCGATTTCTACTTTAGAAACCGCATTTTCTTACTTATTTACCTTTTGTTTTCAGCTCTGTCCAGTAGCGATCGTAGTCTTTTAACTTATCGTCTACATCAACAAGCCACTCTGTACGATCTAATTCTTCTTTTGTTAAGAAGATCATGTGATTATCACGATATTCTTTACTATGAAGAGGATGAGCTTTTTCATTTGGATTACTGTAACCAATTGACTCGTAGTTTTTCACACTTACTTTTTCATCTAATAAGTAGTTCATAAACTTCTCTGCAAGTTCTTTATTTTTCGCACCTTTTGGAATTGCTAACGTATCAGCCCAAATTGTGCCACCTTCTTTTGGTACAACGTATCCTACATCTTTATTGTCTTTCGCAATGAATGCTGCGTCTCCAGACCAAACTGTCCCGATCCAAGCATCTTCTGTAATGAATTTTTGTTTAATATTATCTGTATCGAATGCTAATAAGTTTGGAAGTAGCTTCTGCAAATCAGCAGACGCTGTCTTTAACTGTGCATCCTCTTTCGTGCTATTAGAGAAACCGTTTTTCTTAAGTCCCATTCCTAATACTTCACGAGAATCGTTTAATAAAGTAACATGTCCTTTATATTTCTCGTTCCATAAATCATTCCAGCTTGTAGGTGTTTCTTTCACATACTTTTTATTGTATGCAATTCCTGTTACACCCCAAGTATATACTAGAGAATACTTATTCTCTGGATCAAACGCAGGTGTTTTAAAGTTAGACACAAGGTTCTCGATGTTCGGGATATTCTTCTTATCTAAAGGCGCTAATAAGTCCATCTTCGCCATCGTTTTCACCATGTAATCAGATGGCTGAATTAAATCATATGTCGCGCCACCAGCTTGTAATTTCGCAAGCATTTCTTCATTACTTGCATATTTATCGTAGTTAATTTTCACGTTATATTTCTTTTCAAAATCTTTTAAAACTTGCTCATCAAAATTGTCCGCCCAGCTATAAATGTTTAATTCTTCTTTTTTCTCACCACAACCAGCAAGTACACCTGCAGCAAGACTGAAGCTAATTGCTATACCAGCTAATCTCTTCACTAATTTCATCGGTTTATTACCTCCTCGTTCTTTCTATATCATTCGTATTATAAAGGAAGGTGTCCTCCAGAGTTCTCTTCACCGTCTGCACCTTTATTACGGAAAATTTCCGATAGCACCATTAATCCTACAATTACAACAATTAATATTGTAGAAAGAGCATTAATTTCAGGCGATACCCCACGCTTAACCATACTATAAATGTATAATGGCAATGTTGTTGATCCTGGTCCTGATACGAAGAAACTAATTACAAAATCATCAATCGATAATGTGAATGTTAATAATGCGGCTGAAATAACTCCTGGTGCAATTGCTGGAAACGTTACATAACGAAACGTTTGCCACGGCGTTGCTCCTAAATCGTTTGCAGCCTCTTCTAAATCACGTCCCATACCAGAAAGACGTGCCGCTAAAATAACAACAACAAATGAAATACTGAATGTAATGTGTGCAATAATAATTGTTGTTTTTCCAAGTTCCATACCTAATTGACTAAATAGGATAAGTAAAGATAATCCCATTAAAATATCAGGAATTAAAATTGGTAAATATACAAGACCGTTAATGGCCCCTTCAAAACGATATTTGTAACGGTGTAATGCAATAGCAAAAATCACACCAAGAACTGTCGTCACAATTGTCGTTATAACAGCAATCGTCATACTATTTACAAACGCATCAATAACATCTTGTTTTTGAAATAAATCTGTATACCAATGGAGTGTAAAGCCCTCCCATTCCGCATTAATGCGAGAATCGTTGAAGGAATATACCATTAAAACCATCATTGGAAAATACAAAAACAATAAGATTAACCAAGAATAAGAAACTAAAAACTTCTTCATTTTTGCCTATTCCCCTCCGTTTCCATCATATTTATATACTTTCGTTGCACGATAATATAAGTAAATTAACAGAACAGAGAATAGAACAACAATCATAGATAACGCGGAACCAAATGGCCAGTCACGTGAACCTAAGAATTGGTTTTGAATTACGTTTCCGATTAATGCTACTTTCGATCCACCCATAACGTCTGATACAACAAACATTCCGATAGAAGAAACGAATACTAAAATAGAACCAGTTGTAATCCCTGACATCGTCATCGGTACTGTTACATTCCAAAATGCCTTTACTGGTGTTGCTCCTAAATCATAAGCCGCCTCTAGCTTACGCTTATCAAGCTGCTCAATTGCTGCATACACTGGTAAAATCATAAATGGTAATAAAGAATATACCATTCCGAGTATTACAGAAGGCGTATTATATAGCAGATTTAAAGGTTCACTAATAATACCTAGTTTCAATAGCAATGTGTTTACAAGACCTTGTGAACGTAAAATAACAATCCATGCGTATGAACGAACAAGAAAGTTAATCCAGAACGGAATCGTTGCCAATAATAGAAGGATAGAACGATATTTACGATCAACAATTGTAATTGTATAGGCGAATGGATAACCGATTAATAAACATAGTACTGTCGTAATAACAGCTATCTTCACTGTTTCCCATAACGTCCCCATATATAATGGATCAAACACACGTGCTATGTTATCTAATGTAAATTTCATTTCCACTGTCCCGTATGCTCCGCGCTGCATGAAGGCAAATGCTAATACGAACAGAAGTGGAATTAGGAAGAAGAGTAACAGCCATACGACTGTAGGTAATGCGAGTAATTTCCCTTTCTTCAATTTAAGGTCACCTCGTCCTCTTGCTCCCAGCCTACATATACATTATCTCCAATGCTCCACTGCGTTGCTTCTTCAGCAGTTTGGTATGCCATTAGTAATTCCGCTGTTTTCTCCTCACGTACATATAGCTTTTCCATATTTCCAACAAATTCAATATCTTCAATATGTCCAAGATGGTATTCTTTTAAAATTGGCTCTTCAACCGAGCGAACTTTTACATTTTCAGGGCGAACTGCTACGTAGTTTTCCCCATTTTTCACGATATTATTTTCACCGATAAACGTCGCAACAAACAATGTTTTCGGCTTATTGTAAATTTCCTTAGGCGTGCCGACTTGTTCGATATGCCCTTTATTCATAACGACAATACGATCACTCATACTCATCGCTTCTTCTTGATCGTGCGTTACATATATGAACGTAATTCCTAAATTACGTTGTAAGTTTTTCAATTCACGTTGCAAATCTTTTCTTAACTTAAAGTCAAGCGCTCCAAGTGGCTCATCTAATAGTAATACACGTGGGTTGTTTACAATTGCTCTTGCAATTGCTACACGCTGCTGCTGTCCACCAGAAAGCTTCGAAGGTTTACGATTACGGAACTCAAGTAACTGCGTTAAACGCATTGCCTCTTCCGCACGTTCTTTCTGTTCTGCTGCTGATACTTTTTGCATTTTCATACCGAAACAAATATTTTTTTCAACATTCATATGTGGGAATAGTGCGTAATGTTGGAACACTAAATTCATATGACGCTTGTATGGCGGCAAATCGTTAATCTTTTCATCATCTAATAAAAGATTCCCTTTAGTTGGGGTTTCAAATCCTGCGATCATACGAAGTAAAGTCGTTTTCCCGCAACCACTCGGTCCTAAAATTGTTAAAAATTCTCCTTCTTTAATATCTAAAGAAAGAGGGGGGATAATCACTTGATTTCCAAAATGTTTTTCTACTGCTTCAACTTTAATAATCTTTTTCATTTTCCCGTCCTATCTACCTTAAATTTTAATTTTTATATTCATGAATAAATATTTATGTTCTATAGACTATTTTTTTGTTTCGATCCAAACAAAAATGGTTGTTTAGCAGCGTTCTCTTCTATTCTTTATGTAGTATGTTTGATTCATTTTCGCATGATACATATGTCGAACAGAAAAACCCCTTCAGTTGCGAAGGGGTTTTTATCATACGGCTACGCCTACTGATAAACACCATCATCATTTTAACAACTTTCGTATGAATTTTAAAGCACTTTTTGTAGAAGAGTAACGAATTTTCATGTCGAATGCTGTAGATTGGGACAAAATGCTTTTATAATGGGAAAAAGTCCGAAAACTTTGTTCACCATGATAGCTGCCTAATCCACTACTTCCAACGCCCCCAAAAGGTAAATATGGCGTTGCAAGATGATATACGACATCATTTATACATCCTCCGCCATATGAAATATTACTCGTCACTTTCTCTTGCACTTTTCTATCTTCAGAAAATACATATAGTGCTAACGGCTTTGGATGGTACTGAATCGTTTCAATTACCTCTTCTATTTTGTCATATTCTATAATTGGTAAAATCGGCCCAAAAATTTCATCTTCCATAACAGCACTTTGCCATGTAACATTCGTTAACACTGTCGGTTCGATGTGTAATGTTTCTTTCGTATAATTCCCGCCAATCACAGGTTTACCATCTTGCAAAAATGTACATAAACGTTCAAAATGACGCTCACTCACAATTCGCACATAATTGTCATTTTGCAAAGCATCTTTTCCATATTGCTCTGCGATTTCATGTCTTAATGCCTCGATTAACTGCTCTTTCACTGAAGAATGAACGTACATATAATCAGGCGCTACACACGTCTGCCCAGCATTCAAAAACTTGCCCCAAACGATACGTCTTGCGGTTACATCTAGCTTTGCATCTTTATGTACAATACATGGGCTTTTCCCGCCAAGCTCTAACGTAAGCGGCGTTAATTTTTTCGCCGCTGCTTCCATCACAACTTTTCCGATACCAACACTACCTGTAAAGAAAATATAGTCAAACGGTTCCTTTAAAAGTGCAGTGCTTTCCTCAGCACCGCCTTCTACTACCGATACAAGCTCTTCTGGGAATAATTCACCTAACATTCTCGTAAGCACTTTTGAAACGTTTGGCGTTAACTCTGACGGCTTTAAAACGACTGTATTGCCAGCTGCCAATGCTCCTACGAGTGGTGCAATCGCTAATTGAAACGGATAGTTCCACGGTGCGATAATAAGCGTCACACCATACGGTTCTGGCACCACTTTCCCCTTCGATCCAAAATGAGTAAGAGCTGTGCGAACACGCTTTGGTTTACTCCAAGATGAAATATGCTTCATTTGAAAAGAAATCTCTTTTAGTACATATCCAATTTCTGTTGTAAATGATTCGTGAACTGATTTATTCAAATCTAATTTCAACGCTTGAAAAATCTCATCCTCAAAACGCTGAATTCCTTCATAAAGCTTCTTCAAATTATTCTTTCTCGTCTCTAGACTCCTCGTATGTCCTTTATAAAAATATTCCTTTTGTTTATTTACAATAGAGGAAATACTCATGCACTCACCTTCTCCCACTATTTTTATCCAATTCTTTCATTATTTATATAGACTTCATATGTAACAAATTTCTATTCTTAAAGTTACATTATATATAACTTTTCCCTTTATATAAAATTCATTGCTCACAAAAAACTACCGAAAGAAAATCTCCCGGTAGTTTTACTGTATTAACGGTATAAACGAACAGCACCTGCAGAATTATCATCAGCTTGTCCTACTACTTCAAACTTCAGACCAAGCTTCGGTAAAATACGTCCTGCATCTGGAATCTGCTCATTAATATACTTTTTAGAGTCATCGAACTTCGGTACCCCTGGTAATCCATCGTATACGAATGTTCCACGCGTTGGAGATACAACTTTCCAAGCTGGCGTTTTGTCGAATGAGAACGCCGCATCAGCAATTTGGAATCGCGTACTGCTTGTAAATGTTGGTTTGCCATTTAAAGTTCCTGCAATTGCTTCTGGATGAGAGTCAACTACACCAAGGAAACCATGTCCTGGATGTACGCCAACCCAGTTATCTGTGTAAGCTGAATCCGCATACCATACAACCATACCAGTGTTATATACTGGACCGCGAGCAAATTTCAATGCGTTATCTGAACCCGCATAGTTTCTCCACTCTACATAGTAGTTATGCTTTTTCTTATCCATTCCGTTAGATGCAACGAAACCGTCCAATTTGAATTGTGGTGTACCTTCTGCATCATCAGAGAATGCAACATTTCCATCTACAGTTAGTGACGCATTATCAAGTGTAAATCCATTTAACGCCAATCCACCGTCTGTAATATATTCAAATACTAGTTTCACTTTCTTACCTTTGAATTGACTTAAATCATATGATTTATCAACCCATTTTCCATTTGTCGTAGCTGCATTTCCACTATTTGCTTTCTCACCAATTCTTTCAATCAACGTTTTTTGTCCATCTTCTGTTACAGCGTGTACTTCAAGGAAATCGTACTCTGCTTCGATTTCATACAATGACTTATAATCGAATTTTGCAGTCGTTGCTTTCGTTAAATCGAATAGTGGCGTTTCCATCGTTGTATGAAGGTCATCACCTTTTGTGCTGTAGTAATACTGTTTACCAAATGCAGGCTGAATTCCTTTTACATCTTTATCTGGTAAGTTAACACGAATCAGACCTGGACGATCTGACTTCGTAACACTTTGGTCTAAGTATGTTGCCAGACCGATACCTTTATTTAATTTCTCGTAATCTACTTCTACGATATTCGCCCAGTTACCACCGATTGTTTTTTGGAAAAACTCTTTATTTTGTGGTGATAAACTCGTTGGCGTTGTTCCTGCGATTTTACCAGCCCAGCTTCCGCCACTCATAATAGACCAAGCTTCAACCGGTTCACCATCACCGCTATACTGTGTATCATACTCATCTGGAAGACCTAAATCATGGCCATATTCATGTGCGAATACACCAACCGCGCCATCTTCTGGTTCAATTGTGTAGTCGAATGCTGCCATATTTCCGCCCCAATATGGAACTTTCGCTTGTGTACCTTCAATTGCGAATGGTTTTGGTCCAACTGTCCAGCGATGTGACCAAATTGCATCATCACCTAATTTACCACCGCCAGCTTCTTGTCCAACACCCGCATGAATAATCATTAAGTGATCGATTAAACCGTCCGGTTGATTTTGATTCCCATCACCATTTACATCATATTGATCGAACTGATCAAACTGTGATAAATCAAGTCCGCTATCTACAGCCGCTTTTAATGCATCTTTTACTAGATCACGTGGTCCTTTTGGTCCTTTATTATCATGACCTGTACCAGCATCTGCACCGTAATCAGCAGCTTTACCTGGAACTGTTAACCATTTTGTGACTGTTCCGTCCACTGTGTAACTACCACCTGATTGCTCTTCGTAATATTGTTTAAACGTTTCGATTTTGCTTCCATCCTCTAACGCGAATGGCTCATTACCGAATAACATTTTTTCATAATGTTCTTTGTTAAAATCGTTAGAATACATGTAGCCAGGCTCTTTATCAATATTGTTATGCTTGAAATCAGCGTACTCTACAAGTAAAACAAGTACTTTATCTTTACGAACTTCACCGTTATACTCTTTTTGCTTAGCAGGTGAAGTTGGTACTTTCCCATTTAAGCCTCCTCTAACTGGACCTGTTCCTGCTGTAGTCCCGTTTGCTGGCTGCTCTGATTTTTCTTTCGTATCTGCCTTTGCATCTTTCACTTTCTTTAAAAAGTCAGATGCATCTTTCGTAAGTTGGTCCCCACTTGCCGCTTCTTTCCCAGGATTTTCACCCTTCTTTTTCTCTACATACTTTTCGACAGCTTTCTTTGTTTCTGTCCCTGAAGCAGATGAATCAATTACCCCACGTTTTTTTAGCGCATTTGCTAATCTCTCTTCTGGGATTAAGTGATCATCAACTGGGCTTGTAGCTGTCTTGTTCTCCGGCGTTTCAGCATATACAGACTGGCTTCCAGCACCAAACGACAAGCCTAGAACAGCTGTCAAAGCAATTGATGATAACACTTTAAATGGTTTCTTTTTCATCCCTTATTGCCTCCCCTAATATAAAATATGTATTACACACTCTATATTATTAAAAATTCAATATATTTTCAATATTTAGTTATATTATGTAATTTTTTTAATATATTTGTAAAAATTTCATAGTTAGTATACGAATATATCACAATTCAACAATGTTTTCAGAAAATATTGAAAATATTTGTCAGAAACTTTATAATCGCCATAGAGGGAATTTAATGGGGATTTTATCTTTGTTTCATCTACAAAATATTTGATAATTCACTATATAAAATACAAAATCCGATTGCATTATCATATATTCTGTAGCAGCGATTATGACCACTAATTAGGGAGGAATTACATTTGTACAAAGATAAGGCTGACTCACTAGATCAAGAATGGATTGATTTAATACTTGAAGCTCTAGATGCTGGCATTGCCCTGCAAGATATTGAACACTTTTTTCAACGTATGAAGCATACGAGCCAGGCTCAATAGCCTCGTTCTTTTTAACGAAGTTTATGTTATAATAATCACATCATAAGACGACTACATATTGATAGAAAGGTGCGCAAATATGATAGGAGAACGTATAAAACGCCTTCGTTTACAAAAAGGCATTTCATTAACAGAACTCGCCGAAAAAGCTGGTGTCGCTAAATCTTACATTAGTTCTATAGAACGAAATTTACAAAAAAACCCTTCTATTCAGTTTCTTGAAAAAATTGCAGCTGTTCTACAAATTCCAGTTGATACTTTACTTCACGATGAAACAACAACGGAGGGTCACCTAGACTCCGAATGGACACAGCTCGTTAAAGATGCGATGAGCTCTGGTGTCTCAAAAGAACAGTTTCGTGAATTTCTCGAATTTACACAATGGAAGAAAAATCAACAATAATACATATAAAAGAGTGCTTAAAACGGGCACTTCTTTTTTTCTTTATAAAAAAAAGCGGGGAATCCCCCGCTTTTTTTATTTATTATTTTTCTTCTCCATCTGTTTGGTTAGCATTGAATGTCCATTCTAAGTTCAATGAATCGCCTTGGAATTTGTTTTGATCTTGACCATTCTCTTCGAATACAAATTGTACCCATAGATAGTCCTCTGTACCAGCTTCTAAGCCACCTTTTTCTCCCCACTCAGGAGCAAAGATGTCTTTAGCTAAAAGATCTGGATCAGCATTTTGTAAATCAGCTAAAGTTGTTTCATATACAGGCTCGCTTTGTTTATCCCAGTTCCAAAGGAATTTCACTTTAATATGCTTACCGAAGTCTTCACCAGCATTATCGCCCTTTGCATCTGCAACAGTGTACTTTGTAGCTAATTTAACATCTTTAATTGCTAACGTACCGTCGTTCTTTAATAAGAACTCTTTCTTAACAGAATCCCCTGGTTTTAAATCTTTAATATCTACAAGCGTTTTAGGGTTTAATGTAAGATCTAACGTCCCAGCTGCAAATGTATTGTTTGATACTTCTTTATCGCTAAAGTAAGCGAATGTTCCTCCACCAATTAAAGATAACCCCAATGCTGCTGATGCAACTCCCATACCTAATTTCTTTTTCAGACTCACAATCAATTCCCCCTAGCTGTTTTTTGTATTTTTATCTCTTATTTCAAAATAAGAGGTGTAACTAAAACTATATTAGCTTAGCTAATATTTGTTCTTTTTTTAAAACCTTAAGTTCATTATAACGAACAAGACTATATAAATACAATATATATTTTGATTATTTTTATTTCTCAACATTTTTTCCTTTTTTTCAGAAAAGTATTGAGAAATAAAGTGAAACTTTAATCAGAGTTTTTCTGTCCATCCCCACTGATCATTAACCTTCACCTAGCGGTGGGCTGCCAACTAACTTCCTCGCATTCGTTAAATTTTTAGGTGAAGACCTTATACCCACGAATAGTGAAATAAGAAAAACAAAGCAAATAGGTGAGTCGTAGGGCTCTCTCACCTATTTGTCTTATCATTGTATTTATTCCTTCCGAAATGCTGCTGTATTTTACTTACTATTCCTTCTTTTCTTCTTGCTTCTTACTCTCTTCTAGTTTTTTCGCCTCTTCCTGCTTTTTACTCTCTTCTAGTTTTTTCGCCTCTTCTTGTTTCTTACTCTCTTCTAGTTTTTTCGCCTCTTCTTGTTTCTTACTCTCTTCTAGCTTTTTCGCCTCTTCTTGTTTCTTGCTCTCTTCTAGCTTTTTCGCTTCTTCTTGCTTCTTACTCTCTTCTAACTTTTTCGCCTCTTCTTGTTTCTTGCTCTCTTCTAGCTTTTTCGCTTCTTCTTGCTTCTTACTCTCTTCTAATTTCTTTTGCTTCTCAGCCTCACTCACTTGCTTTGCTGTTTCATCTACTAATAATTTTTCAAAAGCTTGAATTTGTTTATCAATCACCTGTAAATTAACCTCTTTATCAACATACTCACAGTGCTCTTTAACTATATGAAAACCAGCATTCACATACGAGAATACTTGCTTATTAGATTCACTTTTATTTCCCTTTAACTCTTCTTTCACTTTGTTATAAGGATTTTCTATTGATGCATATACCTTTTGTAACAGTTCCCTCTCAGTAACAATTTTCTCACGTCCTTGCTTCCACGTAACAAGCGCCTGTTCTAATTCTTGAGTAGAAGTGAAAGTTACTTTCGATTTCATCTCTTCATACTCATGCAAAATTACTTCCTTATGTTGCTTAGCTTGTTCTGTCAACTGATCAACTGTTTTTGGAAAAATACTTGCTGTAGAAATAGTAGCCTGCACTTTCGTCTCATGAATGAAAGCTGCCTCTGTATAAGTCATCATTTGAGAACCTAAATAAAAAATAATAGAGCACAAACATGGCAATATAAGCATCTTTTTGAATTTGCGAGGTGCCTTCAGCATTTTAATCTCTCCTATCGAACAACTTGTTCTTTATCAAGAACTATACCTTTATTATAATAAAGTGAATTACAAAATGATATAAAAATTATGTTTCTTTTTACATTTCTCTTTTAACACAAAAAGAGACTACCACTTTTGATAGTCTCTTTTTGTTGTCATTATTATTTCGTTTCACCATCGCCTTGCTGTGCATCAAACGTCCAAGTTAATTGTAACTTATCGCCTTGGAATTCATTTTGGTCTTTTTTATTATCAACGAATTCAAATTTCACTTTGAATTTATCAGATTTACCTGCAGAAATACCTTTTTCATCCCAGAACCAAGCAGCTAAATCATTATTTACTGCTGTAAGTGTATCACCCTTCAATTTATCTAATGTAGTTTCTTTCACAATCGTCTCATGCTTATCTACATTTTTTAAGAATGTTACTTTAATATGTTTACCAAAATCATCTTTATTATCTTTCTTCGTATCTTCTACATTATAGTCTGTTTTTAATAGAACCTTTTTAATATCTAAAGAGCCTTTATTTTCTAGTTTAAATTCTTTTTCAATTGTATCACCAGGTTTTAAATTCGATACATTAACAACTGTTGATGGATTTAATGATAAATCAAGCGTACCAGCCGCAAATGTATTATTTGACACTTCTTTATCGCTAAAGAATGCAAATGTTCCTCCACCAACTAATGCTGCTCCTAATACTGCTGATGCGATACCCATTCCTAATTTTTTCTTTAAAGTCATGTCCATATCCCCTTAATATATATATTTGTTAACTTCCTAAACGGAAAGTATAACCAAACGAACTAGACGGATTGTTCTACTTTTTTATCTTTCTTTTCTCCGTCAATGCTACGAATAGCACCAAAAATAGAAATTGCGGAATAGCCAAGTAAAAAGACTCCAGGAATAATGAGAAGTAATGCTGCTCCCGCTTTTGAACTCGCATAATTCAGTCCATAACCAACGTATGGAACTGTAATATCTGCATACTTTCCAATTACATTCTCTGCAAGTACTGGTGCTAAATCTGGTCCGTTGTTGTTATCCCCTTTTGTTTCATACATTACTTTTCCATTTGTATCTTTCACACCGATAATACGGTGAGTGATAATTTTGTCATCTTTCTCTTTAAACGTAATAACATCACCTTTTTTATATTTAGAACCATCTTTCGTTGGCTCTATCGCAATGATTGATCCTGTTAAAAATGTTGGTTCCATCGATCCTGAAAGAACGCTCTTAAACTGATATCCCATCACTGTTGGATCCCCGCCACTCGCTTTTGAAGAAATAACTACAAAAGCTAAACAAACCATTACCGCAAATAAAACAAATGAGATAACGTTGCTAATCACCTTCCAAATTAATTTCATCGTCTCTCTCCCTCTCCGTTGTTTTATGTTATTTGAAGTATACAATATTCATTTAGTTCTCTAACAAGAACACAAGTAAATAATATAACGAACGATTTGGAAATGCAATAAGAAAATTTACAATTATTAGTTAAATCATTTTTGAAATGCATACAAAAAAGACCGTGACAAAATCTCATCACGGTCTACTAGCAATTTATTTTTCTTCTGATTTCATCCCTTGGTTATTTCGGCGCAGCACTACATATAAAATCGCTCCAAATAATAAAATCGCACCTATTCCAACACTTATCACTTTCACATTCGATTCCTTTACTTCAGGTGCAACTGTATCTTTTTTAGGCATCGCAAAAGTAACATCTTCTTTTGAAAGAACATTTATAGTCGCAATCGTTTGATTATTCTTTATAATATCTACCGCACCAACTACTTCACCGCGATGAATTCCTTTTTGATACAAAGATTCTTTATCCACTGAATTAACCCGAAAAGCCGTTTTTATATTTTTCCCTTCATCTTTCTTTAGCATAAGCTCTGCACTTTTTTCCAGCTCAGAATCAACATCTTTATTTAAATACTTTGCCTTTTGGTGCCAACTATGTTTATCTAGTACAGTTTGCTTCGTAAATTGCCCAAAAGAATATTCCGCCATCTGCTTCAAATCTTCATAAATTTCAGGTCTTTGAGAAGCCATTACTACATTTATAATACGATTACCATCCTTCTCATTTAATAAAACGAGCGTATTGCGTGCTTCATTCGTAAATCCTGTCTTACCACCCATACTATATGGATTTTCAAAATAAGTAGACTTATTAAAAATAGAAACTGTTTGCGTAGATGTCGTAACCGTCGTTCTTTTCGTATTCATCGCTTGTAAAATTTCAGGATACTTTTGCACACCTCTCGTAATCATGGCCATATCATATGGCGTCGTATAATGATTTGGATCATGCAATCCATTTGGCGTTACAAAATGACTATCTTTAGCCCCTAATTGCTTCGCCCTTTCATTCATCATATTGGCGAAGTTTTCAACACTTCCTCCAATACGCTCCGCAATCGCATACGACACATCATTCGCACTCAGCACCATTAAAATCATAAGTGCAGTATTTCTATTAATAGTCTCACCAGGGTGAAACTCAATTTGATAATTACTCTTCTCTTGATCTAATGCTAATTGTGAAAACGTAAATTGATCCTCTGGCTTCGTATGCTCCATCAGTAAAATCGCCGTTAACACTTTCGTCATACTAGCAGGGAACGCACGATGATGTGCATTTTTGTCGTACAACATATCTCCTGTTTTCGCATCAATCGTAGTCGCAAACTGACTAAAAACATTCGGCCCTTCCGCAGGTGGAGGTGCCACTTGCTCCGGATTTACTCCAATATTCGTCTCAGCATATAACGTCATAGGTGTCAAAAAAAATAAACAAATAACCATAACAAAAACCGAAATTTTCTTAAAATTTACCATATGACTCTCCCTTTTCCCTTTACTTTCACATTCTATAAAATACCTCTACCAACCTATATGTAATTTGTATTAATTTGGAAGAATATTCATTTTTTTTACTATATCACACTTTTACGATTAGGAACATAAATATACAACAAAAAATAAGAAGGAATTACTCTTTCTTATCCTTCTCATCAATCAATGAGTCTATTAAATTTTGACTAGCTTCCTCAGGTGTAATCTCATCTGTCATCCCCATAAACGACCAACCTTTAGAATCGACCCACTCAACAAACTCTTGTAAAAACTCATCATGTGTAACATCCACATCAAGAATTGAGCCATTAATCGAAATCGTTCTATTTCTAGATACGCGCATCTTGAACGTTTTTCTTACCATTACAATAATTCTCCCTCTACTTCTGAATATTTATAAATATCTTGTACTTCTTTTATACATGATTTCTTGAAAATTGTAAAAAGGATATATTGGCCAATTCGAATACTGGAAATGAAAATCTCTTATTATATAACATTCATTTGGTCATAAATTACCGAATACATCCATATAAAAAAACAAACCAACTTACATTCTATCACACCAAATACACTTGACTTTAGCACAATAGAATGGGATATATTAGAAAACACTTTAAAATGAGGAGGAACTCCATGGCGCGTTGTACGTATTGTAAAACGAAGTGAAAAGTAAAAGATGTATGGTCGCTTCTCATAACATTTGAAAAAGATTATCCGTATTGCTTCGGACGGCAATATCTATCAAAGAAAACATTGAGCGCTATGCCAGAATTTATAAGCTTACCTTTACACTTCTTATTTCCTTTTCTTGTTGATTTAAGTGATGAAGGTCCTTTGGATTGGTATCGGAAATCATAACACTTCAGCATCTTCTATTTATTAAATATAAAAACATACATACTAGTATACCTCTGAAATAAAACCTATTTG
Organism: Bacillus mycoides; assembly: GCF_000832605.1. GTDB lineage: Bacteria > Bacillota > Bacilli > Bacillales > Bacillaceae_G > Bacillus_A > Bacillus_A mycoides. Next base: position 4,481,794 of record NZ_CP009692.1, read on the forward strand.
ATATTGGACTACCTCTTTAAAAAATTACTACACAAAAACATTGTAAATTTTCAGTTAATTATATATAATTGCTTTAGCATAATGATTAAAGATGCTATTACATAAGCATTTTTGAAGATCCCGTAGCTCAGCAGGGAGAGCGCCACCTTGACAGGGTGGAGGTCGTGAGTTCGAGCCTCTCCGGGGTCATATCGTAAAAATAGCGATCTACCAGTTGGTAAATCGCTATTTTTATATGGTAATTCAACCGCTTATGCCACTTTTTTTCCTTAAGAGCCTTGATAATCGATCCAGTAGCGATTAAAAGAGTCCCCGCGATAAAGAATTCTGCGCTAAGTACAAAGAACACTGTAAGTAGATTCGAGTTAATAATGTAGTTATATGCGTCTCCCCCCACATAAACGTGTTTATTTAACTCACTGTATTCACTAGCCATATAATACCCTTCGATTTTGTCAATTCCCTTATATAGCAGTACCGCCGAATGTATATAAAAAATTACCGCCCAAATTATCCATTTTTTCATGATTGTATTTACTCTTGTTGTCTATCTTATTATTTATTAATCTTATGAAGCCTACGCTACTCACAAAGATGACTGCACTTGTGGTCGATTCTCTTAGCTTTAGCTTCTTGTAATTGCTTTAGGAGGCTTTCTAACTCCTTCTTTCCAGTATTTCTTTAAACTTATTCAACTGGAATAAGTTTAACTTGCTCTGCTGTCTTGATAATATCACCACTACCAGCGAAGAAAGTATAATCCCCACGACCTACTGAACTATTACCCAAAATGGTATTTACTGTTGCTGAACCACTCTTGCTATCGAATACAACAAAGTTACTACCACGACCTACTGCCGCAGCCTTATAACGACCCGCCGGAATATCTTTGCCCACGATGTATTCACCTGCACCTAACATTCTAGGCTCTTCCTGCTTAGCTTTAACGCCTTCTGTAAGCTTCTGTAGTTCACTATTCTTAGCTTGGATATCCCCATCTAATTTACCTACTTCACCCTTCTTAGCCTCTACATCTTTGCCCAACTTATCAACTTCTGATGTTAATTGATTCTTATTAGCTACTAGAGCCAAAGTCTCTTCTACTTCAACTTTTTTATCATCAAGCTTCTTTTGCTCTGCATCAATACCTTCTTTGACTTTGCTCTTCGTGTAAATTAATTCATTCTCTTTTTCTTCTGCTTTCACTTTTGCCTCTTCATATGTAACCTTTTCTTTCTCGATAGCGACCTTGGCTCCACTAGCGCCAATTGAATATGAAATTACTAATCCAACGATTACTGCTAAAGTAATCCATAACTTCTTTGACTTTACAATTTTCATAATTTATTCCTCCAATTGAATTTATTATATCAATATATCATATATTTAATACATTTATAACTTACAAAATGTAAGATTTCCCGTCTACTATTCCATCTAACTTCTTTCCCATCTTGAATAGCTTTTATGACCAACCTTATACACCCTCCATGTAGTAAGCCCCTATCCCTCTATACTAAAAATTTTTGCTTTGTCTGGTTATTAACATCATATAGTTAATATAAATATTGGAACATAGTATATACAAGCAAATAACCAACTAATAATTGCTCGTTATAAGCACATTTTTATAGATTGCATAAAAAAAGATGCCAGCAAATGCTGGCATCTTTTTGAACTACTTTCAAATTCTCACTCTAACGTTTTGTGAATATCGCTCTTTTACAAGAACTAAATCACTTCCCACCAAACATCTTCTCCAAAGACTTCGCATTGGCAAATAATACTTCTTTCAAGTTATCATCAGCAACGATTTTATAGTCGCCATCTTTGTTTTTCTTTAAGTTCAATGTAACTTCGCGAGTTGCCATTGCTGCATCTTTATCCGCTAAGTTTTTGACGATAGTTGATGTCATTGTTTTTTCGATTGCTTTTTCAGATTGTTCTTTGTCTTCACTAAAAGCACTAGCGAAGGCCATTGGCATAACTTCTCCTACTGCTTTTGTTACAGCAACGGATAGATCAGCAGATGTAATTTTCACTTTCACTTCTGCTTTGTCATCCTTTTTCGACACTTCTTCTGGCTTTTCAAATTTAAAGTTTTTCGTAATTGCACTCAGCATTGCTTTTGCCTCAGCATCATCTGTTTTTTCATTTAGTTTATTAAATTCCTTGTCACTCTCAACAAATGTACGAGCCTTTTCTACATCACCTTTTTGTATCGCTGTTAAAAATTCTTCTGTAGTATCTTTCGGATTTGCACACCCTGCTAAAACACCTACTGTTAATCCTACTACCATCATTAACAGCAATAATTTCTGTATCTTTTTCACGTTCATTCTCCTCTTATCTTTTCTAGTAAGTCAGCATTATACAATAGTATGAAACTGACATTACAAACATTTTTTAGTATAGCATTTATATGATTCGTTTTCTATTCATTCCCAAAAGATAAAGGGCCTTGTAGCATTTCTACAAAGCCCCCTCTTCTATCAATCCGTATCCGTAGCACAAACTAACCACATTTTATGCTCCTTACTATCTAACACCATCCAAGTAGCATCCCACGCAACATCGTAAAACCAATCTGTCCAAGGGCGATAGCTTTCGAACACTTTAATATCTTCGTATCGATCTTGGAACATATATTGACATACATTGACCGCTAATTGTTTTGCGATAACTGGTCGTTCCTTAAATCCTTCATATGCTCCGCCCCACAAAATTTGAGCGGCAATGCTACCATCAAGCATGACTACCAGATGTTCTTTAAAATGAAATTTATATTTTTCTGATGTATGTATTTTTAACTCTTCTAAGTTATGTATTATATCTAAAGAGTTGAAGATTCTTCTAAAGAAGTGCTCGTATCCATCTTTCGAATGTGGTATTTCTTTGAAAAAATTTTCGTTATGTACTTTAAAACAGCTTATTATTGCGCCACCATTTAAGTTTTGTTCCTTAAACGTGTTTATAATTTTCTCAACAGATGAGTCATTCGTTTCTATTTTTTCAAACGTTCCTGCTTTCCATCTCATAACATCACTACTCTCTATTAAAAATTTGTTTCTTCATTATAAATAGCAAAATAAAACCCAGCAACTTTAAGATTGCTGGGTTAGCTCTTATTCATATTCGAAAAAATAATAACAATTACACCAAGCACATCATGCCCCGCTACCATCCACATACTCCTATCAAAAATCATCAATGATAACCAAAGCGATATATTAATAGCAGCAAATAATAAATATAAAATGTAGTCTCTCTTTTGTAGCGCCTCTCTATTCATCAAAATGTAAATGGCACCGATAGGAGGCAGAATAAAGCAAAGGAAAAAGACAAATATTTTTCTTAACGACCACGGATATGAAGTTACTCTCTGCATATGAGTCTCCTTTTCATTATAGTACTTGTTTTAACATCGGCCTTGCTACTCTATATTCTTCACTAGTAGGTTCTTTTACGAGTATAGGTGGCCTTTCATCCTCTTCTTCTAAAATTATTTCAAATACTTCTGTTTTTTCTTCTAATACGTTGGATTCACTATCTTTAGTAGGCTGTTTGCTTGTTTCAATTTTCTTCGTCACTTCTCCAAGTTTTTGCCCGGCTTCTTCTGCTTTGGCAGGTTCATTCGTAACGTAGTATTCATGCCCCTCCTATACTAATATAGGTGGAACTTGTTCTCATTTGTTACATATTATATAAGTAATACTAGCTATAAGTAGTAGACATGTTAATAAAAAGAAGATAGCTTTTTTATTCATATACTATTCTCCTTATCTATCATTTTATTGGATTATATAATACAAGATATAGATAGCAAATGGATTTTATGGTAATTTTTAGATTTATTTCCAAAAAGAAAAACCTTACAAAAGTAAGGTTCCGTTTTTAAGTTCTATAATGACTGATTTATTAAAACGATCATTACGATAATCGCTATAAACATAACAACTAAGCAGCCGATCATTTTATAAAATCCTCGTTTCGTTAACGTTCCGCCTTGAACGTCTTTACGAATAAATAAGAATACCGCTAAAAATAATACAAGCCCCATGCCAAAAGCATACATCATTTGCATATGTTAATCTTCCTTTCTCTTTTACATCTTAATATCTTTTCGATAAAACAACAAACGATATAAAAACTGTACTCATCGTAAGTGCCATTAATATATTCAATAGTTCAACCGCAGATAGCGTCATTATTTTTAAGTTTAAGCCAATAGAGAAAAGAAGATAGTATGCCGTTAGTGCAAAAAAGGTCACGAACATCCCTTTATAACGAATAAGCTTCATTCGCTCGTCTTTTTCTTTAAATTGCGGGTGTAAGTAACTTAAGCAAAAACACATAATCATCATCGCAAGCAATGTATACGTTGGAGCCGGTGGTGCAGAATGCGTCATTATACCTGTTAATATCATAAATCCACTCATAAATAGAAAAATAATTCCCATAATAACGAAGTACTTTTGTGAATAGTTCATCTTTATTCCCCCTCTTCTTTTCCTTCATAAATAAATACATGTTCTATCGTTGTCTGAAATGTTTTTGCTATTTCAAATGCTAACGGAAGTGATGGATCATATTTTCCCTTTTCAATTGAAATGATGGTTTGTCTGGAAACTCCAAGTTTCTCAGCCAATTTTTCTTGAGATAGTCCAAATTTTTTTCGGTATTCAACCATTTTATTTTCCAAGGAAATTTCTCCCTCCTTCCTTATACCGAGTATATATGTAAAGGAAACTTTACGTCAAGTTTCCTTTACATTCATTTCGTCTATTTTTCATTCTATTTATATAGAAGAAACTTTTTCAAATTCAGCACGTCTATTTTGAAATGAAACATGGAACAATGTATATAGCCGTTACTATATCTCCTCTCCGTTTTTATGAAAATTTAATATCTCCATATTTGTTTTATCCTTTTAAAATGTTTCATTCTGCTCTTTATCGGGTGAAATACGCTATTGTTTTTACGTTATTTTTCGCCATATTTATAGAAACTAACGGTTTATGAAGCATTTTTTATGTATAGCCACTTTTTTTGTAGAAATCCTTCATTTTCCTTTCGATATTTAACACTATCGAGATAAAGTTTATGGTAAATTCATAATTTTTTATTTTTTATACTATATTCCGTTATATTGTTGTATAATATCAATGAAAGCGCTTATTATTCCAATATACATAATTCGAACTAAACTTTATCGAAACATTCTGATAGTTATACTTATATTTAAATGCAACAATTATAGGTATTAATGTAGGTATACCAAATATATCCACCCCGTTTTCCCGTGAAATTACTTTATAACATGAAAGATTAACTTGGGTGATAAGTTATTGTGAATGTTTTTTTACAAAACAGATAAGTAATAGTGTTTGGTATTATGTAAATTATTGTAATAACATAAGAGTAAAGAAAAACATTTAGATTGATTATTGGTTCATCAATTATTGAAAAGAGCAAAATGCACCTTTTTGTATGGAAAAAGGATTATATGCATTGGGAGGTTTAAACAAATGACGAGGAAGAATACAACGACAAACCCTTGGGCCAAGTTCCATGGTCCGAACCTTGGTTATGTTATTGAACAGTATGATCTTTACGTAACTGGAGCAGGTTCTGTTGATCCGGAATTACAAGAGCTTTTTGAAATTTTTGGAGCTCCTTCGTTTCAAGATGATGTCGTAACAGGGGACAACACAGCAACACATTTTTCTCCTCAAAACACAGGGAACATTGAAAAGATTCTTAAAGTCGTTCAACTTGTTGAACAGATCCGTTCTTTCGGGCATACATTGGCTCACATTAATCCGATGGAAGATGCTGCAAACGGACAATCTCTTATCGAGAAAACAATGAACGAACTGAGCGATGCTGACTTGAAAGCGATTCCAGCAAAAACAGTATGGCAAGATGCACCAGAGGGTATTCACACTGCACTTGATGTAATTCATAGATTAAAAGACGTTTATACAAAATCTTTAGCTTATGAATTCTCACATATACAAGATAGTGAAGAACGCGCGTGGTTGCATCAAATGGTGGAATCAAATTCATTGCGTCAACCATTATCAAATAAAAAACGAACTGCTCTTTTAAAACGTTTAACTGCTGTTGAAGGTTTCGAGCAATTCTTGCATAAAACATTCGTTGGTCAAAAACGTTTCTCAATAGAGGGCGTTGATATGCTTGTACCTGTACTAGATGAAATTGTTTCAGAAGGTGCTAAAGGCGGCGTTGAAGATGTCATGATTGGTATGGCTCACCGTGGTCGTCTAAGCGTACTCGCTCACGTATTAGAAAAGCCATATAATCACATGTTTGCAGAATTCAAACATGCAAAAATAGAAGGTGCAGTGGCAAATGCTGGCTGGACTGGCGACGTGAAATACCATTTAGGTAGAGAACAAGTCGTTGGTAATGAAGAGGTTAGCACTCGTGTTACATTAGCAAATAATCCGAGTCATCTTGAGTTCGTTAACCCTGTTGTTGAAGGTTTCGCACGTGCAGCTCAAGAGAATCGTAAAAAATCTGGTCTTCCAGAACAAGATACTACAAAATCATTCGTAATTTTAGTTCATGGTGATGCTGCATTCCCTGGTCAAGGTGTTGTGTCTGAGACACTCAACTTAAGTAGATTGAATGCATACCAAACTGGCGGAACTATTCATGTTATCGCAAATAATGCAGTCGGCTTTACGACTGATAGCTATGATTCTCGTTCTACTAAATATTCAAGCGACCTTGCAAAAGGTTTCGATATTCCGATTGTTCACGTGAATGCTGATGATCCGGAAGCTTGTCTTGCTGCTGCAAACCTTGCGATCCAATATCGTACGCTGTTCAAAAAGGACTTCTTAATCGATTTAATCGGTTACCGCCGATATGGTCATAACGAAATGGATGATCCAGCAGTTACGCAACCACAAGTGTACAAAAAAATTAAAAATCACCCAACTGTAAGAGCAATTTATGCAGATCAATTACAATCTGCTGGCGTTCTGAATGCAGATGAGGTTGAAACAATTACTCAGTTTATACAAGAGGAATTAAAGGCTGAATACGCACAAGTGCCACCAGCTGATACGAGTGCTGCAACAATTCACGTTAAAGTTCCAGAGGTTGTTGCAAAAGGAATTCAACCGATTGACACTGGTGTTTCAATTGAATCACTTCGTACAATTAATGAAGGACTATTATCTTGGCCTGAAGGCTTTAACGTATATCCAAAAGTGAAGAAAATTCTTGAGCGCCGTAAAGATGCTCTTGAAGAGAACGGTAAAATTGAATGGGCACTTGCTGAATCGTTAGCATTCGCTTCTATTTTGCAAGAAGGTACGCCAATTCGTTTAACTGGTCAAGATTCACAGCGTGGTACATTCGCGCACCGTCATATCGTATTACACGATACTGATACAAACGAAACATATTCACCATTACACCGTTTACCGAACATTAACGCATCATTCTCTGTTCATAACAGTCCGTTATCAGAAGCTGCTGTTGTTGGTTACGAATATGGTTACAACGTATTTGCTCCAGAAACTCTTGTGATGTGGGAAGCTCAATACGGTGACTTCTCAAATACTGCGCAAGCATTATTTGATCAATATGTTTCAGCAGGAAGAGCAAAATGGGGTCAAAAATCTGGTTTAGTTCTTCTATTACCACACGGTTATGAAGGTCAAGGGCCAGAACACTCTAGTGCACGTCCAGAACGTTTCTTACAATTAGCTGCGGAGAACAACTGGACAGTTGCAAACTTAACGAGCGCGGCACAATACTTCCATATCTTGCGCCGTCAAGCATCTATCTTAGGAACAGAAGCTGTTCGACCATTAGTAATTATGACGCCGAAAAGCTTATTACGTCACCCACTTACACTTTCTACAGGTAGTGAGTTAAGTGAAGGACGTTTCCAACCTGCTTTAGAACAAGGAAACCTTGGTGCGAAACCAAATAAAGTAAAACGTCTTGTTTTAAGTACAGGTAAAATGGCAATTGACTTAGCAGCAGAAATCGAAAGTGGTAAGCATGAGTACAGCCTAGATGAAGTTCATATGGTTCGTATCGAGCAGTTGTACCCATTCCCTGCTGAAAAAGTTCAATCTATTATTAAACGCTTTAAAAACTTAGAAGAAATCATTTGGGTTCAAGAAGAACCTCGTAATATGGGCGCATGGCATTACATGGCTCCAATTCTGTTCGAACTAGCTGGGGATAAAGTGAAAACAGGTTACATTGGACGCCCGGATCGTTCTAGCCCATCTGGTGGCGATCCATTCGCTCACAAAGCTGAGCAAGAATTAATCGTTGCACACGCTTTAGATGTGAAGTACAACTTCCGTCAAGATAAACAAGAAATTGAAGTTTTCAGCAACTGAAAGTAACAATGAGTTTTTCAGGCTTGGCTGTGGCAGATAGTCTGCCACAGCCAGGCTAACAAATGGAGATTACCGAAGATTAAAGAAGATAAAACACACCGTTAGGCAAATAAGGGGAGGACATTTAAAATGATCGAAATTAAAGTACCTGAGCTTGCAGAATCTATTTCAGAAGGAACTATTTCACAATGGCTTATCAACGTAGGCGACAAAGTTGAGAAAGGTGGCAGCGTTGTTGAGCTTGAGACTGACAAAGTCAATGTAGAAATCATTGCAGAGGATTCAGGTATTGTATCGAAGTTACTAGGCGAACCTGGAGATACAGTTGAAGTTGGTGCTACTATCGCAATTTTAGATGCAAACGGCGCAGCGGTTGAAGTAAGCACACCTGCTCCGGCTAATGAGCAACCAAAACAAGAAACTACTGAAGCACCGAAAGCAGCAGCTCCAAGTGCTGAACAAAATAAAGCGTTGCAAGGTTTACCAAATACAAATCGTCCTATCGCATCACCAGCTGCTCGCAAAATGGCTCGTGAATTAGGAATCGATTTAAACGAAGTACGTAGCACAGATCCACTTGGACGTGTGAGACCACATGATGTACAAGCTCACGCTGCAGCGCCAAAAGAAGCACCAGCTGCTCCAAAACAAAGTCCGGCTCCAGTTGCAAAAACTGAATTTGAAAAACCAGTTGAGCGTGTGAAAATGTCCCGTCGCCGTCAAACAATTGCAAAACGTCTTGTAGAAGTTCAACAAACATCTGCAATGTTAACTACATTTAACGAAGTTGATATGAGTGCAATCATGGAATTACGTAAAGAACGCAAAGATGCTTTCGAGAAAAAACATGATGTACGTCTTGGCTTTATGTCATTCTTCACAAAAGCAGTTGTTGCAGCATTAAAACAGTTCCCATTATTAAATGCTGAAATTCAAGGCGATGAGCTTATCATTAAAAAATTCTATGATATCGGTATTGCAGTAGCAGCTCCAGATGGATTAGTTGTTCCAGTTGTACGCGATGCTAACCAATTGAACTTCGCTGAAATTGAAAGCGAGATTCGTAATTTAGGTCTGAAAGCACGCGATAATAAACTTTCATTAAAAGAGCTACAAGGTGGTACATTTACAATTACAAATGGTGGTGTGTTCGGTTCTCTAATGTCGACACCAATCCTAAATAGTCCACAAGTAGGTATTCTAGGGATGCATAAAATCCAAGTACGTCCAGTTGCAATTGATGCAGAGCGTATGGAAAACCGTCCAATGATGTACCTTGCACTATCTTACGATCACCGTATTGTTGATGGTAAAGAAGCAGTTAGCTTCCTTGTTGCTGTTAAAGATATGCTTGAAGATCCAAAATCATTATTATTAGAAGGTTGATAGATTATTAATCTATTAAAGGCTGTAGAATGAATCATTCTACAGCCTTTTTTTATTATGTTCATACGGGACAAATCACAATACATAGACTAATAATGTATGCCTAAAACGTAAGGGGGATAAACATGAATAACCTTCCAGTTCATGCAAAACTTAAAGCAAATAAGGATACTTTCTTCCTCCCCGATTCAAACGGGGGTGTTTACTTTCGAAATAACTCCAGTTCATTCCGTATGGATGGTGATGGAATTTATGACTGGATCGAGAAATTAATGCCTATGTTTAACGGTAATCATTCTTTGACAGAAATAACCGATGGTCTCCCTCTCCCCTATCAAAATCGTGTATTTGAAATTGGAGAGATTTTATATGAAAATGGTTTCATTCGTGATGTAAGCCAAGATGCTCCCCACGAATTAAACAGTGCATTACTCGACAGATACGCTTCGCAAATTGAGTTTTTAGAAGCTGATTCCCATTCAGGCGCTTTAAAATTCGAAACGTACCGCGCAGCAAATGTGCTTATAATTGGTTCTGGCGATATGCTTACTTCCCTAGTTTCTTCTTTATTAGAATCTGGTTTACCTACATTCCATTATCTTGTTACAGATCGTGCTGAAACAAACTACGATCGAATTCACGAACTAAGCGAACGTGCATATGCAAATGATGACAATGTACTTATTCAAGAAATAGATATTACAATTGATCGCCCTTTACATGAAGTATTCGAGCCTTTCGACTGGATTTTATACGTTTCCCAAAATGGAGATATTGAAAGTTTAAGAGCAATCCATACTATTTGTAGAGAGTTTAAGAAAAATTTCATACCAGCTATTTGCTTATCAAGAATTGGTTTAGCTGGACCCGTCGTAACCGCAGACCGTGAAGAATGCTGGGAATCAGCTTGGCATCGTCTACACGAAACTACTTTACAAAGTGAAAATCCACCTGAACTTTTCTCACCAATTGCATCTGCAATGTTAGCAAATGTTATCGTTTTTGAGTTATTTAAACATGTCGCTGAAGGTTCACATAGGCAGCATAATCCTCAATTCTTTTTATTAAACTTGGAAACACTTGAAGGAAAGTGGCACCCTTTCATAAAACATCTTCTCGCAACCGATGAAATCTTTACAATTGATACGGTGCAAAATCTTCAAGAAAACCTTGCCCAACGTTCCGGACAATATACTTCAACTGAACTTTTTCGTTTTTTTGATACGTTAACTTCTAAAGAAGCTGGTATATTCCACATGTGGGATGAACAAGATTTACACCAATTGCCTTTATCACAGTGCAATATTCAAGTTGCAAATCCATTATCAGACGGACCTACCTCTCCCCTTCCTACTATAACTTGCGGTGGATTAACTCATAATGAAGCACGCCGCGAAGCTGGTTTAACAGGAGTTGAAACATATGTAGCTGAAATGATTCATCGTCTTATCCCCGAACATACTGATATCGGTATTGGTGCTGGGGAAACGATGACAGAAGGTGTATACCGAGCACTCCAAAAACATTTAAATAATAAGTTATATGAACGCCAATCACATATGCTAGAAGAGATTACAGAGCTTTATTTAACCGAAATTCATGATAAACATTGTAGGTTTTACTACGATGCTCTCTCTACAATTCATGAAATACCTAAAGTAGGAATGAGTGAGGAGTTACTTGGTTTTCCTGTCGTTTGGATCGGTATTAATGATAGATGGTATGGTGCGGCAAATATTAATATAACACTCGCATTAAGAAATGCTCTGCAACAAGCACTCCTTCATATTCAAAATGAAGAGATTCCTTATAAAGCTAATATGTTACCGGAATCATCCATTGTTTTATATAGTACGGATCCTGTTAGAGTAGCAATACAAGAAGAGGAAGAAATTCCAGGCGTACAGTCTTTACAAGTTGCTTTGCAAAATTTAACGGAAAACAACTTGTATCCATTCGTTTTTGATTTAGCTATTGAGTCATTTTTAAGAGACAACTTAGACGGTGTATATGGGGTATTAATTGCAAAGGAGGATGACCAATGACTCAAAACATACTACTTATAGGAGATGGCCTACTCACAGACTATGTACATGAGCAATTGTGTAAGCAATATTCACTCATCCACCAGCATACAATTACAGAAGCTCTCCCTGAAAACATTCATCTTGCTCTCGTTTTACATGACGGGTCTCCTTCTTCCGTACATCGTGATGCTGAGCTTATCTTTCGCTCAAATAATATTCCGTGGCTTCGCGCGTTTACTTCGTTTGGTGAAGGTATTATCGGTCCTTACGTGAAGCCTCTTACAACTGGATGTTCCCACTGCGCTGATGGACGCCGGTTTATAGCTGGCTTTGATCAAAAAGAAATGTGGGAACTACAACGAAAATATGCATTAAAAGCAGAGAACGTGACGAGGCGTGATGTACGCGCCACCCAAAATGGAATGTTACAAATGTGCCAGCTCATTCATGTTGAAACAGAGAAAATATTAGCTCATGGATATTCTTCTTTAGAAAACGAACTCATTTTACTGGACTTACAAACGTTACAATGTACCCGGAATTCGTTTCTTCCAGACCCTCTCTGTCCGGTATGCAGCAATTTGCCTGACGATACAGCAGATGCAGCGCAAATTTCTTTACAACCAAGTTTGAAAACGAGTACTGAAACGTATCGCTGTCGTTCCATTCATGAGCTAAACACATTTTTAACGAGAGACTATTTAGATTACCGGACTGGTATTTTAAACGGTAAAATGCAACATTCTCTATTACCGTTTGCTGATGTCATTATAAACATGCCGTTACTGTTTGGAAATGAAGGTGTCGCGGGCCGGACTCATTCATTTTCACTTAGTAAAGCAACCGCTATTTTAGAAGGTTTAGAACGCTATTGCGGTATGTCGCCTCGTGGAAAAAAAACAAATGTACATGGCAGTTTTCGTGAGCTAGAAGATATTGCACTGAATCCCCTCACACTTGGTGTGCATACAAATGAACATTACAATCGTGATAGTTTTCCATTTAAGCCGTTTGATCCTGATTATGAGCAAAACTGGGTATGGGGATATTCTTTATTACAAAACCGACCACTTCTAGTTCCAGAATCAATCGCTTATTATAGCCTTGGTCATAGAGATGCTTTCGTGTATGAAACATCAAATGGATGTGCAATTGGTGGTAGTTTAGAAGAAGCAATTTTTCACGGCATTTTAGAAATTGTAGAGCGTGACGCCTTTTTGCTCACTTGGTATGCCGAATTACCTCTTCCCCGTCTCGATCTTAGTTCAGCCAATGATACTGAATTGCAACTAATGTTGGAACGCTTACGCACAATTACTGGATATGAATTATACGTTTTCAACGCGACGATGGAACATGGTATTCCGAGCATATGGGTCATTGCGAAAAATACAAGGCAAGATGGTATGAATCTCGTCTGTGCTGGCGGCGCACATATGGAACCAATTCGAGCTGTAAAAAATGCAATTCATGAAATAGCGGGCATGTTACTTATAACAGATGAAGAGCTTGAACAAAAAAGAGAGAAATATGAAAACGGTTTACAAGATCCATATCTTGTTTCGCAAATGGAAGATCATAGTATGCTGTACGGATTGAAAGAAGCGGAAGAACGTCTTCACTTCCTTTTACGTGATGATGCTCCAGTGCAAACGTTCCAAGAAATGAATGCATTACAATCATTTGATATGGATTTAACATCTGATCTTCATCAACTTTTAAACAGGTTACATCAATCTGGACTTGAAGTAATTGTTGTAAATCAAACGGTCCCCCTTATAGAAAAGAACGGCTTACATTGTGTAAAAGTAATTATTCCAGGCATGTTACCGATGACGTTCGGTCACCATCTCACTCGGGTTACAGGACTGGATAGAGTGTATACCGTACCGATGACACTTGGATATTGGGCTGAGCCTTTAACGAATGAAAGTTTAAATCCACATCCGCATCCGTTTCCATAATTCATAGTGAGGGGGAAATTTGATGCAACCTGATACTTTTTTACATCATCTCCATTTTTCTATTAATGAAATTATGTCGTCCGATAAAGAGATTGACTGGGAAGACGCACCACTTCCTTATAAATTATATCGAAATTTACCAGTAATCCCTCTCTCTTTAGAAATCCCATTAACTTTGCGGAATTCTTCTACTAAACCTAACTTAGAGGAAATCGGTCATTATCTTTGGTACTCATTTGGTTTAACACAATTATGTCAGCCTACTACTAACCTAGAAAATAATAAAACAACGACTCTATTTCGAAGATTCATCCCTTCTGGGGGTGCTTTATATCCGAATGAATTATATATGTATTTAAAAATTGATCATTATCCAGACGGCATTTACCATTACGACGCCGCGCACCACCGTCTTATCTTACTTCGTGAAGGAAATTTTGATTCTTATCTTACAGAAGCACTCGGCAATCGTTGTAACATACATTCTTGTTTTGGTGCTGCATTTGTATCCACTATGTTTTGGAAAAACTTCTTTAAATACAATAACTTTTCGTATCGTCTGCAAGGATTAGATAGTGGTGTTCTAATCGGTCAATTACTTGAATGCGCAAAACAATTTGGTTATACAAATGGTGTATATTTTCAGTTTCTAGATCGGGCAATGAATCATTTACTTGGACTGTCAGAAGGTGAAGAAAGTGTGTATGCTGTTATTCCTTTAAGTACAGAACCGAATACAGATTGGTTTCATGATGATCATCACGAAAATAAAACTATTACTTCTCATGACTTGTTGCAGCAAATCCCGCCGTTAACACATGAGCATTTCGTTCGCTCAAAATATGTAGATGAATATCCGATGATAAAAAAAATAAACGCAGCTTCTATGATTGAATCAACAGAACACTTCCAAACATTTACCCGTGAAGAACGACAACAATATAGTGCACACGCTATGCAGCTACCTAAAGTGGAACGTTTATCATATGATTTTTTACAACTTTGTAAAAAACGATATTCACCTGATTCTGACTTCATTTTAACGAAATGGGATGCAGCCGAGCTCGCTACTCTACTACAAGCAGCGAGCCTCTCCTTCCCTTATTACAACGACCTTGATGGCAAATATTTAAATGAAAACGCACGAGTCTCACTATATGGATGTTTTTATAACGTAAAAGACATAGAAAACGGCGCTTACGCTTATAACAGTAGGACACATTCCATACAGCCAATTCGGTACGGAGACCTTCGTTATTCTCTGCAATCCAGTATGACGATGGATAACGTAAACCTTTTTCAAGTACCACTTTGTCTACATGTAATCGGAAATAAAGATTACTATAAAAATAAATTAGGTTATAGAGGATATCGAATTCATCAAATGGAAGCTGGCATGCTCGTTCATAAACTCGTTTTAGCTGCGACCGCTATGGGGATGGGCGGGCATCCGTTACTAAGTTTTGATACAAATTCATGCGATCAATTGTACGGGATTGATGCCGGAAATGAAACTTCACTCATTCAAATTCCGGTTGGGGCGTATCGAGCGCGAAATTGGCTAAAAGGGTCCTTGCATAATTAGAAGCACGCCGATTAATGGCGTGCTTTTTTTAAAGGAGTTAAATTATTAAAAGCGAAATAAATACATATTCTTATATAAAAGGAGAGTTTGAATTGAGTATTTTACAAAGATTAATCGAGCAAGCGAAAAATCCTCGCGGGACAATTGGTTCCTCTATGCTTTGCATTATGAATGCTGCGCATACGAGACTAACAAATTGGGCTTTACAAAAAATACATATACGTGAAAATGCAGTTATTTTAGATATTGGTTGTGGGGGTGGTAAAACCATACAGACTCTTTCAAAACGAACTCCGCTTGGGAAAATATACGGGATCGACTACTCCAATCAAGCTGTTGAAAACTCAAAGAAAGCAAATATGAAGGATATCAAAGCAGCGAAAGTAATTATTCATCAAGCAAGCGTCTCCTCTATTCCATATCATCCGGACTTCTTTGATCTCATTACCGCTTTTCAAACCCACTACTTTTGGCCTGATGTTGAGAATGATATGAAAGAAGTATTTCGCGTCTTAAAACCGAATGGATCCTTTTTACTAGTCGCTGAAACTTTCAAAATCCAATATCATATGGATAAATTTAAGACGACCGAAGAATTAGTAAACCTTTTTTATGAGACGGGATTTACAAGCGTGAAATGTTATGAAGAAAGAGGGTGCCTTTATTTAATAGGAAATAAGTAAAAAAGCAGACCTTTCAAGGTCTGCCTTTTTTACTAAATTACTTTAAAAATACTCTTAATTTGTCTTGCAAATAACCAGTTTTTCGTACCGTAGTTATCATTTAGACTATCTAAATTAATAGCTTTCCCGTTAGAAAACTTTAGTTCTAACGTTGTATTTTTGTCATTTGTTTTTAAGTTGCTATTTGTAATGTCATCATACTTTAATTTTTCAATCTCAATATACTCTTCCTTCTCTTCTCCGATAACGACGTGATCTTGGAAGAAGAAGAATACTTCTACTTTCTTACCGAAACAAAATATGTTTTTCGTATAAATTAATGTCGCGTTATCAAGTCCGACACATACTTCTTTCATCTCTTCAACAACGTTTCCTAAGTCTTCTTCGTTTCTTGCATTTGATTCAGCAATCCATTCTTCGATTGTATTCATGTTAATTGCCATACTGTGCCCCCTGGTTCGTTCATTGCTTTATTAAAAAACAAATACTATATGACAATATAAGCGATACGTACTATGTTTTCAAGGGTGAACGGTATATTCAAAATAAAGTGAAACTTTATTTATTCCCCTTTCACAAAAAAAATAGCACTTAAAAAAGTGCTATTCCGCTCTCCTTGCTGCTTGTTGAATTGGATCCCAAACGCTGTTATATGGTGGTGCGTAACTTAAGTCGACATCTTCTAAATCGTGAATACTCATTTTATTGAAAAGTGCCATCGCGATAACATCAATACGTTTATCTACGCCCTCTTCTCCAATTACTTGACCGCCTAATAATTGTTTCGTATCGGCGTGATATAGTAATTTCAAGTGAAGTGGCGAAGCACTCGGGTAATAGCCCGCCATATTTGTTGAATCTACTTTGACCGTCTTATACGGGATGTTTAGCCCTTTCGCTTCTTTTTCATTTAAGCCTGTTCTTGCGAGCGTCAGATTCATAAATTTAATAATGCCTGTACCTAACGTACCTTTGAATGCTCTGCGTTTATCAACCATGTTGAGTCCGGCAAGTCGCCCTTGTTTATTCGCAGTCGTTCCGAGCGGGATATGGTCATGAATTTCCTTTATAACATGGTAATGTGTTGCACAATCACCAGCAGCATATACGTCTTTCACATTCGTTTGCATATAAGCATTTACTTCAATTGCACCTTTATGGTTTTTACGTATATTTGTCCCCTCAAGAAAATCAGTATTTGACTGTACACCGACAGATACTAAAACGAGATCAGTTTTATACGTCCCTTTATCCGTCTCCAGTTGTTCTACTCTTTCTTTTCCTTTAAACGCTTTTACATTTTCATTCGTTAAAATTTCAATATTATGTTTATCTGCTTCTTTATGTATATATTCCGCCATATCGGCATCATAAATTGTGCCAATATGATCGTTTCGCTCAATCATTCTTACTTTCTTACCAAGTTCGACGAATGTTTCTGCCATCTCTAGTCCAATTGCACCGCCGCCAATAATAGTTACAGCCTCAACTTTATTCGTTTCTAGCGTTTTTAATATGCGCTCAGCATCCGGAATTGTTTTTAAAAGATGAACGCCTTGCAAATCTCGCCCTTCCCATTCTGGCATAACAGGACGCACTCCAGTCGCAATTAATAAACGGTCATACGGAAATTCAAAAACATCTTTCGTCTCCGTATGCTCTGCGTACACCATTTTCTTTTCCGTATCTACTTTCGTTACTTCATGACGTACTTTCGCATCAATTCCATATTTATCACGAAACGTCTTTACATCGCGTGCAATTAACTTTTCAGTAGAAGCAATAACACCACTAATCACATACGGTAATCCGCACTGAGCGTATGAATAGATTTCACCTTTTTCTAACGTTACAACATTTGCAGTTTCATCGTTTCTAACAATTTGCATTGCTGCACTCATACCTGCTGCATCTCCGCCAATAATGACATAGTTCACTTTACCACTCCTTCTTTTTTACATACTCTTTACGATTTCCATATTTTATAGAAATAACACCTACTTCCATTGTAAAGAAATAGAATTCTATCTACAAATTTGGTGCACAAACCTATGCATGAATAGGTATCCGTCGTGTCTTATAAACAAGATATTTAATATGCTATAACAGTAACTATTGAAAGTAGGTGAAACATACATGTGCGCCGGCCTTCTCGCTCAAACTCCAGAGGAACCGCAAGAACCGAAAGCCGCCATGCCACTTGATCAAGAATTTTCTATTAACGTAACATTATACAGCGCTCGTGCTTGGTTATCTAATGATGAGACTTTCGCACAAACGATTTGGAAAGGCTCTCGCTTCTCTTCAGCATCACACGCTGGCAAGTCCATCTTACCAATCGGTACTGTTAAAATTGTAAACTTATCTGATGATACAATAACAGTTACTGCCTCATCAGAAAAAGATGATACTCTCAAAATAGTCGTACCCCCTCGTTCTGAAGGTGTTTTAACATCTAGTGCATTATCTGATGTGCAAGCAAGTACATCAGGAGGAGCAAGCAAAGTCACATTCCTCTTTCATATCTTTTTCTCAAGGGATCCTGGTCCAGCTAAATAACCATAGAAAAGGTACAGCTATGCACTGTACCTTTTTCACGTGTTTATTCTCTTGATTTGATCAATTCAACATTATAAGTTTCAATATCTGTTAGCTTTCCTGTAAAATACGGATTTTCTCTATACCAAGACTGTTTTGAAAAATACGCTTGCATATCTTTCGTTTGAAACATATGTCCATGTCTTGCGTATATTTCGTTTCTTGCTATTTTCAATTGTTCTTTCGATAAATATGTTAAGTCCGTACTCGTTAATTTTCGAATATCACTATCAGGGAAGATGAAACCATTATATACATAATGAGTCGTAGGCGGTGGAGTAACATTGTAAACAACTGTTTTTTCTACACTTTTCTTTTGAAATGGAAGATTATAAGCCGAAAGTGCCGTTACCGTTTCTACCTTTGTCGTTTCCCTTCCGTTTTCTCCATTTCGTTCTAAATAAATCGCCGCACTTCCATCAGTCGCTATCGGTCCCCACGTAATTTCTTCTCCAGTCAACGCAGTAACTGGATTTTGATTCACGTACAATGTTGCACCAGACGCATTCGTTTGAACTGTAATATATTGCCCTTGCAACGTTAAATCTACCGTTACATTATTTTGACTTTGTTTCATAAGTACAACCTTTTCCTCACGTGATAGTTTTACATAGTCATTTTTATATTCAGATTGAAATACTTGAGTTCCAGGAAGAAACGGTCCATATTGCTTCTCAAACTTTTTGTCATTTGTCTTATCAATTTCTTTTCCGTTCAATTTTAAAGATGTACCTTTTTCATTTGTAAGCAGAGTCGTATAATACGTCTTCGCTTTCAATTTATACCGATCAAATAAAAAGAAATGTTTCCCATCTTTCGTTAAAGAAAAATCTGCTCTTTCTATTCCATCCCCTTGTTTTTCACCTTGCCTCAAATATTCTTTCAATTCATTCACGTAAAATGGATTTTCTTTTATATATGAAAATAGAGGCGTTAAACTCTCTCTCGTTACAATAACGGTTGGATCATCTGCCGTGATGATCTCAGCTAATTTCTCCCCGTCCCTCTCTTGTAAAATAGTAATCATTCGGTCTACTTGTGCCATCTGCTTATAATACGATGATCCATACAAATACAATCCAACAATTACTATAACAAGTAATGTTAAGAGTGTAATGCCAACTTTTGTACCACCGCTCATTTTCTTCTTTACTACAAGACTTTCCCTCTTCATCCCGCAGTTTTGGCAAAATTGCACTCCATCTTCATACTGAGCTCCGCATTTTGTACATACATTCATCCATTCAACCACCTTTTCGTTAGAAGCCTGTTAATCCCCCGATAAAGGTTTGGATTATCGTTTTAATGTAAGACCAAAACACGATAAACGTTGCAATTCCGATTAAAACATTTGCGATAATAAGTGTGTAAACAGGATCTACTCCGCCGTTGTCTAGTTTTAATATAGCTACAATTATACTAATTCCCATATACGTTGTAGCCAGCCCTAATAAGATTGGTAAAAAAAAGATCAATAGGAAACTAAATAGAAAAGAAAGAACTAGTATAGCAATAGCTGGCGTCGCTATCGTCCCCCATATACCGAATGATTCAAGAAAAGAAAAAGATGATTTCATCATCTTACCACTTACAAAAATAATAAATCCGACAAATAAAGTTAAAATTAATAAAAAGAAAAAGACCATTACAGATTCTCCAAAGAAAGTAGGATTAGCTATATCTGGCAATAATGTCCTCGTAACAGTCGCCGCTGCGCTCATCATTCTATAAAAAATACATGCTCCTAAAAAGCAAATAAGCACAAGACTTACAATTCCATTTCGCACTTCAATATTTCCACTTTCCATAATGGCCGATGGTGATTTAAAAGCATTTTTAAAGAACTGAAAATAGCCACTTGCAAATTGTTTCACTTGCTCTACCGTTTCATTCGGACGAGTTTCCTTTACTCGTGCCGGGCGCGATAGCTGCCCTTCTTCCTGCCCACCACTCGCTACCACTTCTTCCGTTAACGAATGTCCACAATTTCCGCAAAACCTTGCTTCCGCTGCATTTTCAGTATTACATGCCGGACATTTCATTCTCTCATCCCTCCTTAAGCATATACCTTATAGGGTGTTACAAATTCAATATATGACTTTGTACATAAAACATGACTACAAGAAAAAGAATATGAAATCCTTCTTTTAAACGAAACTATGTGTGCTAGTAATATAGAAAAATAATGTTATTATGAAACAGAGCAAATAAAGTGAAACTTTAAACAGATTGGATGAAGACAGTGGAATTTGTAAACTCGATTTTTCAAACACTCCTTACAAGTGTGATCCAATTATTTTCTTTAATTGGTGTCATCATTGTAATTGGATTTATATTAGGTTATTTAGAATCTCTCACACGAACGTATTGGTCGAGAGCTTTTGGTAGGAAAGGTTTTCTTTTAACCGCGTGGATTGGTGTTCCCGTTCATGAGCTTGGACATGCAATTATGTGTCTATTATTTCGTCATAAAATTGTAGCAACGCAGTTTTTCCCAACAGATACAAGTCAGGGGGCTTTAGGTTACGTACAACATCAATACAATCAAAAAAGCGTATACCAACGAATCGGTAATTTCTTTATCGGCATCGGTCCTATTATTTCTGGGATTACTGCCTTAATACTTTTAATGCGCTATTTCGTACCAGATTCATATTCTTTATTTAATACGAATCTGGAAAAAACTGTTACATCGACTTCTATTAACTTAGACATGATCCAAAACATGCTACTATCGACGTTTGTATTATTGAAAAGCTTATTTACATTTAGCAATTTATTGAATCCTTCATTTTGGTTATTTTTATTTATCGTTATTTGCATTTCCGCACATATCGCTTTAAGTAAACCAGACATTAAAGGATCAATAGACGGTGTTATCGTCATGTTTATCATATTATTTTTATTCAATATAATAGCAGGACTTTTTCAGTACGATAGTAATCAACTAATCGGCAAAGTTATGAAATATAATATGTATTTCATTGCATTTTCTAGTGTGGCGCTTCTTTTCTCTTCTATTTCTACACTTGTTAGTTTTGGGTTTTATAAAATGAGAGGAGGACGTTCGTTGTGAACGTCCTCTTCTCTCCTTAAATAATTATTTATCAGCTTTAATAAGTTATTGAATCGGAATAGGTGGTCCAATTTTTTTGTTTTCTTTCCCCGAATACGGTACAAGTGAATATTTTCCCACCGCTACATTTATTCCATCAAATCTACTAAAAGAAATACCGCCATCTTCATTCGATATAACCACCTCTTTAAATGTATGTGCTTCCCCAGATTCTGATTCGATTTTAAAATAAATATCTTCATTTGTACTTTGTGTCACATCATAATAAATCGTTGTGGAAATCGGCGTAGAAACTACTTTTTTAACAGTTACTTTATTGCCATCATATAAAACAATTGTTTCATTTAAATCAAACGTCTGCTTCTCTTTCATCAACTGAGCTTGCGATACTTCAATATCAAATATCCATGGTTGCTCAATTACAGTATCCCTGTTGAATGTATCATAAGTAATTTCGATTTGAAGTTCATCAGTTTGTGGCATTTCACTTAACTCGATACCACCGTAAATTGTAAACATAGAATCATTTACTTCAATTGATTGTGCATCCTTTGTATTAGAAAAGTCACGCCCATTTATTCGTACCTGTGGAATTAAATATGTTTGATAATCAAATTTCACACCCTTCGCTGGCTCAAATGTTGAACTGATGAATAATTTATTGTCATCCACTAATACCTCATTTAACGTCAGTTTACCGTATTTATTTTCAGCAGTTTTCCCAATAGCCGTTTTATAGGGAGAATAGTCAAGTGGTTGCTGTTTATCAATATATTTTTCAATCAATCCCGCAATAAATGGCATATTTGCTAAAGATGTTTGTCCAAGTGGCACTATAATACTGACAATTAACATGCAAGCTGCTGCGACTCCGAACCATTTTTTTGTTTTTTTATTTTTGCGTAGCTTATTTTTCACACGTTTTTCCCACTGCTTTTCCTCTATTTTGGTTAAGGGAGTCTCCTCAAACTCTGTGATGTCCAACTGAATATCATTTAACTCTTTATAAATAGACATGCCCTCACACTCCATTTTTAAAAATAAAAATCTGTTTGAGCTTTTTTCGTCCGCGTGACAGTTTGTTATGAATCCATGACTCTTTCACATTAAGGTGGGATGCAATTTCACGAGACGGTACACCTTCTAAATAATACTTTTCAAAAATGTTACGCTCTGTTGCTGACAACTCACTAAGCAATTCCTGTACGTCTAAGAAGTCATTTTGTTTTCTTTGTTCTTGATACAGACGATCATTAATCTCTGTACAGACAGTTTGTTGCTGATTTCTCGCATTTTTCCGCTGATAATCAATTGCCCGATATTTAGCAATGGCTGCTATCCATTGTTTAAACGTATTTTTACTTGAATCAAATGAATCGATATGAAACCAAATGGCTAATAATACATCATCTAAGCATTCTTCATAATCTTGCTGATTACTATATACATATCGTTTAATAATAGCGCTGAGTAAACCTCCATATGTTTGGATAATGAACGTAATGCTCTTTTCATTACGTTGTTGAATTTGTTGCACAACATTTTCTTCTGTTATCTTCAAGCGTAGACCTCCTTGTACTGCTAATTGGTACCTACTTTCTAATACGAATGAAAATCGATTACTCTATCACTGCTTTTAATATTGCAAACATAATCTCACCATTCCATGCCATATACCTCGCTCACGATAAGAAGAGCTAGTTCATTTAGAACTAGCTCTTCTTATCACTTCTCCCTCTTATAATCACAATGCTCAACCGGAACACGAGCGTGCCCTTCTTCATCGGTACACCATGACTGTGACTGAAAGGCAAGAAAAATACCAATCCACTCTTCCTTCTTCTCAAAGTGAATCAATATCCCACCGTCTTGCCATTTGCCATCATCACCTTGCCATTTCTCTACATTCCCTTGATTCATATGAATATCGTGTATACCGTTTCCAGGTGTAAAGTGGAAATACGAATCCGGAACCTTTTCTTCTGGTCCCCACCTTTCACCAAACGCATAAATAATTGCTTTCTCATCTATTGCTCTTTTTATATAATGTTCTATTTTCTCATTTAAATCATTATCAGATCCCGATTTTTCAGCAGGTAAAGGAATCATTTGCTTTGAATCAAATAAATTACCTCTTACATAATCTAAAGCTACTTTCGGCTCATTGTTTTTCACTTCCGTAAAACCGAACGGTAATGTCGGTAAAATATGAATCGCCTCTGATCGAATATTGTTACTCGCAAAATATAAAACTTCCGACGGATAGCTTTGCGATTTCACGTTAATTGTAATGCGATAATTAACTCCTGCTTCGCCTTGTAAATGAACTTGATAATGAGGTGTTTTCCCTTTTCCAATCTTAGATTGTACAACTGTACCTTTTAATACACCGTAGTTTTTTAAGGGCATCTCTTTCATCTCCTATTCATTTAGTAGAAGCTTTTCATACTTTAGGCATTATCCATATAAAAAGAAAATCCTCCTTTCCCAGGAGGATTTCTTATTTTCTCAACATATACCAAACAATAACCTCCACCACTACAAGCAACACCGCACCAAAAATCATTAACGTCGTCTTCTTTAATAGTTCATTTTCACGATAAGGGATATTACATAAATACGCGCCTAGTGTAATCCGTGATGGACAAGCGATTGTGGCTACTGATGATGCGGTGTTTTGGAGTGTTGTGACATATTGCCACGGGATCGCTACGTTTTGCGCTGTTTGCATTTGTAGCTTTATAAACATCGCATTTGATCCTGCGTTACTACCTGTTAAAAAGCCGCCAATTCCGCCTATGAAAGGAGCAACGAAAACGAAAAATGTCCCAAATGTTTCACCAGCTGTTTTTGCGAGTAATGAATGCATACCAGATGCACCCATTAGTTCTGAAATTGCGATAAACATTGTCGTTGTAATAGCGAAAGGAATCCATTGTTTTATCGTTTGTGAGAGTGATTGTTTAATAATATTTGATGGAATGCGGAAGAAAATAATTGTAAATAAACAAGTCATAGCGAGCCAAAATCCTGGTGAATATAGTAGCTCTAGTTTGTAAGAATATGATTTTAAATCGAGAACTGCATATGACCTAAGAAAATCATGTAATACTGGAACGAGGCGGGAAAGTAAAATACAAACTGTTAAAAAGATATAAGGGCTAATAATTTTTATAATAGATACTTCTCTCTCTGCAGTCGCCGCATGTTCTGTTATAAAGTTTTGCTCACTTTTGCCTTTTAATTTAATGATTAGAAAGCCAAATGTAATGGTAACGATAGAACTTAATATCCCTGCAAGTTCAACACTTACGTATGCGTTAGAAAGATAGATTCCGAGAGAAAATAATAGAAAGAATCCTACTCCTTCCTTACACTTTTCTATAACTGCCTGCCAGCCACCGACAACGTATAAAGAAAGGAAGATAAAATATGCGAAAATCGGGATGCTTAATAATGCTGTATTTGTACCAAGAGTTGTGAGC
This sequence comes from Bacillus mycoides, assembly GCF_000832605.1. Lineage (GTDB taxonomy): Bacteria > Bacillota > Bacilli > Bacillales > Bacillaceae_G > Bacillus_A > Bacillus_A mycoides. The sequence goes on from NZ_CP009692.1 coordinate 4,506,994, forward strand.
GGCATGTTAATAAGCTGAGAACCGATAATCGTACCCGTTGCCATCGCGCCCCATGAACTTGCAAGTAAACCGATAAACGATAATAGCACAGCTTGAAACGGTTTATAACCGAGCGAAAGAAAAATAGGTGCTGCGACCATAAAACCAATTCCGAATCCACTTACTGATTCAATAAGTGGACAAATGCCAAAGCACATAAGAAGCATTTGTAGTAAGCGATCGTGCGTAACTTCTTCTAGAAAACGCGCTACTTGATCGATGTACCCCATTTTGTTCATGAGGTGAAATAAAAAAATACCGAAAAATAAAACGTATCCGACAATAAAACAAATTAACCAACCTTTAATCGTTGCGTGCACAGTTTCACTTATCCCTAATTGGAACGTTGGCGAAAGTAAAACGATTCCGACAGAAACGGCATAAGAAATTAATGAAGCCCTTAATGACGTTTGTTTAAACAAAAATAAACAAATAAAAATCATCATAATTGGGATAAGTGCCAACAATATGGCCATGCTATCATCTCTTTTCGTAAAAATTGCAATTTTTAACTATTATATAACAGATGTTATGATTTTCAATTATTTTTATAACAGATTTTAAAAAGGAGCCGCTTGGCTCCTTTTTTGAATAACTAATATTTTATCTTTTATCCTGAAAAACCGTCTGCTGTCCAATCATTTTTTCTAGTACAACAAACACAATATAAGCACATATTACTTGCAATACAATATTCCCAAGTTTTATTAATTCAAATGAATGGATCCATTGGAATAATTCACTTAATAATACAATCGAAACGATACTAAATAGTTCTATACTAATCGAAAATATACATACTTCTAAAATAGATTGCTCTTGTATTCGATTTAATTGGGAAAAGATGAATACATATCCTAAAAACAGAGCCATCAACTCTATTTTCGTCATGCTAATGAGCCAAGCGTATAATGGTACAGTTAAAAAAAGATATAATAGTTTACGTCTTAGCATGCCTTCTCACCCTCTAAGTTATAAGTATTTTCTGTATATTTTAACATTTATTACACAAAAGAAACAGAAGAGACTTAAGCCTCTTCTGTTTCTTTTACTGCATGTATTAACTCACAAATTTCTTCTCGCTTTTCATTTTCTAACAGCTCAATGACTTTACTTCCAACGACAACGCCGTCACATATTGTAATCATTTCTTCAATTTGCTCTCGTGTTGAAATACCGAATCCTGCGACTACTGGTAAGTGGACGTGTGCTTTTACTTTTTCTAAGTAACTACGAATCTCATCTTTAAAGTTTTGACGTACTCCCGTTACGCCCGCTACTGTAACGGCGTAGACGAATCCTTGTGATTCACTCGTGATTTTTTCGATTCGTTCAATAGGGCTCGTTACGGTAACGAGTGGAATTAAAGCGATATTCGCCACGCGAAGGAGCGGTGCAATAATGTCTTGTTCTTCATACGGTAAGTCTGGAACGATAATACCGTCCACCCCTGCTTCAAGACAGCTCTCAATGAAACGTTCCTTTCCGAATGCGAGTACTGGATTTAAATATGTCATAAGTACAAATGGAATTTGAACTTCTTGCCTCACCTCTATTAATGCTTGAAAAATACCTTTCAATGTTACACCGCTATCTAATGCTCTTTTTCCTGCCCTTTGAATAGTTGGACCGTCTGCGACTGGATCTGAAAATGGGATACCAATTTCAACGATGCTTGCTCCTGCTTCATCAAGAAAACGAATTCTTTCTTTTAACTTTTCAAGTCCACCATCTCCGCCCATTACATACGGAATAAATGCTTTCTTGCCATTTTCAAACGCTGCTATAATTTTTTCTACTCCCATTTTTTACACCTCTTCCATATAACGTTTTATACTCTCTACATCTTTATCACCGCGGCCGGATAAACAAATGACAAGTCCTTCGTCTTTCTTCATTTGCGGCGCTAGTTTTAAAGCGTATGCAACAGCATGTGAACTTTCTAATGCCGGGATAATCCCTTCTTTTTTCGTTAATAATTGAAATGCTTCTAACGCTTCTTCATCTGTAATGGAATGATAAGAAACGCGGCCAATATCTTTTAGCAAGCTATGTTCTGGCCCAACACCTGGGTAATCCAGCCCTGCCGAAATAGAGTGCGCTTCTTGAATTTGCCCTTCTTCATTTTGCAGAAGGTACATCATCGATCCGTGTAAAACACCGACACTTCCTTTCGTTAAAGTGGCTGCGTGCTTTTCTGTGTGAACACCTTTTCCAGCTGCTTCAACACCGTAAAGAGCAACTTCTTCATCGTGTACGAACGGATAAAACATTCCCATTGCATTACTACCACCGCCAATACAAGCAACGACTGCTTCTGGTAATTTTCCTTCTAACGCTTCGTATTGCTTTTTCGTTTCTTTCCCAATTACACTTTGGAAATCACGAACAATTTGCGGGAATGGATGTGGCCCGAGAACTGATCCCATAATGTAGTGCGTATCGTGTACATGTGAAACCCAGTAACGCAGCGCCTCGTTTACCGCATCTTTCAACGTGCCGCTACCTGCCGCAACGCTTTCTACTTTTGCTCCGAGTAATTCCATTCGAAACACGTTTAATTTTTGTCGTCTCACATCTTCTTCTCCCATGAAGATGACGCATTCTAAACCGAAAAGTGCACATACAGTAGCTGTTGCAACTCCGTGTTGTCCTGCTCCTGTTTCAGCGACAACTTTCTTCTTACCCATTCTTACCGCAAGAAGTGCCTGACCGATTGTATTGTTAATTTTATGAGCTCCCGTATGGTTCAAATCTTCACGTTTCAAATAGATTTTTGCTCCGCCGCAATACTTCGTCATATTTTCAGCGAAATAAAGCGGTGTTTCTCTTCCAACATACGTTTGTAAATAATGATCTAATTCCTTTTGAAACGCTTCATCTTGCATCGCTTCTTTATATGCTTCTTCTAATTCTAATACGGATTGCATTAACGTTTCTGGAACGTATCGTCCTCCGTATATACCGTAATGACCTTTTTCATCTGGATATGCGTAGTTCATTTTGAACACTCCTTCGCTTTTTTAATAAATTGTTTTATTTTCTTTAGATCTTTCTTTCCTTCTGTCTCTACTCCGCTGCTCACATCGATCATATATGGCTGAACGGTTCGAATTGCTTCTTCTATATTAAGGATGTTTAATCCGCCAGCTAATATCGTTTTCTCTCGCAACTCGTTTGGCATATGTGCGAGTAACTCCCATGAGAATGTCTTTCCGTTTCCTCCGTGGAACTTTTCTTTCGGGCTATCAAATAACAGATAATCTGTATCGTATTTTTTCGCACATTCAATATCTTTCTCTAAAGCTACTCCTACTGCTTTTATAGACGGAATATTCAATCTCCTAATTTGATGATTGTCTTCATCCCCATGTAGTTGCACATGCGTTAACCCGCACTCCTCTGCAATTTTTTGGATCACTTCTACTGATTCATTTACGAAAACACCTACCTTGAAAACGTGGACTGGAATTTCCCCAATAATTTCTTTCGCTAGCCCTGGGGTGATTTTCCGCTTACTTTCTGCAAAAACAAATCCAATTGCATCTGCTCCGTATTCGCAAGCATGTTTTGCTGTTTCAACATCAGTGATGCCGCAAATTTTCACTTTCATATGTTCACCTTACAGTCTTCGAAAAAGTTACTTATAGAAGATGATGTCATAAGTGCTTCTCCAACTAATACACCTTTTGCACCAGCTCGTTTGACGCGAATAATATCTTCTTTTGAATGAATGCCGCTTTCACTAATCCAAAGTAGGTTTTCCTCATTCAGTCGTTTTCCGAGCTTTTCAGTTTGGCTTAAATCTACTTCAAATGTTTTTAAATTACGGTTGTTAATACCGATAACGTGCGGATTTAATCGGATTGCAATTTCTAATTCCTGTTCATCATGAACTTCAACAATCGCTTCTAATCCTTTTTCTAGCACGTAGTTATAAAGCTCGTTTAATTTCTCTTTTGACAATGCTGCAACAATTAATAAAATAAGATCTGCTCCTGCTTCATACGCTCTATCAATTTGGATTTTATCGATTATAAAATCTTTACATAAAAGCGGAATGTTACTTTCTGCTCTTGCCGTTTCTAAGTCGTGAAACGACCCTTTAAAAAATTGACCGTCTGTTAAAACCGAAACTGCTCCAGCACCGCATTCTTCATATGTTTTCACTTGTTTTGGCACATCAACGTGTAAATTAATATCACCTTTTGATGGAGACGCTCGCTTTACCTCTGCTATTACAGTAAACTGCTCTAAAGCTTTTACAAGTGAGTGTGTTTTCCTTTTTTCTTTCACTGGTGAATATGTTTCATATAACTCCGCAACTTCTACTTTCTTTTGCTCTACAATTTTGTCTAAAATCGTCCCCATTTTAATTCACCCTTTCTAATTTTTCATGGCTTGCTGCAATTAATAAGTTTAGTTTGGCTAATGCTTTTCCAGAGTCAATGCTATGTGCCGCTAGTGTAATTCCTTCTTCAATCGTTTCTGCTCTTCCATTTGCGAAAAGGGCTAGACCTGCATTTAATAAAACAGTATCGCGATAGACACTCTTTTCTCCGCTTAATACTCCGAGTGTAATCTTTGCATTTTCTTTTGAATTCCCACCTCTAATTTCTTCATTTTTCACTCTTGAAAAACCATACTTTTCTGGATCAATACTCATTTCTACTATTTCATTATCTTTTAAAACGACGACATGATTTTCTCCCTGTAATGATGCTTCATCTAAAAAGCCACTTCCGTTTACGACGAGCGCTTGTTTTCTGCCAAGTTTCTGCAATACTTCCGCTACCGGCAATAACATATCTCGCTTATAAATACCGACAAATTGTGTTTCTAAATTAACCGGATTCGTCAACGGTCCAATTAAGTTAAAGATCGTCGGAACGTTTAATTCTTTTCTTATTTTCATAATGCGTCTTAATGCTGGATGCATCGCTGGTGCGAATAAGAAGGCAATCCCTACAATTTCTAATAAGTAGTCAATTTCACCTGGCGTACAACTAATGTTTACACCGAGTTCTTCTAATAAATCAGCACTTCCTGTTTTACTAGAAACAGCGCGGTTTCCATGTTTCGCAACCTTTACACCAGCTCCGGCAAGTACAAATGCCGATGTTGTACTAATATTGAATGTTTGCGCACCGTCACCACCCGTTCCACAATTGTCCATCGCGCCTTTTATATGATTTGAAAACGGTAATGCCTTTTCGCGAAGAGCACGAACGAGACCGTATATTTCTTCTGCTGTTTCGCCTTTCGCTTTCAGCAATACTAAGAAAGCTGCAACTTCACTTTCCAATATGTTGTCACTTAATAAAAGAAGTCCAGCTTCATACATTTCTTCTTCTGTTAAATGTTGTCCCTCTACTAATTTTCGAAGATAACTGTTCATACTCTCTCCTCCTCTTTCACTTCTGCTAAAAAGGCACGTATTAACTTTCCACCTTCTTCTGTTGCAATTGATTCTGGGTGAAACTGTAATCCGAAGAGCGGATAATAGTTGTGACGAACTGCCATGATTTCTCCGTCATCCATCGCTGTCGCAAGTATGTCAAAACACTGCGGCAAACTATTTTGCACTGCGACGAGTGAATGGTAACGCATTGCTGTTAACGGCTGCGTTACGTACGAAAAGATTGACGTTCCGTTATGTTTCACACGCGATGTTTTTCCGTGTTTAATGCGCTCTGCTCTAACAATTTCTCCTCCAAATGCGGATATGATTGCTTGATGGCCAAGGCAAATTCCTAAGATGGGAACGTTCTTATAAAAATGACGAATAACATCGATACAAATTCCAGCATCTTCTGGTTTCCCAGGTCCTGGTGAGAGCACAATTCCTTTCGGCTTCATCTCCTCTAATTGTTCAATTGTTATTTGATCATTTCTTACGACAACAATTTCTTTCTCGTACTCGCCTAATAGTTGATACAAGTTATATGTGAACGAATCATAATTATCGATAAGTACAATCATTTCATAACCTCCAAAAGCGCTCTCGCTTTATTTAATGTTTCTTCATATTCAGCAACCGGGTCTGAATCGTAGACGATACCCGCTCCTGCCTGAACGTACGCTTTCTCGTCTTTTACAACCATCGTTCGAATTGCTAGCGCCATATCAAGATTTCCTGAGAATGAAATATATCCAACTGCTCCGGCGTATACATTTCTTTTTTCATGCTCTAACGTATTAATAATTTCCATCGCTCTAATTTTCGGAGCACCTGATACTGTACCCGCTGGTAAACAATACGCTAATGCATCAAATCCACTTATTCGTTTTCGCAATGTTCCGTAAACTTCAGATACAATGTGCATAACGTGAGAGTATTTTTCTACTTTCATATATTTATCTATCATCACAGATCCAATTTCACTTACTCTGCCAATATCATTTCGCCCTAGGTCCACAAGCATCATATGCTCCGCCCGCTCTTTCTCATTTCCTAACAGTTCTTTTTCGATTTCCTCATCTTCCTGCTCCGTTTTCCCTCTCGGTCTCGTACCCGCAATTGGGTTCGTCATCACTTTATCCTCTCTAACTGATAACAAACTTTCCGGCGAAGAACCGAGTACAACGTAATCTTGAAAGTCGATATAAAACATATATGGCGACGGGTTTGCAATACGAAGTTTTCGGTATAGTGCAAATGGATCGCCTTTACACTCACTTTTCAAACGCTGAGATAATACGACTTGGAATATGTCCCCGGCTCGTATATGTTCTTTCGCCGTTTCTACCATTTCGCAAAACTCTTTTTCCGTTATGGAAGAAGTGAATGATAATGTTGATTGTATTTCATTTACTTCCGCTTCTTCTCCCTTTAGCACTTCCTCTTTGTATACTTGCAATCTTTCGTATACTTCTTCATAAGAAGCTGAATCGTCTTCCCTGCATACATATACAAATGAAAACTTTTGGCGTAAATGATCGTAAACGGTAAACTCACGATATAGTAAAAGGTGTACTTCTGGAATATTTAATGGATCGTGTAAATCTGCTCCAATGTTTTCATACTGCCGAATGACGTCATAACCAATATAACCAACTGCTCCTCCGCAAAATGGGAATGGACTCTCTACTAGCGATGGTGCGATTACCTCTTCTAACACTTGCAATACGTTACCTTGCAACTTTTCTGTTTGCCCATACATCGTTCGTTCTACTTCTATACCGACGCTTTTCACTTCTCCATATGGATTACACCCTAAGTAAGAATAGCGCCCTTTATCTGGATGAAGCTGTGAGCTTTCTAGTAAAAACTTTTTCTTTCCCTTCATACGTCTATATAAAGAAATTGGCGTAATGCTATCTCCTTCTTCTTCAGCGATTACTAAAAATGTTTTTCTTTGTTCTTTTTGCTTCATAAATTCCTCTTTTGTCATCATGCCTTTCACCTCACTCTGAAAAATAAAAAAGTCCCCTACATATCGAAATATGTAGAGGACGATAAATTTACCGTGGTACCACCTCAGGTTGGACGCAAAAGCATCCCGCTTTATTCAGGTACAAAATATATACCTTATCCTTGTAACGGCGGAACCCGGGTTGCCTACTGAAAACAATTGTTCAGCATACCTCTCGTAAGCCCATTCCGTATATGGCACCGCACCGGGCTCCCACCTATTCCCGGCTCTCTGTAACGTCTCCAATATACGTACTCTTCTTACTTAAACGATTTAACATATTTAATTTTTTATACACAAAAAGGGAGTACTCATCCTATAGAAAGGACGGGTACTCCCGTGGTGCCACCTTAATTCGTTACAAACGTAACGCACTTTACCGTATCAAAAACAATACGTGTCTCTTATATCGATGAGATCATGTCGCCAAAGCCTACTTCTTTCGTTTCGGTTTGGAAGCTCCGAAGCCCATTCCACATCAATTCCATACTGATTCGCACCAACCATCAGCTCTCTGACATGTTCATCATGTGTACTCTTCTTCATCAACGCTTGCATTTTTTTAAGTTGCACTCATTATAGACCTAACTTTTTTCACAAGTCAATACTTTTTTAAAAAAAATTATTTCTCCCTTCTTTCAATATTATATTGACAAAACAACGTGTTTTTATGTAAATATAATAAATACTCTATTAAAATTAAGGTTTTTTCGTCTGAAATTTATATATTTAAAAAGTAAAACGATGTCAAAAAACGCTTACATTTCTGAAAATTCATATTTGTATATGGATTTTCCAGAATAATCATGATAGATTATAAATATGCAAAATGCATCAAAAGACATGACAAAAGGAAGGGGAACTACATGAGTACGCAGATGTTAACTTTAACTTCTATCTCTATTTACATGCTCGGGATGTTAGTAATCGGCTATTTCGCCTACAAACGAACGTCCAACTTAACAGATTATATGCTTGGCGGGCGTACACTAGGCCCCGCAGTAACAGCATTAAGTGCTGGAGCATCTGATATGAGTGGTTGGCTTTTAATGGGATTACCCGGTGCAATGTTTAGCGTTGGATTAAGTAGTAGTTGGATTGCGATCGGCCTAACACTAGGCGCATACGCAAACTGGCTTTATGTCGCTCCTCGCTTACGTACCTACTCTGAAATTGCAAACAACTCTATTACTATTCCAGAATTTTTGGAACACCGTTTCCACGACAAATCTCACATGCTACGCTTAGTATCCGGACTTGTTATTATGATTTTCTTTACTTTTTATGTAGCTTCAGGACTAGTTTCAGGCGCTGTATTATTTGAAAATTCATTTGGTATGAACTATCATATTGGATTATTCATTGTAGCAGGCGTTGTTGTAGCTTACACATTATTTGGTGGTTTCTTAGCTGTAAGTTGGACAGACTTCGTGCAAGGAATCATTATGGTAGTTGCTCTTATTCTTGTTCCTATCGTAACAATTATGAATGCAAACGGACTTGGACCTGCATTTGATACAATTCGATCTGTAGATCCAACACGTTTAGATATTTTTAAAGGTGCCTCCACTTTAGGAATTGTTTCCTTATTCGCATGGGGCCTTGGTTATGTTGGACAACCTCATATTATCGTACGCTTTATGGCAATTTCTTCTGTAAAAGAACTTAAAAGCGCACGAAGAATTGGTATGAGCTGGATGATTTTCTCTGTTGTCGGAGCTATGTTTACTGGTCTTATCGGTATTGCCTACTATTCACAACAAGATTTGACATTATCTAACCCAGAGACAATTTTCCTTGAGCTTGGAAAAATTTTATTCCATCCACTTATTACTGGATTTTTATTAGCAGCGATTTTAGCTGCAATTATGAGTACAATCTCATCTCAGCTTCTCGTTACTTCAAGTGCTGTAACAGAAGACTTATATCATACATTCTTTAAACGTTCTGCTTCTGATAAAGAGCTTGTATTTGTCGGTCGTATGGCTGTTCTTGGTATCGCCTTAGTTGGGTGCGCATTAGCGTTTAAACAAAATGATACGATTTTAGCTCTTGTTGGATACGCTTGGGCTGGATTTGGTTCTTCATTCGGACCAGCTATTTTATTAAGTCTATATTGGAAACGTATGACGAAATGGGGCGCGCTTGCTGGTATGATTTCTGGTGCCGCGACTGTTATTATATGGACTCAATTTAAATTCTTAACAAACTTCTTATATGAAATGATTCCTGGTTTCACAATTAGTTTACTAGCAATCATAATCGTTAGTTTACTAACTCAACCTTCAAAAGAAGTTGAAGAGCAATTTGAGGATTTCGAAAAACAACATAGTCATAGTCTATAAAAAAGCTTTGCTGTTATCGTAACAGCAAAGCTTTTTTTATTACAGTTCGACAATCTTCTTCTCAAATTTAACAAATTCTTTATGTTTCGTTAAATTTAACATAACACTACTCCTTTATAGTATTAGTATTAGCACTTATACAGAAAGGGGACTCCAACATGTTAGCAGCTTTCCAGCAACAACACATAAGAAAATTTTCACCTATTACAAATACTTCTGCTTCTCGTTTAAACATTCAACCTAATCCACCCAAAATTTCAATTGCTCCTTCTGTTATTTCAGTTATCGGTGTTCATATGGAAAAAAATAAGTTAAAAATAAAAACTGGGCAAAGTACTGAGTTATCAGCTTCCGTTTTACCAATGCAAGCGACGAATAAAGAACTTATTTGGACCAATATGAATTCTGATGTCATCACAATATATCCAAAAGGTGAAACTGTGACGATTACTGGACAAAGTGCAGGAAGAGCAGTCGTAATTGTTACAACTGCTGAAGGAAAATTTCGTGACCTATGCGTCATTCATGTACAACCTTATATGACAAATCCAAAGTAAAAGAGTGGCTTCGTAGCCACTCTTTTACTTTATTTCAATGTGCGGATTTTTACTTTTCACAAGATTAATAAATTGTTCTTTATTTTTAGGAGAAATAATCTCTGTTTCATATGATCCGTAAACAATTTCTAATCGATCGAATGATAACGCATAAGCCGCTATTGGATTTTTTGTATTGGAAATTCGTTTTATGTCTCGTATAAATATACGCTTTTTAACCGGACCTGATGTAATCATAATTATTTCTTCCTTAACGATATATTTTGTTGAAAACCAACTCCAACTAAACAGTATAGCCAACGGAATTGTAAAAAATAAAAGAAAATATTCTCTCCCTACAAATATGGGAGCAAAACACGCTCCAATGACAACGAAAAAAATCGGATATAACCATACATCTTTTTTTGATGGAAATTCCACTAAACTTCCTCTCCCTTGATTTAAGTCAATGAATCTCCTCCTCTTCCCTATTACAATGAAAACAACATTAGAATAGGAGGACGTATTATGACTGAGCGAAATTTTTCCTTATTTGCAGGCACTTCTCTTCTTATCATGGCATTCACTGCATTTTTTTCTTACGGTTTTGTTCACGGAAATCTCGTTGTACCAAGTAATGCGAGCACGACACTCCATAATATTCAAACTTCAAGTTCACTTTTCAAAGCAGAAATTTTCGGATGGATTATCATTTTTATTACGGATATTATCGCCTCGTGGGCTCTTTATTTCTTTCTAAAACCTATCTATACTAGCCTCTCATTACTAGCTGCCTGTCTTCGTCTTATGTATACAGCTATACTTGGGATTGCTATATTCAATTTAACATTTGTATTACTTCTTTCCAAAAGCACAGTTGCTAATTCAGAAGCATATACAATGTTATTTCTAGAAGCTTTTGAATACATTTGGTCTGTAGGATTAATCATTTTCGGCTTACATCTTCTCACCTTAGGATACGTAACCTTTCAATCTAAAAACATACCGAAAACTATTAGTATATTACTGCTCATTGCTGCAATCGGCTATATCATCATTAACGTAATGAATACGATGTTTTCACAATTTGATGCGATTATTTCCATTTTTAACGTTGTCTTTCAACTACCGATGATCGCAGGTGAACTAGGATTTAGTATATGGCTATTGCTTAGAGGTGGAAAAAACTCTACTGTTTGAGTCGTTTCTTAATTCTACTTAATGATTCTGGCGTAATACCAAGATAGCTCGCTAGCTGATATTGCGGAACACGATCGATTAAATACGGTCGTTTTTGTAATAATGCTTTATATCGTTCTTCTGGTGTCGATGCAATAAATAACGTAAGCTCTTCTTGTACTTCACCAAAATTGTATTCAATCATTTGGCGCGTCATTTCTTCTAACTGTGAATATTTCTTATACATGTCCTTTTCACTATACAGATCGCCAACTACAACTAGACAATCTTCTAGGCACGTTAACGTATGTGGGGATAATTTATCTTGTTTATGATGATTGAAATTTGCGATTGCTTGTTCTTCTGTATAAAAATTTGATGTAACTTCTTTTCCAGATTCATCTATACAATGTTGCCTCACGCATCCTTTTAATACAAAATAACATTTAGACGGAACATCTCCTTGTCTTAAGAGCACTGTTCCTTTTTTATACTCTTCAATTTGTAATTCTTCTACGATCATGCGCTGCTGCTCTTCACTTAATGTTGTAAGATTTGTCATGTATTTCATTAAAATCTCTTTCATTTGGTCTCTCCTTCCCCCACTATATATTATCTTTTTTCATGCTACATGGCGGGAATTCCCCCTATTAATCTGTTTTATTTTCTGCATGGAACAAAAAAAGAGAAGTTACCAATAACTTCTCTTTTCGTATATTAGAATAAACTCGTTATAATTCCTGTGTATAAGCCGGTTCGTTCACTACATTTTTTGCTGTTCGCTTTTGTTGCTGTAGTAAGAAAACAGATACACCAAACAATACGAGCATGCTACCGATAATTTGCATTGCATTTAATTTTTCTCCAAGTAAGAAGAACGCTAGTATAGATGCCCCAACTGGTTCTCCTAAAATGCTCATTGAAATCGTTGTTGCATTTACGTAATTTAATAACCAATTATTAATGACGTGTGACACTGTTGGTACAATCGCAAGTAAAAGAAAAATACTCCAATCCCACTTCGTATAGCCTGTAAATGGCACTTGAAGTATAACGTTATAAATCGCTATAAATATAGCAGCGAAGGCAAATACAGTGAAACTATAAATCCAATGGGATACTTTCTTTACTGTCGTTTGTCCGATAAATAAATAACCGACAACTGCTATTACACTTAAAAAGGATAATATATCCCCATAAATTGCTTGCTCACTTAGCCCTAAATCTCCCCAGCCAATACACATTACGCCTAGTATCGCAATTCCCATCGTCGCAATTGCTGAATAGGTTGTTCTTTCTTTAAATAAGAAAAAACCTCCCACTAAAGATACGATCGGTTGAAGTGCTAAAATAATCGTCGAACTAGCAACTGTCGTATGCTTTAAGGATTCAAACCATAGAAGAAAATGAAGAGCTAAAAAGAAACCAGATCCAATTAAAAATCCCCAATCTTTTATTTGAATCCTACTAAACTCTTCCCGTTTTTTCCAAACGATCGGCAGCATAATAAGTACGATAATCCATAATCGATACATACTTAAAACGGAAGATGGTGCTGAGGACATCTTTGCAAAAACAGCTGCGAATGAAATTGCTATAATGGAAATTGCTAGTGGTAGTGCGATTGATCTTTCTTGTTTCAAATCCTGTCTCCCCTCTCACCTGTAAAAAATCCCACTTCATTATATCCGTTTTCTTTCACAACTTAAATACTAATTTTTTAGATTCTTCGTACCATTATGGTAAAATAGAAATTAAGGCACCTATTAGTGATTATTTCTTTCCTTTTCACTACAAGCGTCGCTCTTACAATCATTACAGTAAATTTTTATTTAGGGGGATATACATGAATCAAACAATAGGGAGAATTGAAGAAATTTCATTTTTTAGTACATCACTTCAAGAGGAGCTTACACTTCTTGTTTATTTACCAGTAAATTACACACCTCTCCATAAGCATACGGTTGTTATTGCACAAGATGGTAGAGATTATTTTCAGCTTGGTAAAGCGCACCGTGTAATTGAGCGCCTTCGCGAAACTGAAGAAATTGACCGCACAATTATTGTCGGTATTCCATATAAAAATGTACACGATCGTAAGGAAAAATATTTCCCAAATGATGTAAAGAATGCTGCTTACATTCGCTTCCTTGCTCACGAGCTTGCTCCATATATTGATGCAAATTATCCAACGTATCAAATGGGTAAAGGACGCGTTTTAATTGGAGATTCTCTCGGCGGTACAGTTTCCTTCATGACCGCACTTATGTATCCGCATACATTTGGTAAGGTCGTTATGCAATCACCATTTGTTGATGAAACAGTCATGAACTTAGCAAAAGATTTCAAAAATCCGGGGGCGCTAGATCTTTATCACGTAATTGGGACCGAAGAAACAGCTGTCAAGCGTACAGACGGACAAGTATCTGATTTCGTAGAACCAAATCGCGAGTTAAATAAACTACTTACAGATAGAAATTTCATCACGCATTATGAAGAGTTTGAAGGGAATCACACATGGAAATATTGGCAAGCAGATTTACCAAAAGCATTTTCTCATATTCTATCAATGAAATAATAGAGAGCGGTATTCAGAATAATTTGATATAATAGATAAAGAGATTTATTCTCAAAATCTAACTAGACTTGCAAAGGGAGGAATTGGAACATGAAATTAGGAATTGTAATTTTTCCATCAAAAATGATTCAAGATAAAGCGAACGGATTACGTAAACGTTATGATCCGCATTACGCATTAGTTCCGCCACATATTACATTGAAAACACCCTTTGAGACGCAAGATGAACAATTAGAATCGATTGTGAATGAGTTACATACAATCGCAAATAAAACGAACCCTTTCACCCTTCATGTTGGGAAAGTCGGTTCATTCGCACCTGTTAATAATGTTCTTTATTTTAAAGTAGAAAAAACACCTGAACTTACTTTCTTAAATGAAGAAATGCATAATGGTTTCTTTACACAAGAGCGCGAGTACTCTTTCGTACCTCATTTAACAATCGGTCAAGACTTATCAGACGCAGAGCACGCTGATGTATTAGGTCGATTACGTATGAAAGATTTCTATTATGAGCAACCAATCGATCGTTTCCACCTTCTATACCAATTAGAAAATGGAACGTGGACTGTACATGAAACATTCCACCTCGGAAAGGAGAACAACTAATTTGCACGCACAAATCGTACAAACGGACGAACAACTAAATGATACATTCTCTGTACGTAAGCAAGTATTTGTAAATGAACAACAGGTTTCTGCAGAAGAAGAGTATGATGAGTTTGAAGAGATTTCAACACACGTTGTTATATATGATAATGATGTTCCAGTTGGTGCTGGTCGCTTCCGCATCGTTGATGGAATAGGAAAAATGGAGCGCATTTGCGTACTAGCTTCCCATCGCCAAAAAGGCATTGGCAAAATCATTATGGATGCACTTGAAGCGCATGCAAAAGAAGAGTCTCTACCGAAATTGAAACTCCATGCTCAAACACATGCTGAAGTTTTCTATAAGAAGCTAGGATACGTGACGGCTTCTGATGTGTTTATGGAAGCAAATATCCCGCACGTCGTAATGATAAAAGAATTATAATTTTGTAGCAGGAGGTAGCCCCTCCTGTTTTTTACATTGCTATTTTCTTTTTCTTCCGCTAAAGTTAAATGTTGATGCTATAGTTTTGAAGGTGAATATATGACACAAGAAAAATTTTCACAAAAACCGTTAACACACGCTGGCATTCCGCAAGCGGCGTATCATATTCCGAAAACATCTATCCATTTAATTATGGAAGAAGATGCAGATGCGGCGTATTTCCGCGCTTTAGAACAGCAAGGTGTTTATTTAAATGAAAAACAGTTAGAAGCAGTGCAAACGACAGAAGGACCTGTCCTTACACTAGCTGGTGCTGGAAGTGGTAAAACATCTGTTTTAACAACTCGCGTTGGTTATTTAGTTAATGTAAAACATGTCCATCCGCGAAATATTTTGCTGCTGACGTTTACACAAAAAGCAGCTGAAGAAATTCGAAGCCGTGTAGCGAATTTACCTGGTATGAATCATGCCGCAAGTAGCTATGTCGTTGCTGGTACATTCCACTCTGTCTTTTTAAAATTGCTTCGTAGTCAAGGATATAATCAGCAAATTTTAGCAAATGAAAAACATAAACAAATTATGATAAAGAAAATTTTGAAAGAATTGCGCTTAAAAGACGATTATGATGCCGAAACGATACTCGCTATGATTTCACTTGAGAAAAACAAATTGAATCGTCCGAAAGATGTAAAAGCGAAAACACCGGTTGAACAAGAGTTCAAAGAAGTATACGAACGTTTCGAAGAGGTAAAACAACGACACAATTATATCGATTTTGACGACATCTTATTAGAAATGTATTATATGTTAGAAAATAACGCTCCCCTGCTTACTCAATTACAAGAGCGTTTTCATTACATTGAAGTAGATGAGTTTCAAGATACGTCGTATGCACAATATGAAATTGTAAAATTGTTAGCCACGCCGAGAAATAATTTATTTATCGCAGGTGATGACGATCAAGCGATTTACGGCTGGCGAGGGGCAAGTCACCAAATTATTTTATCTTTTCCAAAGGAATTTGATAATACTACGATTATCGCACTTAATACGAATTATCGATCTAATCCATTTATCGTAGGACTTGGAAATGAAGTTATTAAGCTCAATCAAGAACGTTTTGATAAAGAGCTATATTCTGTTCGTAACGATGGCATACAGCCGTTTTATGCACGACCTGCGACAACTCTTGATGAAGCAAATCAAATTTTGCAACTCATTCAGGAAAAAGTAGATAGTGGTGAACGAAATTATAAAGATTTTTGTTTATTATATCGTACACATTCTGTAAGCCGTTCTTTACTTGATCAGCTTACAATTCATAAGATTCCATTTATTAAACATGGAGCGAGCCAATCGTTCTACGAACATTCTTTAATTAGGCCCGTATTAGATCACTTACGACTCGTGCTTGAACCGTTCCGCCTCGAATCACTTTCAAATATATTACCAACAATGTATATTGGCCGTGATGAGTGCATTTCATTTATTGAACGTGAACAATGGAAATATGGTGAGGGCCGTTTCCCTTCTCTTCTTCATTTTCTATTACTAAACCCAAGCTTGAAACCTTTTCAAGTTAAAAAAGTAAATGAGCGAATCGATTTTATTAAGTTTATAAAAGAACTTGAACCGAAAAAAGCATTGAAAGAAATTATTCATGGTAAAGGAAAGTATTTAGAGTACTTACAAAGTAATGATCGTTCTTCCTTTACGATGCATAAGGACATACAAGAAGAAATGTTAGAAGAATTAATGGAATCAGCAACTCGCTTTACGGATATTCCAGCTTACTTACAATTTATTAACGAGGCCATTCAAGGTCAAAAAGAAATGGAAGCATTAAAAACAATGCCGCAAAAAGATGCTGTATCGCTTATGTCAATTCATAACGCGAAAGGCCTTGAGTTTCCATGCGTCTTTTTACTCGGAGCAAGCGATGGTATATTGCCGCATACTTCTTCTTTAAAAGATGCAAATGACCGTGTGACGGAGACTTCTGAAGCATTAGAAGAAGAACGACGATTACTCTATGTCGCCATTACACGCGCAAAAGAAGAACTTTACATTTCCTCCCCGCAATTTTTCAGAGGAAAGAAACTAGATATATCTCGTTTTCTATATACTACGCAAAAAGATTTACCTGAAAAGACATCCATTAAATAATGGGTGTCTTTTTCCATATCACGATATGTACATCCCCTCTATATAAATTCCCTGTTTCTATCCTGAGAATTAACGTAATATCAACCATATCCCGTTCATATTGTAATAGTGTATGTCAGAACTCACGATAAGGAGTGAACATAATGAGCTGCAATTGTAATGAAGATCATCAACACCATGATTGTGATTTCAACTGTGTATCTAATGTCGTTCGTTTTATACATGAACTACAAGAATGTGCAACCACAACATGTGGATCTGGTTGCGAAGTTCCATTTTTAGGAGCACATAACACTGCATCAGTAGCGAATACACGTCCTTTTATTTTATACACAAAAGCTGGAACACCTTTTGAAGCATTTGCACCATCTGCAAGCCTTACTAGCTGCCAATCTCCAATTTTCCGTGTAGAGAGTATAGATGATGATGACTGTGCTGTATTGCGTGTATTAACTGTAGTTTTAGGTGATGGTACCTCTGTACCACCTGGTGACGATCCAATCTGTACATTTTTAGCTGTACCAAATGCAAGATTAGTATCAACCTCCTCTTGTATTACTGTTGATTTAAGTTGCTTCTGCGCTATTCAATGCTTACGCGATGTTTCTATATAAAACTGAATACTAATTTAAGCATGGATTGGGTGGCAGATGATTCTGCCACCCAATCCATGCTTAAAAGGTATTATTATGTATTTTTTATAAAATTGGGAACTTGTCTAGAACATAGAACCTGTCCTTTTCATTAACTAAAAGTAGAAACAGATAAAGGAGTGAAAAACATGTTCTCTTCTGATTGCGAATTTAATAACATTGATTGTGAGGCGAAACCAGCTAGTACACTACCTGCCTTCGGTTTTGCTTTCAACGCTTCTGCACCTCAGTTCGCTTCACTATTCACACCACTACTATTACCTAGCGTAAGTCCAAACCCAAATATTACTGTTCCTGTAATAAATAATACAGTAAGTGTCGGAGACGGTATTCGAATTCAAGTAGCTGGTATTTATCAAATCAGTTATACATTAACGATCAGTCTTGATAACGTTCCTACTGCACCAGAAGCTGGTCGTTTCTTCTTATCATTAGGTACACCAGCTAACATTATTCCTGGATCAGGTACAGCGGTTCGCTCTAACGTTATTGGTACTGGTGAAGTAGACGTATCCAGTGGTGTTATTCTTATTAACTTAAACCCTGGTGACTTAATTCAAATTGTACCAGTTGAACTGCTTGGAACTGTAGACATCCGTGCTGCAGCATTAACAGTTGCACAAATTAGCTAGTAAAAAGCGGTATTTCTTAATTGAAATACCGCTTTTTATTTTTACAATAAAAAACACTCACCGTAACATGAGTGTTTCATTCTTCATATTGTTTTATTGTATTCTTCTTTTTCCCACAGTTGCATCCCTTTTTTTTCACAAACCCTTGTTGCTGTAACTGTTCTTGATATGCCTGTTGGTGTGCTTGTTGCTGTTGCTGTATGTTATACCACTGCTGTAGATCATATGAATTTTGCCTTGGATTATTGCTCACAGCAAACATCTCCTCTACTGTCAATTCTGTCTATTTACTATATGAACAACTCTTTATTTCCGTTCCCGCATCCTCTTAAACTCCGCTTTTTCTAACATCATGAAGATTTATCCCGATTGGTGCGGGCTGATAATTAGCGGGGGATGCCCCACACTGATTAAATTTTCACTTTATTATTCTCCCATAAAATATCCTGTAATTGTTTCAATGATCGCTGCTGCACCTGCAATGGCTAATAATGCTAGTACAGGCTCTGCAACAATAGGAATCCATTTATATAAAACTAATAAAAAAGCACTAACCCACACACCTGTACACCAATAGCAGCTTAATAATTCTCCAATCCACTTTCTTAATCCTTTCCCTTTCACCTTTGTAAAAGTCGATACACTTCCATCAGGCTCTGTAATCTCTAACTCATCAATAAACGGTCTTCGCAAAAAAGCTGTAATTTTATCATAAACAATAAGACGAGTTAACCTAAATGCAGCTAGCGCAAAAATAAAAAATAAAAGCCAGCTTGTAAATAACATAATTCCACCTTCCCTATCCTCTTTAGCCTATTTAAAAAAAAAGGTCTTAAGATTGTGACCAAATCTCCCCCACTCCAATATCTTATTAATGTAAATACAAACAAGAAGATAAGGAGTGACATTAATGAGTTGTAACGAAAATAAACACCATAGCTCTTCTCACTGCGTAGTTGACGTCGTAAAATTCATCAATGAACTACAAGATTGCTCTAGTTCAACATGTGGTTCTGGTTGTGAAATTCCATTTTTAGGAGCACACAATACAGCAGCAGTAGCAAATACACGCCCTTTTATTTTATACACAAAAGCTGGAACGCCATTTGAAGCATTTGCACCATCTTCAAGCCTTACTAGCTGCCAATCTCCAATTTTCCGTGTAGAAAGCGTAGATGACGATAGCTGTGCTGTCCTACGTGTGTTAACTGTAGTATTAGGTGATGGGTCTCCTGTACCACCTGGCGACGATCCAATTTGTACGTTTTTAGCTATACCAAATGCAAGATTAATCTCGACATCTACTTGCATTACTGTTGATTTAAGCTGCTTCTGTGCTATTCAGTGCTTACGCGACGTTTCTATAGTTAAGTAAACTAAAAAACTATTGGGGTGGTAGAAGCTTTCTACCACCTTTACATATTTAAAAGCCGGCCATATCAATCGATTTGATGTCTTCTATAGATAATCGAATATCTCTCATACTATTTGGTGGCATAATGGATACAATGCCATTACGGTAAGATATAATCGATCCTATATATGAGACGGTCGTCGTTCTTATTCTACATCTTATTTTTGGAATGTAATGAGGACGATTTAATAAAAAATGAATTTTTTCTTCATTATTCATATCCTTAAAGGATTTATTGTAAGGGACCGTTCTCACTTGCTCTTCCTCTACTTTTTCTTCCACCTCCACTTTAGGCTCCTCTCGTGGTTCTTGTTTCTCTTGTTCTACCACTTCTTCCACAGCACTACTTACAATACTTTCATTTCTATTACTTTGCTCTTTTTGATCCTCATCTTCGAAATTCGTTAAAATAATTCTTTTTATTTTCGGTGCAGCGAGTTCTAAATTTACTTGTGCAATATATAACAACGGTTTTCCAACTGTTGAACTTTTATTTTTATTCTTCACACTCGTCCCTCCCACTTCCATACGTAGCTGGATAAATCGTGTACTATTATAGTTATATTCATAACGTGGCTAGAACTTTCGTTAAAAATCGTTCTTTCTGGGAACAATTAAAAAGGACAGTCTCAACGTTTAGAGACTGTCCTTTTTAAACTTTAATTCCTATTATATTTATCCTAAAATATGATATCCTGAATCAACATGAATGTTTTCACCTGTTACTCCGCGTGCTAAATCACTGAATAAGAATACTGCTGTATCTCCAACTTCTTCTGGAGTCGTCGCACGACGAAGTGGTGCGCGTTCCTCAATTTCTTTTAAGATTGAGTTAAAGTCGCCTACACCTTTCGCAGATAACGTACGAATTGGTCCTGCAGAAATAGCGTTAACGCGAATGCCATGTTGTCCTAAATCGTTCGCTAAATATTTCACGCTAGCTTCTAACGAAGCTTTCGCAACACCCATAACGTTATAGTTTTTCACAACGCGCTCGCCGCCAAGGTATGTTAAAGTTAAAATATTTCCGCCTTCTGTCATCACTTTCTTCGCTTCTCTTGCTACAGCTGTTAAAGAGAATGCACTAATATTTTGTGCAAGTAAAAATCCATCGCGAGAAGTATCTACAAATTCGCCTTTTAAATCATCACGATTTGCAAAAGCAATACAGTGAGCAACACCGTGAATTGTACCAACTTCTTGCTTAATAGTTTCAAAGCAAGCTGTAAGTTCTTCATCATTCGTTACATCACAAGGTAATACAAGTGATTCTTGTCCTTCTAATGTTTCCGCTAGTTCACGAACGTTTCTTTCTAAACGCTCTCCTGCATATGTGAATATTAATTTTGCACCTGCATTATGCAAAGAGCGAGCAATTCCCCATGCAATACTTCTTTGGTTCGCAACGCCCATAACAACAAATGTTTTCCCTTGTAATAGTTCCATGATATATCCTCCCAGAAATACTTATACTTGTTATTAGTACCTGATACTATAATTATAGTACCATAAAACCTCTTAAAGGCAAACAAAAAAGTCACTAACATAAATTTGTTAATGACTTTTTGTTTCTATAAAAAACCTTTCTAATCCTTCTTCCCAAGTAGGCATTTGTAAAAAACCATTTAATCGTAGCATGTTATGTTGAAAGATAGAATATTTTGGTCTCGCAGCCGCCGATCCGAATTCTTCAGTTGAAACAGGTAATACATTCACTTTCATATTTGCATACGAAAATATTTTTTGGGCAAATTCAAACCAAGAACATGATCCTCTATTGGATACGTGATACGTACCGTATAAAGAAGTGTGAATGAGCTTATTAATCATCATATTTAAATCTGCCACGTACGTAGGAGAGCCAATTTGATCCGCTACAACAGATATGTTTTCTCTCTCTTTTCCTAATCGTAGCATCGTTTTCACAAAATTATTTCCATACTTACCATACAACCACGATGTACGAACTATAAAATATTTATTATGTAACTCTTTTACGAACTGCTCTCCTGCAAATTTAGAAGCTCCATATATATTTATCGGTGCTGGATTATGAAATTCATGATAGCCATCCGGTTTGTCACCTGGAAATACATAATCGGTACTGACATACACTAACTTAGCCCCTACTAATTGTGAAGCAACCGCTACATTTCGAGCTCCAATCGCATTTATTAAGTAAGCAAGATCCTGTTCTTTCTCAGCACCATCTACCTTCGTATACGCTGCACAATGAACAATTGTATGTGGCTTTATTTCTTGTACCACTTGCTTAATTCGGGATATATTTGTTACATCTAATAACTTTTTATCAAATGGATATATGTCATATTCCTCAGAATTCAACTCTTCTTGTAGTTGCTTCCCTAGCTGACCGTTCGCTCCCGTTATGATAATCCGTTCTTTCATCTACATGCCCCTTACTTTTCTTTTAGTGGTTTCCACCAGTCCACATTGTTTTTATACCATTCCACCGTTTCTTTTAATCCTTGTTCGAACGTATACTTCGGTTCCCATTCAAACTCATTCTTCATTTTTTGTGCATCAATCGCATAACGACGGTCGTGACCTAAACGGTCTGTTACAAATTCAATATCTTTTTTCGTTTTTCCTAAAAGTTTTATAATTTGTTCCACAACATCTACATTTGTTTTTTCGTTATTTCCGCCGATATTATACACCTCTCCTACACATCCCTTATGCAAAACGGTGTCAATTGCACTACAATGATCCGTTACATGCAGCCAATCCCTTACATTCAATCCATCACCATATAATGGTAGTTTCTTTCCTTCAAGCGCATTCGTAACCATTAACGGAATTAATTTCTCAGGATATTGGTACGGTCCGTAGTTATTAGAACAACGCGTTATAATAACCGGTAATTGATACGTTTCATAATAAGATAAGGCTATCATGTCGCTACTCGCTTTACTTGAAGAATATGGACTATTAGGAGCTAGCGGGGTTTCCTCGGTAAACTTTCCTGTTTTCCCTAAAGAACCGTATACTTCATCTGTTGATACTTGCACGAGTTTAATATGTGAATATTTTTTCACTAACTCCAACAGCGTGACTGTACCTATTACATTCGTATCATAAAAAGGAATTGGGTTTTCAATACTACGATCCACATGTGATTCAGCTGCGAAATTTACAATTACTTGCACGTCACGTTCCTTAACAACATGTTCCAGCAGCTCTCCATTTTGGATTTTCCCTTTTACAAATGAGTAGTTAGGATTTTCTTGAATAGACTTTACATTATTTAAATTCCCGCTATATGTTAATGCATCGTAATTAATGATTTTATATGTTTCATAGTTTTTTAACATATAGTGAATGAAATTACTTCCAATAAATCCAGCTCCACCTGTAACTAATATATTCATAAACAACTCTCCTACTTAAAAACTATCTTCATATTCCTGAAGTAATGGTAATATTCGATCCTTATCGGACAAGATAGGATTTGTTACCGGCCATGGAATTGATAATTCTTTATCTTCCCAAAGCAAACCGGAATCGTGATCAGCACTATAATACTCATCTACTTTATACATAACAATTGTATGAGGTACAAGTGTACAAAAACCATGAGCAAATCCTTTCGGCACTAATAATTGCCTATGATTATCCGCACTTAAAATATAACCTCTCCACTTTTTAAATGTAGGTGAATCTTTTCGCAAATCAACGATAACATCATATATTGCACCTTGCATAACTTGAATGAGTTTCGTTTGTGCTTTCGGATTTTTTTGAAAGTGTAGCCCTCGAATCGTCCCCGAATGCGCTGAATAAGATACGTTATCTTGCAGAAATGAATGCGTAATCCCTAACGATTCTAGCATCTTCTTATTATAACTTTCAGTAAAAAAACCTCGCTCGTCTTCAAACAATCTCGGTTCTAACAATTTCGCATCGGTAAAATTTGTTTCTACAACTTTCATATTTTCACCTATTCTCCATTAAACTGTTTCCCAAAGTTTATATCCCGCGCTAACGTATTCGCTCTTTGAAGAGAAGCATGCGTTCCCGCATCAGTCCACCAGCCGCTCATTTCATTATAAGTAAGTACTCCTCGTTTTAAATACCAATTATTTATATCTGTAATTTCAAGTTCCCCTCTTGCGGAAGGTTTTAATTCTTTTATATAAGAAAAGACTTTCGAATCATACAAATAAATTCCCGTAACAGCATAAGAACTTTTCGGCTCATTCGGCTTTTCTTCAATTCCAATTATTTTTCGGCCTTGAATATGCGCTACACCAAATCGCTCGGGATCTTCTACAGATTGAAGCAGCACTTTAGCCCCTTCTTTTTGACTTGTAAACTCTTCAACATACGGGCAAATATCATCTGAAAAGATATTATCTCCTAATATAACTACCATCCGATCATTTCCTACGAAATCTTCACAAAGTCCTAGTGCCTGCGCAATCCCACCCGCCTTATCTTGCACACGATACGTAAAGGATACACCAAACTCTTGACCACTTCCTAGAAAGCTCACAACATCTCCCATATGCTCTTTACCGGTAATAATCATAATATCTGTAATTTCACATCGCTTCAGCTTATATACCGCATGATAAATCATCGGATACCGCCCAACGGGAAGTAAATGTTTATTCGTTACTTTCGTTATTGGATATAATCTCGATCCTGTCCCGCCTGCTAAAATAATCCCTTTCATCCTTCATCTCTCCCTTATGATGGAGATAGCACCTCTTTATAATGTTCCACAAAAATTTCCCGGTATTTCTCATATGTATCCGCATCAAACTCATCTCCGTTGTAATGAATACACCATAGATTTGCTTGATTAGGGATACCAATTAAATATCCAGCCTTTTGAAATTCTAAAGACTGTGACACATCATAGAAATGAAATCCTTGAAACAAATCCTCTCGCCACGGAATATCATACTGCGTTGCCATGAGTAAACCATCGATTGCTTGCACTGACATAAAAGATCGATTTCCATAAAAACCCAGATCCAAATTTAATAATTGATAATTCTGTCTTCTGTACTCAATCACTTTCCCTACTAAATTTTTCCCTTCCCACCATATCCCGTTACTCGGTAAAAACTGAGCACCAGCTACTCCAATTAAACCAAGCTTTTCATTTTCTTTAAAAAGAGAAATGAGGGTACAAAACATATCACGATTAATAAGGTAAGTATCTTGATGTATATATACTTTATATTTCGCCGGATATGAAAGTGCTCGATTGTACGCACTTGCCATACTTTTCGCATCTCGTATCGGAAAAATTTGCACTACATAGCCAGGGGGAACAACAATGTTTCTTATTTGCCTTTCGCATTGCTCGAAAAGCTCTTCATTATTTACACAAACAACAACTAATATTGTATGATCTTTCATTTTGTAGCCCTCTATTCTTCCTTATTCACATCTGACATATAGTTCTCTACAAATACTTTTCTATACTTTTCATAGTTCGTCATATTTACATCGAAATGATAATGAATACACCAAGCATCACGCTGCACAGGGACACCGACTGTATACCCAGCTTTTTTAAATTCAAAAGATTGGGATACATCATAAAAATCAAACCCATCAAATAAGTCCTCTCGCCACGGAATATCATATTGTGTCGCCATCAATAAACCGTCAATACATTCCGCAGGAATAAATGTTTTCGATTCATGAAATGGTTGCTCTAAACTTGCCATATAAAACAAATCGTTCATATAACCAATGACTTTCCCGACAATCCCACGCCCTTCGTTCCATACACCATTTGGAGGAACATATTGGGATCCAACCATCCCAATCATCCCAAGATGTTCATGCTCCTCAAATAATTGAATTAATCCGTATAGAAAGGCTCCATTTATAATAAAGACATCTTGGTGTAAATACACTTTATACTTCGCTGGATGTGAAATGGCTTGATTGTATCCGCTCGTCATACTTTTTGCATTTCGAATCGGCATAAATTGTATAGTATACCCAGGAGGTACTGCCAATTTCAATATATGTCGCGCACATTGTGCATACAATTTCCGATCATTTATACATGTAACAAATAGTATTGTTTTTTCTGCAGCACTCATAATTGTGATTTTTCTGCTTCAATAATATATTGAAATACAACTGTCTCAGCCATGAAGCCACTTCCAAGACGATACTTTTTACAAATTCCATATAACTCTTCAATAAGTGGCTCATATATTTTATGATCAACATATACACGATCTACTTTACTAATAGAATATCCTGCTTTTAAAAACATTCTTAGCATTTCATTAAAAGTAAAGAAACGAATATGCGTTTTATCTAATAATCCATATTCTGTATACGTCCAATTTCCAGCGAGTAAGGGAGCTAATACTGAAATGTGCGCAACGTTTGGTATGCTAGCTAAAATCACACCATTTTCTTTTATATATGGCTTTACTTTCTTTATAACAGCCCACGGATCAAATAAATGCTCTAATACATCCCCGAATATGACACAATCAAATTGTTCCTTCTCATAAGGAAGATCCATTGTTTCTATATCACCTAAAATAACATGATCTAGTTTTTCTTTCGCTTTTTCGGCAGCCTCTGGGAACGCCTCAATTCCTGATACACGTGCTCCATTTTCTTTTATAGCCGCTCCTAATGCACCGCTCGAGCAACCAATATCAAGAACTTCTTGCCATTCCTTTTTTATATGCTTGAATAAATTAGGGTTTATCGCATTATAATAATGTTCAGATTTTTCTTCGTATAAAGAACTTTTCTCCCGATTCATTTCACACACTCCTTATGCAAATTGAATTTGAAATATAAACAAAAGATATTCTACAAAGGATGCCATCTCTATTGGTTGCATTACCGATAATCTAATATATAGCCATTCTACTATCATTAGAATAGCGACAAGTCATTTCCTAAAAATAGAACAAATTACATTTTATATTGTTTATCATAGATGCCTCTAAAATATTTACGGTTATATTCAATCGCAGCATTATTCGGAACATAAGAAGCTGCCAATTCATTATAATAATAAGCTTTATCTTGATCTCCTAATCTGCTATAACAAATACACATTTGTAAATATGGAATCCACGTATAACTAGCCGGACTGTGAAAAGGACTATCCTCTGCTAGCGGCACTTCAGTTGCTAGCTTAAACCAAAATATCGCTTCATTATACTTTTGTTGTTCCATATATATATATCCTATTCTTGTACAATTCTCTCCTCTAGGAATACCATAACGAAACGACTTCGTACAAGTTTCAACTGCCTTCTCCCAGTCTCCTAACTTCGCATAACAATCTCCTAACTTACCACATGCATAAATTTTCTCTTCATGCCATCCTTCCTCTTGATTAAGAAATGTTTCATACAGAAGAACCGCATCGTCGTATTTTTGATTATCCATAGATTCATTACCGTAATAAAATAAATCTCTCGGGCTTAATTCTTCTCCAGCTGCTACAGCATTTTGAAAAATTTTCAAATTACGATTCGTTATTTCTTTTTCTTTCTTATGTGTAATGGCGACATTACTATTGTAAATCTCACCAGAAACAGCTAAATACTCATGCACCTTTCCAAACCATTGAAATTGTTTTTCACGCTTTACAAGTCGATATCTTCTTGTGCAATATAAAGGTTTCCCATTAGAATCCATTACAAGATAATAAGGCATAGAAACAGCGTCAACTTTACCATCTAACTCTCGTTTTAATGTTTTCAGTGATTCTTGAGCTTCCTCTAATAACACATCATCAGCATCTAACCATAATATATATTCTTGCGTTGCTTTTGAAAACGCAAAATTTCTAGCTGCCGCAAAATCATCAACCCACGGAAAATCGTGTATGTTAGAAGTGTATTTTGCTACAATTTCCTTCGTTCGATCAGTGGATCCTGTATCAACTACAATAATTTCATCAACAATTTTTTCTACCGCGTCCAAACATCGATCTATTGTATTTTCCTCATCGCGAACAATCATACATAGACTAATTGTAATTCCTTGCTTGTTCAACATAATCACCCTCTTCCAACTCAATCATATGTTATACATACAATAAACTTTCCATTTTTTTAACTTGTTCAAGCTATTTAAGATTTCTTTTTAATAATTCAAATGTCCGTGTCATTTTCTTGTGATTTTGCATCTACTATATAATGAAAGCTTTATGGAGGTGAATTTATGTCAAATAATAATTATTCAGATGGCTTAAATCCTGATGAATTCTTATCAGCTAGTGCATTTGATCCTAATCTTGTAGGTCCAACTTTACCACCAATACCACCGTTTACACTTCCAACCGGGCCGACTGGACCTACTGGGCCGACTGGACCTACTGGACCTACCGTACCTACTGGGCCGACTGGACCTACTGGGCCGACTGGGCCGACTGGAGACACTGGTACAACTGGCGCAACTGGACCTATCGGGCCGACTGGAGACACTGGCGCAACTGGACCTATCGGGCCGACTGGAGACACTGGCGCAACTGGACCTACTGGGCCGACTGGAGACACTGGTGCAACTGGACCTACTGGGCCGACTGGAGACACTGGCGCAACTGGACCTACTGGGCCGACTGGAGACACTGGCGCAACTGGACCTACCGGGCCTACTGGGCCTACTGGGCCATCTGGATTAGGACTTCCAGCAGGATTGTATGCATTTAACTCTGCTACAGTTTCTTTAGCTCTTGGAATTAATGATCCTGTACCGTTTAACACGGTTGGATCTCAGTTTGGTACAGCAATTTCTCAATTAGACGCTGATACTTTCATCATAAGTGAAACTGGATTCTATAAAATTACTGTTATCGCATATACTGCAGCAGTAAGTATATTAGGTAGCCTTGCAATTCAAGTGAACGGCGTTAATGTACCTGGCGCTGGAACAAGTTTAATCTCACTTGGAGCGCCTCTCGTTATCCAGGCAATTACACAAATTACAATAACGCCATCAATGGTTGAAGCTGTCGTTACAGGACTTGGATTATCTCTAGCTCTTGGTACAAGTGCATCCATTATTATTGAAAAAATCGCTTAATTTTTTTACTTAGCAGTAAAACTGATATCAGTTTTACTGCTTTTTCAATTATGAATTCAAGCATGAAACTTTCACTATCTACATAATCATATTGTTGTATGACATTTTGCAGGAGGCACAAATATGGAAAATAAATTTGCTGTTCAGCTTTATCTCGAGTTGTTAAAGAAAACAATTTTATTTGAAATATGGCTAGAGTATGAGCCATACTTACCTGCTTCATTACATATTTCTAAGGAACTTCCATATGAACCAGTTACCGTACCACTTCCTTTATTCATTAAGCAATATGCTGAAAACCATAACTTGAAAATTGTGAAACCAGATGTTTTAAAAAGTGAACGTCAAGATGGGATGGATTGGCCAAGAGCAGCACACAGTATGATCGGCCGAGAACGAATGAATCAATTACATGAAGCACTAGAAACAGTTGTCCGTGAAAATATAGAAGGTGATTTTATTGAAACAGGTGTGTGGCGCGGGGGATCGTGCATTTTTATGAATGGTTTTTTACAGGCAAATAACATTACTGATCGTAATGTGTGGGTTGCAGATTCATTTGAAGGTTTGCCAACACCGAATTTAGAACACTATCCGAAAGATTACGGAGATTATTTACACTCTTTCGATTACTTACGCGTTTCTTTAGAACAAGTACAAGAGAATTTTAGAAAATATGATTTATTAAATGATCAAGTAAAATTTTTAAAAGGCTGGTTTAAAGATACTTTACCAACAGCACCAATAGAAAAAATCGCAATTGCACGCCTTGACGGTGATATGTATGAATCCACAATGGATGGTCTCGTGAACTTATACGATAAAGTTTCTAAGGGTGGCTATATTATTATTGATGACTATGGACTACCAGCTTGCGCAGAGGCCGTGACAGACTTTAGAAATCAAAGAAACTTAAAAGCTCCTATTACTAAAATTGATGTATTCGGGGTTTATTGGCGAAAAGAATAGGGCGAAACTTTATTCAGTTAGGGTTTCTCCATCTCACACTAATTATTAGCCTTCGCCGATAGCATGATAAATAAAAACAAAAGCTCCCATTACTATTTCCAGTTGTTCTAGGGAGCTTTTTACATATCGCAACAGTTCTAATATCGTTTCCCCTCCCACTATAAAATGTTAGCTGCATGTTAAAAATGTTGGTTCCCTATTTACTACAAGGAAGGAGTGAAATTATGAGCGAGCTTGAAAAAAAAATCGCATTAATCCCACCTCCCGAACTCGTCCAATATGTAGGTGGCGACTTTCAAAAGGTTGGAAAAGAATTCATAAAGCATTTTATTCAAATTGGTAGTTTAAAATCCAATGAAACAGTGTTAGATGTAGGTTGTGGTGTCGGTCGAATGGCGGTTCCATTAATGAATTACTTAGGTGATGATGGAGCTTATTATGGATTTGATTTATTTAAAGATGGCATTACATGGTGCAAAAATAATATTTCAACTGCCCGTAGCAATTTCCATTTTGAACACGTTGATATATATAATCAATTCTACAACCCAGAAGGAAAAGAAGATGCTTCTCAATACAAATTTCCATATGAAGACGATTCATTCGATTTTATTTTTTTAACTTCTGTATTTACCCATCTCCTTCCGAAAGAATTAGAACATTACGTATCTGAGATTGTACGTGTTCTAAAAAAAGATGGGAGATGTTTTATTACCTTCTTTCTCATTAACCCTGAATCATCCTATTACTTAAATTCTGGGCTAAGTACATTAGGTTTTTATCATCAAATTGAAAATTGTTATGTTGTGAATAAAGATATTCCTAATTTCGCAGTTGCCTATCCTGAAGAAGATATCCGCACCTTATTAAATAAACATGGCTTAGAGGTAATTAATAAACCGCATTATGGTTTATGGTGCGGCAGAAATGAATATACAAGTTATCAAGATATCGTTCTTACAAAAAAAGCTTCTGAAAGGTAGTTTCGTATGAATAATAAAAAAAAGTCACCTCTCGTTTCCATCCTTATTCCCACTTATAATCGACCACATTATTTCAAAATTGCTCTAGAAAGTGCATTGGCACAAACTTATCCAAACATTGAAATTATTATAGGAGACGATAGTACAAATGATGAAACAGAAATCTTAATAAATGAACAGTATTTACCTAATTATAAAAACATAACATACATTCGAAATACCACTACTTTAGGACAATTTCATAACGATCTTATGCTCTTAGAGAAATCTAATGGGGAGTATATAAATTTTTTAATGGACGATGATGTGTTTTATAATCATAAAATACAAAAAATGATGGCTTATTTTGAGCAAGACACAAATAAAAATCTCGTTCTTATAACTTCTTATCGAGTACGTATTGATGATCACGGGAATTTAATTGGAGATGCTCATCCAACACAAAGATTATATAGCGAAGACATTCAATTAAACGGAATATTTTTAGGCGACTGGATGTTAAAAGGTGGACATAACATTATCGGTGAGCCTACAACTATTCTGTTTAGAAAACAGTTACTCACTGAACCTTTCGGCACGCTAAAAGGAAGGCACTATTCTTGTAGTGTCGATATGGCATCATGGATTTCCTTACTTTCTAAAGGAGACGCAGTATACATATCCGAACCTTTAAGCCAATTTCGCTACCATACTGGGCAACAAATACACAGCAAGCTCCTTGAAGGATCTGAGGATTTTACGCACCTCGTTATAACTTCAAAAGAATACGGATTTTTACAAGATAATACAGATTATAGACTAGGTCTAATTAGCGCTTATAAATGGTGTAAAGGTTCCTTAGAATATTATAGCCAGCTACCAAACCTCATTCCAGATGCACATGTACGTCTTTCCCATTGTTTGGACATAATTATAAAAGAGCTACATCATTAGTCTATTCTGCGAAAATAAAATGTGTGAGCTTTACGTGAATAATGCGTATAGTTCATACATTCTTTTTAAACTATGTGATGCACCAACTAAAACCCACTAATATAGAGAGCAGTAGAAAGGAATTCATACAGTGAAAGATCCGAACACTCAATATCAAATAGACTACATATTAATATTCATTTTATTTGCCATTGGGATTGTTAGCTGCTTTGCTATCGCAAGTGCACAAGCTTCTTTACCACCATTTTTACAAAACGTAAATTTTGTATTAAAACAAATCCAATGGTATGCCATTGGATTTATCGCCATTGGTGTTATTATGGTTATTGATTTCGATCGCTATAAACAAATTGCTTGGTATTTATATAGCTTTGCACTCATACTTCTAATTGGCCTAGAACTTCAAGTTCCTGGCGCCGTTACAATTAAAGGGGCTACCGCATGGTACAGACTTCCAGGCATCGGAAACTTTCAGCCTTCTGAAATTATGAAATTATTTTTGATTATCGTCGTTGGACGAATTATAGCGAATCATAATGAAAAATACCTTTTTCGGACAACTCGTGAAGATTTCATTTTACTTTTAAAAATATTTGCAGCTAGTTTACCTCCACTACTTCTAATCGCAAAAGAACCTGATTTAGGAAACACAATGGTCATTTCAGCGATGCTTGCAACAATGGTTTTAGTTTCTGGTATACGTTGGCGCTTTATCCTCGGATTAACCTCCGGTATTTTCGCCATAGGCTCTACCTTAACATATATTTATTTCACGCATACAGAGTTCTTTAAAGAGCACATTCTAAAAGAATATCAATTAAATCGCTTCTATGGTTGGCTTGCACCTTATGAATATGACGCACAAGGATATCAATTAAGACAAGCATTTTTAGCTACTGGATCAGGAGAGATGCAAGGAAAAGGATGGGAAAATAGACAAGTATATTTTCCAGAGCCACATACAGATTTTATTTTTACAAATATCGCTGAACAATTCGGTTTTTTAGGAGCAAGTGTTATTATTTCATTTTTTTTCTTACTCATTTACCGAATGATCCATATCGCTT
This sequence comes from Bacillus mycoides, assembly GCF_000832605.1. GTDB lineage: Bacteria > Bacillota > Bacilli > Bacillales > Bacillaceae_G > Bacillus_A > Bacillus_A mycoides. The sequence goes on from NZ_CP009692.1 coordinate 4,539,993, forward strand.
TAGAAAGCAATGAACCTTTCGGTAGTTATATTTGCGCTGGTACAATTGGAATGTTTACGTTCCAAGTATTCCAAAATATTGGGATGACAATTGGTTTACTCCCTATTACAGGAATAACGTTACCGCTTATGAGCTACGGCGGGAGTTCACTGCTCACATATATGGTTGCTATTGGATTTATTTTAAACGTACGCTCAAGAACTAAAATCTTTATGTTTAAATGAACCATATCGAAAAACGGTATGGTTTTTTTCTATGTCCATTTTAGATATACTAATGAAAAAATGAGCTGGAGGTTTAAATATGAAATATGACATTATAGGTGATATTCACGGATGCTTCCAAGAGTTTCAAGATTTAACAACGAAACTAGGGTATAGCTGGGATAGTGGTATCCCAATTCATAACGCAAAACGAAGGCTTGCATTCGTTGGTGATATTACAGACCGAGGTCCTCATTCATTACGGATGATTGAAATTGTATGGGAGCTCGTAATAAATAGAAAAGATGCTTATTATGCTCCAGGGAATCACTGTAATAAACTGTATCGTTTCTTCCTTGGACGTAATGTTACAATCGCCCATGGGCTCGAAACAACTGTTGCAGAATATGAGGCATTGCCTTCTAATAAGCAACAAATAATAAAAGAAAAATTCATTACTCTTTACGAACAATCACCGCTATATCACATACTGGATGAAAAAAAATTAACCGTCTGTCACGCTGGTATTCGGCAAGATTACATAGGAAGACAAGATAAAAAAGTAGAAACCTTTGTATTATATGGTGATATTACAGGCGAAAAACACCCTGACGGCTCACCTGTCCGCCAAGATTGGGCGAAAGAGTATAAGGGTGAAACATGGATTGTTTATGGACATACACCTGTCAATGAACCTCGCTTTGTGAATCATACAGTCAATATTGATACTGGTGCTGTATTTGGTGGTAAACTAACTGGACTACGTTACCCTGAGTTGGAGACCGTTTCTGTCCCTTCTTCCCTACCTTTTGTCCCTGAAAAGTTCCGCCCAATTTCATAAAGTGAAACTTTAATCAGTGGGGGTTTTGTTCATCCCCCACTGATTATTAGCCCGCACCAATCGGGATAAATACCTCTACTTAATACAATTCACGATTTGCAGAGGATCATGGTGTTTTCTAGACATATTCCTCACTAAAACTAGATAAAGCAATTAAAAAAAGATGCAATAAAGTGCATCTTTTTTTAATTGCACGGCATATACTGTCGCAGGAGGTGACGGAATGAAGAAAAAATCTTCTAAACAAAAAAGAAAATTCCACCCTTTATATCATCCCATGTATGGAATTAACAACTGGTGCAGTATTCGAGCGGCAGCTATAGAAGAAATAGAAGAACAAGAGTCATCAAAAAAAAGCAAACCGAGAGAAAAATATATCTCTTTAGAAAATGCTGTTATGAGGCGAATTATAGATAGCAGGAAAATAAAAGCAAAACAAAAAAAGAAGCTCGCTTCTAATAATGATGAACCTGTGCTTAATTCGGAAAAGATACAAAAAAATATAGAAGAAAACATTCCTGCAGCAATAAAGGAAAAAGTACAACCAGAAATTCCAGCTACTATTATAAATCAAGTAAAAAAAATAAAAGAAGCATTAATCTCGGGCAACGATGTACAAATAGAAAGATCCGCCCCTATTCAGGCTCCTGTACCTACACCTATAAAAAAAGAAAATAACAAAGGAGCTCGTCACGCATATAAAGAAGGACTTCACTCTAAAGCTGATGGAATCGCTTCACATGCAGAAGGGCTTCTTACACATGCAACGGGTCCCTTTTCTCATGCAGAAGGGACAAAAACAAAGGCAACTGGACATAGTTCGCATAGCGAAGGAAGTGAAACGACAGCAGGCGGCTCTTATTCTCATGCAGAAGGAAAACATGCAATTGCTTTGGGCGAAGCAGCACATGCAGAAGGAACCGCAACTATCGCTAACGGATTCTCATCTCATGCGGAAGGAAATCATACATCAACAGCTAATTTTGCAGGCAGCCATATTATGGGGAAATTTGGTACAGCAGAAGAAGCTTATTCCTGGTTTATCGCAAATGGGACAAATGACACTGATTATAATATAGGTGCCAAATGGCTTGCCCATAACGGAGAAATGTATATCGATGGTGCTTCTTACAATGCAGGTGGTACTGATTTTGCACAAATGTTTGAGGCAGCAGATCATAGCCCTATTGATATCGGCTATTTCATTACATTTAGTAGCGAAGAAAAAATTCGAAAAGCTACTTCAAATGATACATTCATATTAGGCATATCCAGCGCTACGCCTGCTCTCATAGGAAATAGCGGTGCTTTAAGTTGGCAAAAACGCTATAAAACAGATAGCTTCGGAAAACGTCAATATACGCGTACGGATACGCAAGAAATACGACCTCTTTTAAATACAGAATGGGATCCAGCTTGTAAGTATATATCAAGAAGAGACCGTACTGAGTGGCTTCCTGTCGGATTAATTGGACAAATGTTAGTACGTGATGACGGCACTTGCGAAACACACGGATATTGTCGTCCGAATGATGACGGCATTGCCACGAAAGCTGAAAGTGGCTTTTTCGTTATAAAACGTACTGGTGAAAATCAAATTTTAATATTATTTCGCTAAAAAAAGGGAACAAAATTCTTTTTATGATAAGAATTTTGTTCCCTTTTAATTGTTATGTAGAGCGTATTGCATATCCTCTGGGATACTTACGGTAAAAGTCATTCCCTTTTCTAAAATAGGATGATAAAACGTCAAAGATGTACTATGCAGCGCTTGACGTTTTATCACATCTCTTCGGCCACCGTATAGATCATCCCCAAGTAGCGGATTTCCTATATATGCCATATGTACACGAATTTGATGTGTTCTTCCCGTCTCGAGCTCAAGCGCTACATGCGTCTTATCGGAAGAACTCTCCATCACTCTAAAATGAGTAACAGCTCTTTGACCATCTTCACAGACAGTTCGCTCGATAATACTATCCGCTTTTCGTCCGATTGGCGCGTCAATCGTTCCTACTTCTTCTAAAATAGTCCCATGAACGATTGCCTCATACGTTCGTTTCACCCCTTTTTGTTGATGCTGCTTCGATAAAAGGTGGTGAACGAATCTATTTTTCGCAATTAACATAAGCCCTGAAGTATCACGGTCTAACCTCGTCACAATGTGCACCGTACTTGCAAGATTTTGTTTATCATAATGATATAAAAGAGCGTTTGCAATACTTCCTGACGGGTGCTCCCTAGACGGAATCGTCGACATATTTGCTTCTTTATTTATAACAAGAACCGCATCATCTTCATATACGATACATAAAGGGATATCTTCCACTTCCATCCCTTCACTTCTTTCCTCCACTGGAAAAAAGATTTGTAACTCTTCACCAGCTTGTAACTTGTGACGAACACTTGTGTGTTGACCGTTTACTTCAATTGCTCCCCCGCGGAACTTTATATCCGTTAAAGCAGCTTTCGAAATCCCTTTTGTTTTCAAAAATTCTCTAACTAAAGTTCCCTCTTCAGCCAGCCCTATATCCCATTTCAATGTAAATCTGTTCAAATATATAAACCCTCTCTATTTATCTGCAACAAACGAGTCACGAACACGTTTCCAGAATGGGAACGGACGGAAACGAACAAATCGTACTTTCTCGTTTGCAACGCGATACTGAATTGATTTCACATCTTGATGAACCATCGTCAAATGATCCACGGTAATTTGCATGTTCATTCCTGCAGCCGGCTTTAAAACGCATGTATGATGCTTCGGCAGTACGAGCGGCGAACCTACCGTACGAAATACACGATTGTTGATAGATGCCATTTCTGCAATTTGAATCGCTTCAATAGAAGGGTGAATAATTGCTCCGCCAAGCGCCTTATTATACGCGGTACTTCCTGAAGGAGTAGAAATACAAAGACCATCTCCGCGAAACGTTTCGAAATACTCTCCGCGTATTTCCACTTCTGTTACTAATGTACCTTCTGCACTTTTTACAGTCGCTTCATTCATCGCCAAATACTGCGACTCTTTACTACCATTCACATAGCGAATAATCACTTCTAAAAGTGGATATTCAACCACTTGGAACGGTGTTTTAGCGATTGCAATCACCAACTTCTCTACTTCCGTCGGTAACCAATCTGCATAGAAACCTAAATGCCCTGTATGTACACCAACAAATGCGGTTTCATCTAATCGATTATAGTAACGATGGAATGCATATAAAAGCGTTCCATCTCCCCCAACAGAAATTACAATATCAGGTTCCTTTTCATCCATTGTAAACCCAAAATCTAACAAGTATTCTTTCATCGTACTTGCTAGTGTATCTGATGATTGATCTCCCTTTGACATAATTGTAAATTTCATCGCCCAACACCCTTTAGTTTATGATTCAGAATCTTTCGTTTCCTGCTTTCGTGAAAAGACCTTTTGCGCTTCTTGAATTTCAAGACGAATGGAAGACATTTCTTCATCTAATAAAAACGCCGCTTCCGCTGCACGTTGTAAGCGTATTTTAATATCTTCAGGAAAACGTCCACTATATTTGTAATTTAAAGAATGCTCAATCGTTGCCCAAAAATTCATTGCTAACGTGCGAATTTGAATTTCAACTAACACTTTTTTCTCCCCCTGTATCGTTTGAACAGGATAACTAATGACAACGTGGTAAGAGCGATAGCCGCTATCTTTCTTTTGCGTTACATAATCACGTTCTTCTACAATGTCAAAATCATTTCGTTTTCGAAGATATTCTACAACAGGCTTAATCTCATCTACGAATTGACACATCATTCGAAGGCCCGCGATGTCCTGCATATCTTCTCTAATTCGGTCTAGCGGTACATTTCTCTTCTCCGCTTTATCAATAATACTTGCAACCGACTTTACCCTTCCTGTTACAAACTCAATTGGAGAATGCTCCGTTAACATTGCAAATTGAGTACGCATTCCTTTTAGTTTCACTTTCAGCTCCGCCACCGCTTGGTGATACGGTGCTAAAAATTCTTCCCAATTACGATTCATTTCAACCACCACCAAAATCAATCCATTTGCTTATAGAAACACTTTTTCTACAGCAGTTACTAGTTCTTCTCCGTAATTTGCATTACCTTCAATATTTTCAACTAAATATTCTACTTCTTCTTTTAATCCTTCTAATTCTATTTCAACATCATTCACGCGAATAAACATCGCTGTATCTTTATTCATCGCTTCATGCATTGCTTCCCAGCATGTATGCGGAATACTTACATAAATGAAAGATGATTCATTTTCTAAGATATATAAAAATGATAAATTGTCTGAGTCTACAAGTACGTGATTACGCGCACTTAACTCCTTTACCTCTATTTCAGTATTTTCCGCACAAAAAATAAGCGCATTCTCTCTCGTTTCTACGCTCTTAACTTGAATTTTATTTTGCATACTCGAACTCCTCCATCTCAACTTCCTGTCTTACTTAACAGTATTATTGTATCATAACATGGACGCAAACAAATAAAACATTGAACCAAATTTGCGAAAAAGCGATAATGTGGAAAGAATTATTTTTCAAAAGGAGCGCATACAATGACACAAGAAATTGAAATTGAATTTAAAAATATGGTTACAGAGGAAGAATTCCAAACATTATGCAAATCTTTTTCTATTGAAGCATTTACAAAACAAGTAAATCACTACTTTGAAACGCCTCACTTCTCTTTAAAAGATGCAGGCTCTGCACTTCGTATTCGTCATAAAGATGGAACTTATACATTAACATTAAAACAACCTGCTGAAATTGGTTTATTAGAAACTCATCAGTCTATAACAGAAAAAGAAGCACAACTTATGATGGAAACAAACACAATCATTCAAGGAACTGTAATGGGTCAGCTACACCAATTACAAATTCCCGTTTCCTCTTTAACTTATATGGGTAGTTTAACAACAGAAAGAGCTGAAATATTATTTGAAGGCGGAACGCTTGTCTTTGATCATAGTTTCTATTACAATCACGATGATTATGAAATTGAATACGAAGTGCAAGATGAAAAGACCGGTAAAGCAGCATTTATAAGGTTATTAAAGCAACATAACGTACCAGTTCGTCATACAAACAACAAAGTAAAACGCTTTTTCCTTGCCAAACAAAACGAAGAGCGCTAAAGTAAAATTTCCATCAGTGAAGAAGAGCTGTACTTACGGCTACATTTCACCTTTTTGAAAAGCAAAAGATTTATTAGCAACATATAGAATAAGTAAAGAATGTTATGAAGGCTGTTTAGTTGCTCTTCATAACATTCCATTGCTACAATAGATATACATTTCATGGAAAAAGGGGTTTATAAAGGATGAGCAAGCAACCGATGACACCATTTGAAGCAATCGGCGGTGAACAATGCATTGCAACATTAGTGGATACATTTTATTCCTATGTCAGTGAACACCCTGACTTATCTCCGATCTTCCCGGATGATTTAACAGAAACTGCTAGGAAGCAGAAACAATTTTTAACACAATATTTAGGTGGTCCTAATTTATACACTGAAGAACATGGGCATCCTATGCTAAGAGCACGCCATCTTCCGTTTGAGATTACTCCAAAACGCGCAGAAGCTTGGCTGTCATGTATGGAGCAAGCAATGGATGATACAGGAGTGCACGGTCATATAAGAGAGTTTGTTTTTGAACGTTTAGCATTAACTGCTCAACATATGGTCAATACTCCAAATGAAACAGGTGAAGTGTAATGGATAAGCAGGAAGCAAAGCATATAAATATGCCTTCTCCTTCCACATGCGAGCATAAATCTGTAGAAGCATATTTATTTATTGATCCACTTTGTAAAGATTGCTGGGATATCGAGCCATTTATTATTAAACTATGGCTTGAGTATGGGAAATACTTCTCTATTCGTCATATAGTAACAGGAAAAGTGGACGGGGCAAACGCTTCCTCACACAAATGGAATAAACCTGCTAATATTCGATTTGTGTGGGAAAAGACAACAAGTTTACAAGGTTTTTCATGTGATGGAAAAGTACATATGCAAGAGGCGTCGTCAACACCGTATTTAGTTTCGATGGCAATTAAGGCGGCGGAGTTGCAAGGCCGAAAAGCAGGTTCGAAGTTTTTGCGAAAACTCCAAGAATACATTTTTCTTGAAAATGTATCAAACCCTGACTGTGAATTATTGCTTACATGTGCTAAAGATAGTGGCATTGATGTAGAGGAATTTAAAAAAGACCTACACTCAGTTAGCGCAAAAAAAGCTTTCCAATGCGACCTAAAATTCACAAATGAGATGCATATTACAGAAATACCTTCCCTCCTATTTTTTCATGCAAATTCAGATGAGGAAGGTATTAAAATCACAGGGATTTATTCCTATGATGTATACGTACAGCTATTAAAAGAACTGGTAAAATGCGAAATTGAGCCAGAACCATTACCTCCTTTAGAAGCATTACTAGAAGCAACACAATTTATTTCTTCAAAGGAAATCTCTTTTATATATGACTGCCCTCAGCAAGAAATAGAGCGTGAACTAAAAAAATTACAACTAAAACGAAAAGTACAAATGATTGAAGTGAAGTGCGAGCGTTATTGGAAATGGATAGCAACAGAAAAAGACCTGGTGTAAACACCAGGTCTTTTTCTTTACGGCTTATAAAAATATTAAAGGGGATGGGAGAAATTTTCACGTTCAAACAAAGGGGTATATGTTTGTATGTGAATTCGTTCACGCTTATTATATTACAAGATTCGACGTCAGATGACAACCCCTTTTGTCGAATTTCACATTTTTGTCACATTCTAAACGTTTTCATTCTTGAATAAGCTATAAAAAAAGCAATTTAGGAGGTTTCCTTATGAAAAAATCTCATATTTTTCTTATCTTTCTATGTGTTATTGTTTCTTTTTTCTTGTATATCCTCTCTCTATTACAAGCTTTCCCTAAAATTATTGCCTTTCCTCTTTTATTCGGAGTTATCGTCATCGCTGTCTCTTATTTCAACTATAGAAAACGATTTAAAGGATTTTAATTACAAAAATCAACTGTAAAACTGCCTTCTAATTTAGAAAAAGTAAGGAAATCCTCCTTATTTTATCGACAAATATCGACAAAAACATTTTCAAACAAAAAAGACGAGGATAAAATCCCTCGTCTTTTCTCATTACTTTTCTTCAAATAATAACGCTTCTAATTCATTTAATTTCTCTTCAAATACTTGAAGTGCCTCTTTCACTGGTTCAGGAGATGCCATATCAACTCCTGCTTTTTTCAACACTTCAATTGGATAATCGGAGCTTCCCGCTTTTAAGAATTCGTTAATGTAACGTTCTACTGCTGGTTGCCCTTCTTCTAAAATTTGTTTAGATAACGCAGTCGCTGCACTAAATCCTGTTGCGTATTGATATACGTAATAGTTGTAATAGAAGTGCGGAATACGAGACCATTCTAAACCGATTTCTTTATCGATTACTAAAGCATCCCCGAAATATTTCTTATTTAAATCGTAGTAGATCTCCGTTAACATATCTGGCGTAACCGCATGTCCTTCTTGTACTTTTTTATGAATGATATGCTCGAACTCTGCAAACATTGTTTGACGGAATACAGTACCACGGAATCCTTCTAAATAATGATTTAATAAATATAGACGCTCTTTTTTATCTTCTGTCGTTTTTAATAAATAATCATTTAGAAGCGCTTCATTACAAGTTGATGCTACCTCTGCAACGAAGATTGAATAATCACCGTATACGTGTGGCTGTGTCTTTCTTGTGTAATAACTATGCACCGAATGGCCAAACTCATGAGCAAGTGTATATAAATTATTTACATTATCATGCCAGTTCATTAAAATATACGGATTTGTTCCGTATGCACCAGATGAATATGCTCCGCTTCGTTTGCCTTTATTCTCGTACACATCTACCCAGCGATTTTCATATGCTTCTTTTAAAATTTCAACATATTCATCACCAAGTACGTTTAAAGATTTTAATAACAGGTCTTGCGCTTCTTCATACTTCACATTCATTTTCACTTCTTGTACAAGTGGTGTATATAAATCGTACATATGAAGCTCATCAAGTCCTAGTGCACGCTTACGAATATCAATGTAACGGTGTAATAAATGTAAGTTGTCATTTACCGTTTCAACGAGTTGATCGTATACTGCTTCAGGAATATTATTATTGCTTAATGCTGCTTGGCGAGCAGAGTCATATTTACGAATACGTGCATTGAAATTATTACGTTTCACTGCCCCGCTTAACGTACTTGCAAATGTGTTCTTAAATTTCCCATACGTTTCAAATACAGCTTTGAATGCATCTTCGCGAACACGACGATCATCACTTTCTAAAAACTGAATGTAACGGCCATGTGTTATTTCTACCTCTTCTCCATCCTCACCTTTAATAGATGGGAATTTCAAATCCGCATTATTCAACATACCGAATGTATTACTTGATGCACTCATCACTTCAGATGCTTCTGCTAATAACGCTTCCTCTGCCTCAGATAATACGTGCGGGCGTTGACGTGTAATTTCTTCTAATGCATGCTCATATACACTTAGTTCTCGATTTTCTTGTAAAAATGTTTGCAATGTATCTTCTGAAATAGATAAAATTTCAGGTACGATATACGCTGTGCTACTAGATACTTGTGAGTATAAATTTGTTGCGCGATCATTCAGTGCTTGATACACAGAGTTTGTTGTATCTTGATCGTAACGCATATGTGCATATGTATATAGCTTACCTAATCGCATTGAAATTTCATCTTCATATTGCAATGCCTCAAGCAAATTGTCTGCAGAGTCGCCAAGCTTCCCTTTAAATTCAGTTAACTTTGGCAATAGCTCTTTAATAGCTTGGAATTCTTTTTCCCATTCTGCATCTGTTTGGAAAATATCTTCTAATCGCCATGTGCTTGCTTCTTCAATCTCATTGCGATCTGGTAATGTTTTTGCTTTATTTTGTTCAGACATTCTGTAAGCCCTCCTTTAAATATCTCTACTTAAGTACAATTCTGTTTTTCTTATGTAATTCCTTCACGTTCATTCTTTATTATATCCCCTTTTTCTTCTCTCATGTTGAACTTTGTCTCAAATAGAGATAGCGCATAAGTTAGGCAAATCTCATCATATTTCCTAACTTCCTCCTCCGCCTGTAACATAACTATATTCCTCATTTTTCGGTACGTATAAGTCCCTACTTTATGCAACACGCCTACAAAACATAAAAAAGTCATATATTCAGTAACCGCTACTTTCCATATATGTTGTGAAAAGTACGGAAGTAAGCGCATTTCCGTATTTTTTTTTACATAACTACACACATATTGAAGGGAAATACAATTCCCTACCGCAAGCTCACCTATACACTTCATGTATAGAAAAGCTTGCCATGTAAATGGATTTGTTTGAAAAGCAAACGCGGATGGGAGCGGAACACCGATTTCAGAAGGAAAGCTCGCTGGGGTACATTTATATTGATATAAGAGGCGGAGTAGTGACTTATGATTATAATTCCAGATAGATAGAGCGTTTTGCCGAAAATGGTTCTTTTTTCTCTTCCATTCTTGTCCTAATACCTCTTTTTGGAAAGGAACAGAGGAAAAGAGCATGTCAACAGTAGTCGTATCAGTTGGTAAATAAATAGTATGTGAGAAAGAGACATTTGTAGAAAACGGAGTGATAAATGCGCATTTCATAAACGATTTTTGTTTCGGACAGAAGAAAATAAGAAATGGCTGAGGATAAGATTGTAAGGAGAAAGCCAGAAGTGAGGAAAATTTCATCCAATATGCAGATTGCTTTTTTAATTGATTTCCACCAATGATCCAGATGACCTGTATACCAGCTTGCCAATACGAGTATGTTCGTTTAGAAAGCTGCTCTACGGAGAGATTTGCACATTGATATTCAATCGCAATTTTTCGATCCGCTCTCTCTACGTAAATATCTGGCCGTTGCTTGATTACTGGCAGATAATGCTCTATATCGACATGAAAATCTTGATGTTTTAACCATCTATATAACAATTCTTTACCGTGCATATGATACATAGATTCTGCTTCATAAAAAGTAAGACATGAATCCACTTTCTTATGAGCAAAATGCCAGCTCTTTTGTGTTCCTAATTTCATTTGCACTTCTTTTCCGCAAGCTGTACAAAAGAATTTTTCTCGTTTACGCATTTCGCGTAAACGCTCTTCATCCCGGTTATATAATAGATGAATTTTCTCTCCGTTTTCTCTCCTTGCAATAAACATCCACCATCACACCCTTTCAACTTCTTGTATTCTACAATTTACTACAAATTCCTCTCAAAAAAAGAGATGTCCTAAATTAGGACATCTCTTTCTATAATAAAGGTGATAATAACCGATACGTCGATTCAACAATCCGCCTATGAAGACGTCTCTTATGAAATCGGTCAACATGAATTTCACTGGATTCTTCTAAATCGTCTTTAAAATCTTGAACGAGCTTTCGAATGCTACCTGTATCATATAAAAAGGCATTTACTTCAAAGTTTAAATGAAAACTTCTCATATCCATATTAGCTGTCCCAATTGATGCGAGATCAGAATCCACGATGACAACTTTACTATGAAGAAAACCTTTTTCATATTCATATATTTTTACTCCTGCATCTAATAACTCCGGAAAGTACGATCTTGATGCATAAAAGACAGTCCGCTTATCTGGCTTACTTGGCATTAACAAACGAACATCAATACCAGCAAGTGCAGCTACTTTTAATGCAGATAAAATATCATCATCTGGGATAAAGTATGGTGTTGCAATCCAAATCGATTTCCTAGCTGAAGCAATCATTGCAAAATATAAATGTTTAATTGTTTCCCATTTATTATCCGGTCCACCTCCAACAAGTTGGACTCCGCCCCAATGATCACCCTCAACTGCTTCCGCTTGTAAATATTCAGGTGCTAATACCGCCTCACCAGTCATATAAAACCAGTCTTGAAGGAAAATTAGCTGTAAACTTTGAACTGCTTCACCGCGTAAATATAAATGCGTGTCTCGCCAAAAACCGAAATATTTATCCTTCCCTAAATACTCATCACCAATATTTAATCCACCTACAAACCCTTCATTTCCATCTATAATAATGATTTTTCGGTGGTTTCGATAATTAATTTTATCGTTTAAAATTGGAAAGCGCACAGGGAAAAATGGAATCATTTCTACTCCTGCATCATTCAATTCTTCAATATACGAATTTGATAATTTAAAGCTTCCAACCGCGTCGTATAAAAAACGAACGACAACGCCTTCTTTTGATTTTTTTATTAAAATATCTTTAATTTCTGTACCGAGCTTGTCATCACGCACAATGTAATACTCCATATGAATGTGGTGTTTCGCTCGATTTAACCCATCTAAAATTGCCTGAAACGTTTCGTCTCCATTTGTTAATGTCCTCGTTTCAGTTTGAAATGAAATATTTAAAGCACCTAGTCGATCTGCTAAACGAAATAACAATTCTTGATGCTTATGATTTCGTAAAATCCGTTCTTCGTAATCTTCGTGTCCCTTATATTGTAAAAATGCCTGTTCATCGAGTAATGCCTTCTTTTGGAACATTCTTTTTCTACGAAAATTTTGTCCAAATAAAAGATAAGCAAAGAAACCGAACACCGGAAAAATACCTAGTACGATTAACCACGTAAGTGTTTTAGACGGATGGCGGTTTTCTAAGAAAATAACACATCCAATTAAAAATGCGGAAACCGTAAATAAAATACTAATAATACCTAAAATAGAAACATCCTTTATCCCAATGACATCCGAATAAAATGCTACATCAATAAACATGCGTAATGAAACAAATAATGCGAACAATAGTAGAAAAAAGAAAAGTAGTTTTAACGTGTTTTTCATCTCTTACCTCCTTACTAAGAAAGCCTTCCTATTCTTCATAAAAAAAGCCGATTTCATACTATAGAAATCGGCCTACATTTTAGGAGGGAAATTGTTGCGAATTGTCTCAAGCGCACGCTCTTTCACAACCTGTTTCCCATACTCACTTACACGGTGAATCGTTAAAGTAGATTCTTCTCCATATTCTAAAACAATACTTAAAATACGATCAATTTCTTCTTCATCATGTAGCACTTCATCGAATTCCACATATACATAATATCGGTCCTCAAATGAATGTAATTCATCTTTTATATCTTCAAAGATAAGACGATGACTTAATGAAATAACATCTTCAAAATCATTAAACTTAATTAAAAAGCCAAACGTACCATCTTCATTAAAGTTTGTTCCTACTTGTTCTTCTACCTCTTCCACTAATTCTTGCTGGAATAATGATTCGATGCCTTCATCTAGAGGAATGTCTATAATTTTGTCTACACCTATTGGTAGTTCCAGCTTTTGTCCATCCTTTGAAAGCTCCGCTTTCGTTACAAGTACTTCAATCCCTTTATCGACTGCTTGCACTTGGATCCATAACGGCCCATCGATAAAGAAATCATCATGATCACGAGCTTCGTCCATCATCTCCCAAAAGAGCTCTTCACTTCGTTCGCGATCATACCAAATTTCTTCACGATTAAACCCTCTATCCTCTATATCAATGTACGTAATAAAAAATTTCATCGTATGGTCATTAATTCTTTCAATATCCAAAATACAACGCTCCCTTCCTGCTTAGAATTGTTATGAAGGGATTCCCCACTCATATGACAAAACAATAGATTCTTGTACTCTCATTTTATGATAAGATTCTCCAGAAGGGAAATAAAATCGATTTATTTTACAAAAATAGTTATATACCTATCTGTATTCGACTTTTTACATAAAGTGAAACAATAATCAGTATTTTTTTCATCCTCCACTGATTATTAGCTCGCACCAATCGGAATAAATATACCATTATACTAATTCACTGCTCGCAAAAAATTTGGACATACATTCCCATATTCCCTCGTACACTGTAATAAAGTGAAACTTCTATTAGAGGTGATTATTTTGTCCCTGGGAGCGCGGGATCAAAACTAGACAAACTTTCTTCACCACATACATATATTTCGCTTATTAAAACATCATAAATGGAGGCAGACGAATGGACTTAGAGTTTTTAACATCTGTACTACTGATTGTCGGTATCGATGTTGTACTAGGTGGCGATAACGCAATTGTCATCGCACTAGCTAGCCGAAATTTACCTGAAGCAAAACGAAATAAAGCCATTTTGATTGGTACTATGTTAGCAATTGTGCTACGAATTCTCCTCACGATACTAGCTGTCTATTTACTTGATATCCCATTTTTACAACTCACCGGCGGAATTTTACTTACATTAATTGCGGTCAATTTACTCACTGATAATAACAACGATCTTTCTTCTATCAAAGGAAAAACGACTTTATTCCAAGCTGTGCGTACAATTGTATTCGCGGATCTCGTTATGGGGTTTGACAATGTTATTGCCATTGCAGGAGCAGCTCACGGAAGACTTTCACTCGTAATTATCGGTTTATTCATTTCTATCCCGATTATCATTTGGGGAAGCAAACTTATTTTAATACTCATGGAACGCTTTCCATTTCTCATTTATTGCGGAGCAGCAGTTCTCGCCTATACAGCAGGAAAAATGATTACACATGAAGACAGACTTGCAACGTTTTTTCATCATAATCCTAGTTTTGCCACAAGTATCCCTTATTTGTTCATTTTCACCATTTTATGCATAGGCTTTATCGTTCAACAAGTGCGATTACGTAATGTTAAACAGTAAAAAAAAACCTTCTACTCTATAATAGGTAGAAGGTTTTCATATTATTATAATTAATTTACAAGACGCTGTGCTTCACGTAATTGGAACGTTCTTACTGTACGTGGTAAGAAACGACGGATTTCATCTTCGTTGTAACCTACTTGAAGGCGTTTTTCGTCAATCATAATTGGACGACGTAAAATACCTGGATAGTCACGAATCATCTTATATAAATCTTGAAGTGGTAAAGACTCTAAGTTCACATTCAATTCTTGGAAAACTTTTGAACGAGTAGAAATAATCTCATCCGTTCCGCTTTCTGTCATACGTAAAATCTCTTTAATCTCATCAATCGTTAATGGATCTGAGAAAATATTACGTTCTGTATAAGGAATATGATTTTCCTCTAGCCATAATTTCGCCTTTCTACAAGACGTACAGCTTGGAGAACTATATAATGTTACCATACAAAGCTCACTCTCCTTAAAGAGTACAAATTCTGTACTAATTACAGTTTAAATTTCTAACTTCCGCAATTTTTCGCGATAACTTGTCTTATAGCAAAGTAAAAAATCGCAATTCATGTAAGCAACAATAATTACTTTTAATAAGTAACTTCTATAATCATTATACAATAGTTTTTGCAAGAAATATACAGTGAATTTACTGCTAGTTGAGAAAATTTCTCCGTGTACTCCACTGCTATGCAACATGATTATACTCAGTAAAACTGTCCTTTAACAACGGTCTTCAACCCTTTTGATACTTACTTTCTACAATAATCTTCACTTGATATACAATTACAGTTTCATAATCTTCCCCATTAAAAAGAGAGCGTTTTCTTACCTTTTCCCAACAAAACAATTGAGAAATGTAAGACTCTAAAGGTTAAAAACAAAAAGGAACATTTGTTCTTATTTTAACAAATCTCTTCGCTCATGTCTATATGCTTTCTAAAGTAAATCGAATATTTTTCTGACATTTCTTTCTTTTTTACCATTTATCTCATACAATAAAAATACAGACAGACAAAGGGGGAATTTGCATATGATCGCTTTTTTTACTGATTTTATCATTGTTGCTACCCTCATCATCGGAATAACAGCATTGATTGGTGTCATTACAAATAGCATCGGTGAAAAACTCTTTGGTGGGAAAGAAAAAATGAAGTTTGTTAACAAAAGTTTAGATGTACAATCTGGCTGGAACCAAGTTGGCGGAAAAGGCATTTATAAAAAACGTACGTACTAAAAAAAGCAGGTAATTACCTGCTTTTTTTTGTTATTTTCCTACTGATGCCCATTTGAAGCTTACTTCGCCACCATACTTATGGTTGTACATATCTTTAATTGTTTCTCTTTGTAAATATGCTCTACCACGTTGATATACTGGAACAATCGCAGCGTCATCAAGTAACATTTTTTCTGCTTCAAGTAAGTTTTTCCAACGAGCATTTACGTCGCTTCCATCTTTCTTCGCTTTCATAATAATCTCATCGTACTTCGGATTAGAATACTTCATTTTATTTTGTGCCCCATCAGTTACGAACATATCAAGATATGTAACTGGATCTGGGAAGTCTGCACTCCATCCAGAGAATGACATTACAAAGTCGCCCGCATCTTCTAATTTTAGTTTTTGCGCGAATGGTTGTTGTTTAATTTTCACTGTTAAACCTGGTAAATTCTTTTCTAACTCACCTTTTAAATATTCACCAGTTTTCTTCGATAATTCAACGTCTTCATTTAATAGCTCTAATTCAATTTCGTTTTTACCAAGCTCTTTTTTACCAGCTTCCCAATACTTTTTCGCTTCTTTTACATTTGGTTTTACAATATCTCCATTTTCAACACGGAAATCTTTTTTATCCGGTCCTTTAATGAAATTGTCAGGAATTAATCCCGTCGCTGGCTTAGAACCGTTATTTAATAATGTATCAACGAATGGTTTACGGTCAAAACCAAGAGAAATTGCTTTACGAATATTTTTATTTGCTAAAGCTGGGTCTTTTTGATTTAAGCGAAGGAAGAATACAGATGTATCTTCTACCGTTTTGAAATCTGGTTTTCCTTTATATTTATCGATGAACTCTGCTAATAACGTCGCTCGATCGACTGCGTTTGTTTCATATAAATTAATTGGCGTAGACGTATCTTTTACAATATTAAAGTTTACTTCCTCAAGCTTCACTTCTTTATTGTCCCAATATGATGAGCTCTTTGTCATTTTGAAGCTACGTTCATGTTGCCAATCACTTAATGTAAATGGTCCGTTATAAAGTGTTGTATTTGCTTCTAAACCAAACTTCGCCCCTTGCTCTTTCACATACTTTTCATTAACAGGATAGAAGATCGGATAGACCATTAAATCAACAAGATATGGAATAGAATTATCTAATTCTACTTCTAGTGTATGATCATCAATCGCTTTTACACCTAATTGGTCTGGACTCATCTCTTTTTTATTAATTTTCTCAGCATTTTTTATATCGTACATAATGTACGCCGATTTCGCAGCTGTATCTGGATTAATTGCTCTTTGCCATGCATACACGAAATCTTTCGCCGTTACAGGTTCACCATTTGACCATTTTGCATCTTCACGTAATTTAAATGTATACTTTTTACCGTCTTCTGACTTTTGGAATTCCTTCGCTACACCTGGAACTAATTTATCGTCTTTCCCAAGGCGGTATAGGCCTTCCATCGTATTGTTCATTACTTTTGAAGAAACTGCATCAGCTGATAACGCTGGGTCCATCGTTGGAATTTCTTGTGTTTCAATTAAGTTAATAACTTGCTTCGCACCGCTTTTCCCGCTATCCCCTTTTGCGTTCGCTTGCGGTTCATCTTTTTGGTAGCCACATGCCCCTAAAATCATGCTCATTGCTACTGTTGATGCTACAAAAACTGGTATCTTTTTTTTCATACTTCCACCCTCCAAAAAAAATGTTAGCCCTTTCATTTTCAAACAGAAAGAAATATATATATGTTCTAATAATTCGTATTATACACACAAATATATTCTTTGTATATTTATATTTCTATTTTATTAAAATTTTCTGTTAACACCACGTGCATTTGTAAACGTTTCACACTGCGTTTTTATTGAACTAAAGTGTTAAAAATGACCATTTTTATACTTTTCTAAATTATCAGAGAAAAATAAATTTTATATTCTATAATATCTTGTGCATAATTATTCCTCCTTTTTTGTCATAAAATGAAGGTTTATTCATATTGAAAATATGTAGGCTAAAATAAGTGCAAAGGATATGAAAGTGTGTTACGATACACTTTGCTAAAAATAGATATCGGTAAAGAGGGGACGGACATGACAGCAATTCGCTCAAAAAACGGGCCAACAGAGAAATTAAGTTTATTCTTATTAACATGGCCTATTTTTCTAGAAGTTTTTCTTTTTATGCTGATGGGGATCGCTGATACTTTCATGTTAAGTGCATTATCAGACGATGCTGTATCTGGGGTTGGTGCAGCGAATCAATACCTTCATATCGCGATTTTAGTACTAGAAGTCATAGGAAATGGTGCAGCTATCGTTGTATCCCAATACCTCGGTTCTAAACGCTTTATGGAAGCATCAAAAATATCAGCATTAGCCGTCACATTAAATTTAGTGGTCGGACTCATTATAAGCGCTGGTTTTCTTTTATTTTCAAAACATATGATGATGGCAATGAATTTACAAGGCGATGTACTAACGTATGCACAAAGCTATCTATCCATCGTCGGAGGAGCTATTTTCCTTCAAGCTATTATTAACTCATTAGCCGCAATTATCCGCGTTCACGGCTTTACAAAGCAAGCGATGTTTGTTTCGCTTGGAATGAATATTATTCATATCGCCGGAAACTACGTACTTATTTTCGGGAAATTCGGTTTCCCTGAACTTGGTGTGCAAGGAGCCGCGATTTCTTCCGCTGTCAGCCGGTTAATCGCACTTATCGTTTTCTTCTGGTTACTGTACCGCGTTATGGAATACCGTGTGAAATTACAATATTACTTCACTTTATCAAAAGAATACGTTGGCAAAATTTTAAAGATCGGCATTCCATCTGCATTCGAACAAGTCATGTATCAAGCTTGTCAAATTGTCTTCTTATATTACGCAACATACTTAGGTACGGAATCGTTAGCTGCAAGACAATACGCTACTAACATTTCCATGTTCACTTATTTATTCGCCATTGCTATCGGTATGGGAACAGCTATTATCGTTGGACGCCTAGTTGGCGGAAATGAAAAGGATGAAGCTTACACACGCGTATGGAAAAGTGTACAATGGGCGATTGGTGTAACTTTATTTATGGTCATGCTCGTTGTTACATTCCGCACACAATTAATGGGACTATTTACGGATAATCCTCATATTATCGCTCTAGGGGCAAGCGTTCTTTTACTAAGTGTACTACTTGAAACAGGACGGACGATGAACATCGTCATCATTAATTCACTTCGTGCAGCTGGCGATGCAAAATACCCTGTTTTAATCGGCGCATTCTCCATGGTGTTAATGAGCTTACCACTCGGTTACTTTTTCGCCTTCCATTTAGACATGGGGCTCGTTGGTATTTGGCTAGCGATCGCTATCGATGAATGGACGCGGGCGATTATTATGTTCTTCCGATGGAGAAGTAGATCGTGGGAAAGTTATGCACTTGTTAAACCTGATGAGCAAGATAAGAGCGTTTCTGTTCAAGCGCAATAAAATAAAAGTGTTTCTAAATGAAGAAAAGGCGGCTGATTTCAGTCGCCTTTTTCTTCATTCTTGGAAACTCTTAATTTGCTGTCTTTAAACCGAAAAAGAACTTGGATAAAATCTCTTTATACTAAATTAAGTTTAATTAGTATAAAAAAATAGAGCCATCCTTCTTTAATAGAAGAATGGCTCTACTTTATTATTGATAGATTTCTTTATATTTCTTATACTCTGCTTCAGAACATAATACAAAATGTCCTGGGCGAATTTCACGCATTGTTGGTGCTTCCTCACCATATTGATGTTGAGATGGATCGTATACGATACGTTTACGATTGCGCTCATAATCTGGATCTGGAAGCGGAATTGCAGATAGTAGTGATTTTGTATATGGATGCATTGGATTCGCATATAACTCTTCACTTGTTGTCAACTCAACGATTTGACCACGGTACATTACACCAATGCGATCACTAATGTATTTTACCATTGATAAATCATGGGCGATGAATAAGTATGTTAAACCTTTTTCTCTTTGTAACTGTTTCAGTAAGTTTACAACTTGCGCCTGAATCGATACGTCAAGTGCTGAGATTGGTTCATCAGCAATGATAAATTCAGGTTCTACAGCTAGCGCACGAGCGATACCGATACGTTGACGTTGTCCGCCTGAGAATTCATGCGGGAAACGGTTTGCGTGCTCTTTATTTAAACCAACTGTATTTAATAATTCATGAACACGGTCCATACGCTCTTTTTTGCCTTTTGCTAGTCCGTGAATATCAATACCTTCTGCAATAATATCCCCTACTGTCATACGAGGATTTAATGATGCATATGGATCTTGGAAAATCATTTGCATTTTACGGTTGAACTTCTTCAGCTCGGCACGTGATTTTTTACCATGTACATTTTCACCATCGAACAACACTTCACCAGCAGTTGCATCATATAAACGAATAATCGTTCTTCCAGTTGTCGATTTACCACAACCTGATTCTCCTACAAGACCAAATGTTTCTCCGCGGTAAATATCAAATGAAATATCATTAACCGCTTTGACAACACCACCACTCACGTCGAAGTGCTGCTTTACATTTTTTACTTCAATTAATTTCTCACGTTGTTTAGTCATGTTGTTCACCTGCTTTCATTTGAAGAATGCGTTTTTCAACGACTGCCGGTGGTTTTACTTCTGGAGCTTGCTCGTGAAGTAACCAAGTTGCCGCATAGTGTGTATCACTTACTTTAAATAAAGGTGGGTCCATTTCAAAATCAATTTTCAATGCCTGCGGGTTACGTGGTGCAAAAGCATCACCCTTTGGCGGTTTTAATAAGTCTGGAGGCGTTCCTGGAATCGCATATAGCTCGTCCTCTGCACCATCTAAGCTTGGCATAGATGCGATTAAGCCCCATGTGTATGGATGTTTTGGATTGTAGAAAATTTCATCAACAGTTCCAATTTCAACAACTTTACCAGCGTACATAACCGCAACTCGGTCTGCAACGTTTGCCACTACACCTAAGTCATGCGTAATGAAAATGATTGCTGCTTCTGTTTTTTGCTGAATGTCCTTCATAAGTTCTAAAATTTGCGCCTGAATTGTAACGTCTAGCGCTGTTGTCGGCTCATCGGCAATTAATAATTTCGGGTTACAAGCTAACGCCATCGCAATAACTACACGCTGTCTCATACCACCTGAGAATTGGTGAGGATATTGTTTTAAGCGCGCTTCTGGATTCGGAATACCTACAAGGTCGATTAATTCTAACGCAACTTTACGTGCATCTGCTTTACTCATCCCTTGGTGTTTAATAAGGCCTTCCATAATTTGATTTCCAATTGTCATCGTTGGGTTTAATGATGTCATTGGATCTTGGAAAATCATCGCAATATCTTTACCGCGTACTTGTTGCATTTCTTTTTCTGTTAGTTTCGTTAAGTCACGACCTTCAAATACGATTTCACCGTTTTTAATACGCCCTGGAGGATTCGGAATTAATCCCATTAACGCTTTAGAAGTAACTGATTTACCAGAACCAGATTCTCCTACAATCGCTAATGTTTCTCCTTTTTTCAAATCAAAAGTAACACCGCGTACAGCTTGTACTTCACCTGCATGTGTATCAAAGGAGACTTGCAAATCTTTTACCTCTAGCAATGTTTTCATTTTTACTTCTCCCCTCTTTTACTTACGCATTTTTGGATCTAACGCGTCGCGTAATCCGTCTGCAATTAAGTTGAATGCTAAGATTAACATACTGATGACAACCGCTGGGATGAACATCATATGTGGATACGTTTGAATTGATTTATAACCATCATTTACAAGAGAACCAAGTGATGCGAATGGTGGCTGAATACCTAGTCCGATGAAGCTTAAGAATGCTTCACCAAATACCGCTGTTGGAATTGTAAACATTGTCATTACGATAATTGGTCCCATTACGTTCGGAATTAAGTGCTTCACAATTAACTGTGTATTCGTTGCCCCTAATGTACGAGATGCTAATACATATTCTTGGTTTTTTAATTTTAGGATCTGTCCACGAACGATACGCGACATCCCTATCCAACCTGTAATTGCCATCGCAAGTGTAATTGACCAAATACCTGATCCCATAATGATTACCATTAAAATAACGATGATTAAGTATGGAATACCGTTAATGATCTCCATAATACGTTGCATAATATTATCTACTCTGCCGCCATAGAAGGCTGAAATACCTCCATATGCAACCCCAATTACTAAGTCAATCGCTGCTGCTAAAAGAGCGATATATAATGATACTCGTGTACCTTCCCATGTTCTTGTCCATAAATCACGGCCAAGATCATCTGTACCAAACCAGAAGTACTCTTTAATATCACGTTTTTCATATTGGTCAACACCATATTGATCTGTACCGTCAAATGGTAGCCAATGAACATTTTCAATCACTGGAATTTTCGGTGGCATTTTCGCACGACCTAAATCCTGCTCTTTATAAGAATGCTTACTTACCATCGGTCCTAAAATTGCTAGTAGTACAATAAGCATTAATAATACGAAACCAAACATTGCACCTTTATGTTGGAACAAACGTCTTCTTACATCTTGCCAAAACGTTAAGCTTGGACGGGCAATGACTTCATTATCAACATTACTCTGATTGGCTGGTTGAAATAAATCTGGAGATAATTTTTGTACATCTTTCATCATTTTTTCCCTCCCGCTAAACGAATACGAGGATCAATAATTCCGTATAAAATATCGACAATGAAAATAACTAAGATGAAGATCGCACTATAGAAAATTGTAGTTCCCATAATAACTGTATAGTCATTCACTGTAATCGATTTAACGAATTGTTCCCCAAGTCCAGGTACAGCGTAAATTTGCTCAATAACTAGTGTCCCTGTAATTAATCCTGCAACCATTGGTCCTAAAATTGTTACAACTGGAATTAATGCGTTACGCAGTGCGTGCTTGATAATGATAACGCCTTGGCTAATTCCTTTCGCTTTCGCTGTTAAAATGTAGTCTGCTTGCATAACCTCAATTAACTCTGCACGAGCGAAACGTGCGATTGTTGCGATAACTGCCATCGATAAGGCAATTGTAGGCATTACTGTAAACTCCGGTCCTTTCCAGAATGCTACTGGGAACCAACCAAGTTTTACCCCTACGAAATATTGTAGTAATGCGGCGAATACGAATGAGGGTACCGACATCCCGAGTACGGAAATAATTGTCGCCCCATAATCGACCCACGTATTGTTACGAAGCGCCGCAACGATTCCTAAAATTAAACCGATAAATGTTCCTAATATAATCGCTTGTAAACCAAGTTGTGCTGATGGTCCAATACGATCCACAATCATATCTGTTACTGGGCGGTTATCATATTGGAATGATACCCCTAAATCACCTTTTGCTAAGTTACCTAAGTAACGTGCATATTGAACTGGTACTGGATCATTTAATCCATATTTTTCAAGAATGATTTCTTTTTGTGCCGGTGATAGCTTCTCCTGGTTTTTAAGCGGAGAACCCGGTAGTAATTTCATCAAAAAGAAAGTCAGTGTAGTAATTAAAAATAATGTCAAAGCCATGTACACGAAACGTTTTAATACATAACGTCCCATAGTCAAGCACCTCCCCGTTTTTCTCAAAAGCAATAAGATAGTTTAAAATATTCTTACTTTTATTTTTTAAAATAAGAGCATATGCCCATCATAGGCATATACCCTTGTAAACGATGGAAAAAAGATTATTTTTGTTCAACAGATGCCCATTTGTAAGTTAATCTACCACCATAGTTAATTGGGATAATATCTTTTACGGCACCTTTTACCACATATGCTGAACCTTTTTGGAAGATCGGAGTAATAACTGCATCCTCTTTAATTAATATTTTCTCTACTTCTAAAAGGTTGTTCCAGCGAGCTTGTAAATCTTTTGTATCTGTTTTTGCTTTTAGAATTAGCTCATCATATTTCGGATTAGAATATCCTGTTTTATTTTGTGAACCATTCGTAACAAACATATCTAAATATGAGACTGGATCTGGGAAGTCTGGACCCCAAATACCAAACGCCATATCATATTCTTGAGAGTCTTCTAACTTATTTTTTTGTGCGAATGGCTGCTGTTTAATTTTGATCGTTAAACCAGGTAAGTTCTTTTCCATCTCACCTTTTAAGAATTCGCCAATTTTTTTCGCATCTTCATTATCGAAGCTTAAGAATTCTAGTTCAATTTTATCAGTGCCAAGCTCTTTCTTTGCTGTTTCCCAAAGTTTTTTCGCTTCTTTTGAATCCGTTTCAACTAGATTTCCATTTTCAGCACGGAAGTCTTTTTTATTCGGACCTTCAGCGAAATCTTTTCCAACAAATCCGTAAGCACCGATTGCGCCGTTGTTTAAAATAACTTTTGCAATGTTATCACGGTCAAAGGACATTGAAATTGCTTTTCTTAAGTTTTTATTACTCAAATACTTATTATTTTGATTAAATCTTAAGTAGGCAACTCCAGCTTCTTTTCGTGTTTGGAACTCTGGAGTTTGTCTAAATTTATCAACAAATTCCGATGTTAGAGCCGCACGATCAATCGAATTTGTCTCATATAAATTTACATCAGTCGATGTATTTTTCACAATATTGAAATTTATCTCTTCGATTTTAACCGTCTTGTTATCCCAATATGATGGGTTCTTCTTAAATTGGAAGCTTTGTTCATGTTTCCAATCACTCATAACGAATGGCCCGTTATATAATGTTGTATTTGCCTCTAAACCAAATTTATCACCTTGTGATTTCACAAAGTTCTCATTTAGTGGGTAGAACACCGGATAAACCGTTAAATCAATAAAGTAAGGAACGGGATTGTCTAATTCCACTTCTAATGTATAATCATCAATCGCCTTTACACCTAATTGGTCAGCAGGTAATTCTTTTTTATGAATTTTTTCTGCATTTTTAATATCGAACATAATGTATGAATACGTCGCTTTTGTATCTGGATTTACTGCTCTTTTCCATGAATACACAAAGTCTTTCGCTGTTACAGGTTCCCCATTCGACCATTTCGCATCTTTTCTTAACTTAAATATGTATTTCTTCCCATCATCTAGCTTTTGGACATCTTCAGCAATCCCAGGCATTCTCTTTTGATCTTTGCCAGTACGATATAAACCTTCCATCGTATTATTTAATGCTGTTGAAGATGCAGAATCTGATGCTAACGATGCATCCATTGATGGAATTTCAGATAACTCTGTTAAATTAAGAATCTGTTTTCCGTTACTACTACTAGTAGTGTTTTCTTTTCCTTTTGCTTTAGCGTCCTCTTTCTGGTAGCTACACGCGCCAAGCAACATACTTGCCGTTAAAGTTGATGCAAGTAATAACGGTATCTTTTTCTTCATGTTGTGTTGCCTCCCCTAATTGCACTTACTGTACCCTCACTTGTAGAAAAGTAGAATTGAAAGAATAATCTCCAAGTTTCTACAATTTTCATTATACATATAATATGACGATTGTGAATATAGTTTTTTGTTTTTTTGTTAAAATTTTTAATAAAATGTTTATATTTTAAATTTTTTGTAAAGGGATACGGTAACATTGCTACCATCATCTTGAAATTAGAACCTCAATTGCGTATAATTTTCAAAAAATTATTTATATTACTTATTATAACTTTTATAGTATAATAATTCTAGTAATATTTTGACGGAGGGGAATATTTTGAATAAAGTTTTTTTTCATACTTGTATACTATTTTTGGTTGCGATAATCGCTTCTAGTGTGGGCGCATTCCTCGTTTCATCTCATTTTTTGTTGAATTTTGTCAACATCTCATTCTATATTGCATTGTTTTTTATTCTTATAGGTGGTTTTTTATTCATATTTCAAAACGGATTTTTTAACGTAACAATTTACGCATTCCAAAGAGTATTTGGTACGAATAAAAAAATTGACTCTTTAATTGAAGAAGCAGAGGAACCTATCGATAAGAAAGAACGTATTTATAAAACATATTCATTCAAATGGACGTATCCGATTTGTATTACCGGTATCGTACTTGGGTTGTTCTCGATCCTCATTAGCTTTACTATTTTGATGTAGTTTGCAAACACTATTCCATATGATATAATAATCAGCAAAACATTTTGTTATAAAACTTTAGTTCTTTCATATTAAAAGAGCTTAGGTAACAATAAATAAATTTATATGTATGCGATGATAAAGAAGAGTACATATTGGGGCAATTTCAGAGAGCTTGTGGCTGGTGTGAACAAGTAATTGTACAGTATGGAATGGGCTTTTGAGCACCAAACCGAACCGAAAGTAGTAGGCTTTGGCGTTATATCCAGACGTTATTATGGATCTTGAGAGATTTCACAGCTGTGAAATAATTAGGGTGGTACCGCGGTCCATTCGTCCCTATGTAATTTGGGATGAATGGGCTTTTTTGTATGCCTTCTCTTCCCCATCGCACATTCAATTTTAGGAGGAATTACTTATGTCAGTTATCTTTTCTGGTATTCAGCCAAGCGGAACAATTACACTTGGAAACTATTTAGGAGCTATGAAGCAATTTACAGAGCTTCAAAATGAACACGACTGTTATTTCTGTATTGTAAACCAACATGCGATTACAGTACCTCAAGATCCCGTACAACTTCGTAAAAACATTCGCAGTCTTGCTGCACTTTATGTAGCATGTGGCATCGATCCTGAAAAAGCTACTTTATTTGTACAATCAGAAGTACCAGCACACGCTCAACTAGGATGGATTATGCAATCAGTTGCTTACGTTGGAGAATTAGAGCGTATGACGCAATATAAAGATAAATCTTCTGGTAGAGATTCAGTTCCAGCTGGATTACTAACGTATCCACCATTAATGGCTGCTGATATTTTACTTTACAACACTGAAATCGTACCTGTTGGTGATGATCAAAAACAACATATGGAATTAACACGCGACCTAGCAGAGCGTTTCAACAAACGCTTCCGTGAAGTGTTCACTGTTCCTGAAATTCGTATTCCAAAAGTAGGAGCTCGCGTTATGTCATTAACAGAACCTACGAAAAAAATGAGTAAATCTGATCCGAATCCAAAAGCAATGATCAGTATGCTTGATGAACCAAAAACAATTGAAAAGAAAATTAAAAGTGCTGTAACTGATTCTGAAGGTATCGTGAAATTTGATAAAGAAAACAAACCTGGAATCTCTAACTTATTAACAATCTACTCTTCATTCTCTGGAAAAACAGTTGAAGAAATAGAAGCAATGTACGAAGGAAAAGGATACGGAGACTTCAAAGGCGACCTAGCACAAGTAGTCGTAGAAGCAATTCGTCCAATCCAAGACAAATATAACGAACTAATCAACTCACCAGAACTAGACGAAATTCTAGACAAAGGTGCAGAAAAAGCAAACCGCGTTGCATTCAAACAACTACGCAAAGTAGAAAACGCAATGGGATTAAGTAGAAAACGTAGGTAACTTATAAAGCGGAGGCAGCTCGTTCAGCTCTGACTGGCTAAGGTTCTTTCGCATAGAAGACGCTTTTTGTCTTCTTATGCAGAAGGTTCTTAGACACGAAGAGCTTGCTGCCAGAGCTGGATTACTACAAAAAGCGGAAGCGGCTCGTTTAGAATGTGAGGGGGATGGAGCTCCTGACGTAGAGGCGGGTTTTGCCTCGCAGGAAGGCGCGAAGCCACCGAACATTCTTGCCGCTGGAGCTAAGTTACAACAAATTAAAAAAACCGCCAATTGGCGGTTTTTTTAATTTACCTTCTGCTCATTTTCCATTTCCCATAACTTTTCAAAAAACGGCTGTCCTTTTACAAGGCGCTCACATAATTGCTCGTGCTTCTCAGACCATCCAGTTTTCGCTTCATCATAAAGTTTAGCCCAAACATCTTCAAACTCCATATGTTGGACCATTCCGTACGCTGATGGATCCCACTCTGTGAACCAATAGCGAATTTCAGCTGGATTTTTCGTTGTATGTAATTGATCTAATGCCATAAATAATAATTGTTTTAACTGTCTTTCTTTACGAGTTAGGCCGTTCATAATGAAAGGCGACGGTGATAAAATATGATGTTCTTTTTCAATCTCTTCCACTTGGAACTCATACTTTTCTGCTTGCACATTCTCTACCATCTCATATACCATCTGTTCTTGACGCGGTATAAGCCTACTTTTTCTAATTGGCACATTATAGCCGATTGAATCAATCGCAATAATTCCTTTTCCATCTGTAACTACAAAACAATATTCTTGTTGCAAACGTTCGTGATTTTTACGAATATAAGCCTTATGATATACGTCTTCCAATAATTTTTGCGGAAGCTCTAATAATTCGTTCTCGATGTAATGATATAATGTGGCATCTACTTTTAATAATGGCACTTGATCTAATAGCTCAATCGTATCATCTTTCCGCCATTCGTAAAAATGACAAACGTTATACCCATTCTCTTCACCTTCAAACCAATTTACCCATACATCATGTAGATATAACATTCACTACCCCTCACTTCACTACTGTTTGTACCAATCATTATGTTCAGTTTTGCTTAACTTTATTCCACTTGAGGAAATATATTCTAATTATTATTTTTTCTTCTATAATATTAAAAAAACAGGAGATAGCTCCCCTGTTTTTCATGAAACATGAAATGTATTTGCTTTATTCAATATTTCTTTCGCATCTATAGATAATAAAGAAAGTGTATTTTCTCCTTCAAATGCTACACAATCTTTCACAATATGAAATCCAAGTGCATAGCCAAGCATTTTCGGATACGAGTGCAGTCCATTTAATAAAACATCGTGCTCCCTCGTACCTCTCTTTACGCCTATTCGTTCTTGTATTGAATTCCTCCAATAATAAATAGCATCTTCTTTTGAAATGTAAGTAGTCCACGGTGCGCTTCTTTTTTCTGTATACCTTTCATACACAGCTTGCTCAGCTAACCCTTCCATAATCATCGTATCAAGTAATGTATACTCTGTTTCTTTCGTCTCAATTTGATGTAACCTACATATATGATGGTATTCATGCGTTAATAAAGCTTTTAGTTCCTCTACTGAATTACGTCCACATACGAATAAGAAAATAACGTGACGCATAGATAAGCCAGCCTTCCCGTTATATTCCTCTTGTACAGTTCGATTGTATGAATCTGATAATAAAATAAAGATAGGGACATCTGGACCTTTTAGCCAACCTTTCAATTTTTCATACTCCATGCTAAGTTCTTTCCAAATTTCTTTCTTCTCTAACTCTTTAATTTCCTGCTCCCCCCGCATTACTGGGCGATACATACCTTTAGAGATTAAAAAGCGATACAGCCTCTCTTTTGGCAATGGAATATACTTTGTAAATTTCTCACAAAGCTTCTCTGGACGTCCATAATACAGATGTAACCATTCTGCCGTTTCAACAACCCCCAACCTTCATCCCTCCTTTTCTTATGTATATGCAAAAAAGAAAGGAACGTAAAGGTGATTAAAAATAAATAAGGTGTCTTTTCGTAATACTTTACGAAAAGACACCTTATTGTACATATTATTTATATGCTTTAAATACTAATACTGCGTTATGACCACCGAATCCTAATGAATTACTTAATACAGCTCGCACTTCTTGATGCCTCGCTGTATTTGGTACGTAATCTAAATCACATTCTGGATCTGGTGTTTCATAGTTAATCGTCGGAGGAATTACTCCGTCTGTAATTGATTTAATAGAGAAGATCGCTTCAACAGCACCAGCTGCTCCTAATAAATGACCTGTCATTGATTTCGTTGAGCTAATCGCTACTTTATATGCATGCTCACCGAAAGTTTCTTTAATTGCCATCGTTTCATACTTTTCATTTGCATCTGTACTTGTACCATGTGCATTAATGTAATCAATATCTTTTGGCTCTAGACCTGCATCAGCTAAAGCTTGACGCATCGCACGAACTCCGCCTTCACCGCCAGGAGCAGGCATTGTAATATGGAACGCATCACCAGTTGCACCGTAACCAGCAATTTCCGCATAAATGTGAGCACCACGTGCTAATGCGTGCTCTAATTCTTCAAGAATAAGAATTCCTGATCCTTCACCCATTACGAAACCGCTACGATTTTTATCGAATGGGCGGCAAGCCGTTGCTGGATCTTCATTGAATGTTAATGCTTTCGCTGAGCTAAACCCAGCGAATGCCATACTTGTTAATGGCGCTTCTGCTCCGCCTGTTATCATCGCATCAGCATCACCGCGCTGGATTACTTTAAACGCATCACCAATTGAGTTTGCTCCAGATGCACAAGCTGTTACAGAGCAAGTATTAATTCCTTTCGCTCCTGTAGCGATTGACACTTGACCTGCTGCCATATCTGGAATCATCATTGGTACGAAGAATGGGCTCACGCGGCGCGGACCTTTTTCAGTAAAAATCTTAAATTGTTCTTCGTATGTTTCCATACCACCAATACCAGAACCAACCCATACACCAATGCGTGGTGCATTTTCTTCTGTAATTTCAAGCTTCGCATCCGCAACTGCCATTTTCGCTGCTGCTACTGCATATTGCGTAAAGCGGTCCATACGGCGCGCTTCTTTTTTATCTATATATTTTTCGACTTCAAAGTCGTTAATTTCTGCTGCTACTTTTGCAGGAATTTGTTCTGAATCTATTCTTGTAAGTCGTCCGATTCCGGATACACCGTTTTTAATGTTTTCCCAAGCTGTTTCAACATCTGTTCCGATCGGTGTAACAGCTCCTAGCCCTGTAATTACGACCCTCTTTTTTTCCATACAAAATACACTCCTTTTTTTCTCTCAGTCCTTATTTACCCCAACGAAGAGCTACTGCTCCCCATGTTAACCCGCCGCCAAAACCGACTAGTATAATTAAATCACCATCTTGAATACGTCCATTTTGCAATTCCTCTACCATTGCAATTGGAATTGAAGAAGCCGATGTATTACCGAACTTTTCAATTGTCATACTCATTTTTTCTTTCGGTAAATTTAATCTTTCTCTTGCAGATTCCATAATACGAATATTCGCTTGATGTGGTACTAAGAAGTCCACATCCTCTTTCGTAAGTCCCGCTTTTTCTAACACGCGAAGACAGGAATCACCAAGTTGGCGAACAGCAAATTTAAAGACTTCTCTGCCGTTCATCATAACATACTCGTCTTGATAAAGATGCTTACCGCCACTTCCGTCCGCTCCTAATTCAAAAGAAAGTACACCTTTTCCTTCCGAAACAGCTCCCATTACGATAGCACCTGCTCCGTCCCCAAATAGTACTGCTGTATTTCGATCGTTCCAGTCTACAATTTTAGATAGTTTGTCACTACCAACTACTAATACATTTTTATAAGTTCCCGTTTGAATAAATTGCTGCGCTGTAATCATTCCGTACATAAAGCCAGCACATGCTGCACTTAAATCCATTGCTGCTGCGTGTTTTGCGCCAATTGCTTCTTGGATTACACAAGCTACTGCTGGGAATGCGCGATCTGGCGTTACTGTTGCCACTAAAATAAGATCGATATCCTCTCCGCTAATCCCGGCATCTTCAAGTGCTTTTTTAGAAGCCTCTACCGCCATATATGAAGTATCTATTGTATCATCGGCAATGCGTCTTTCTGCAATTCCCGTTCTCGTACGAATCCATTCATCAGATGTATCTACGATTTTCTCTAAATCGTGATTTGTGACTACTTTTTCTGGCACATATCTTCCGATCCCTAAAATGCCCACGTTCACATCGCAGCCCTCCGTTTTATATCAATTATTATGACTTGGTACTAATTTTAAAACATAAATGTACTTTTGTCTAGAATATATTTCAGCTAAAAAAATAAGACAGCGTATTACTAACTTTATTTTTCATTAAAAGAAACAGAAAAATCCCTATCCTTTCAAAAGATAAACTTCCCAATACTTTTGACCTTACTCCGCTCGCAACAAAAAAAGCCCTTACCGCTTCTATCCACAGCTCGAGCCTCTCTCCCATCAAAAAAGAAGGATTTGGTTTTATTCTTTATCTGCTTTCCCTTCAAAACTAAGACCTTCTCCTCATAACCTTTCCCTTTAACCTCATCATCTCTCTGGTCTTACCTCGCTCGAAATAAAAAAAGGCCCTTACCGCTTCTATCCACGGTTCGAGCCTCTCTTCCATCAAAAAAGAAGGGTTTTTTTATTCTTTATCTGCTTTCCCAAGCTCATATGCTTCGCCCATTACTTTCATCAATAGCTCTAACACCGGCTGTGCTTTCTCCATATCAAGTGCAATTCCATTAGAATCTAAAATTGCCTTTGCTTCTGGTAAATGCTTCATTGCGATTTGTAAAAATTGCATACTTTTTTCGTTCATGTAATCTCTTCCTCTCCATTAAAGCTTTTCAATCAATTATCCATACAATAGTGTAACATGCATGCTACCCTTCGTATAACTCTTTATATTTTTTCATATGTGCCAATTGTTTATTTAAACCGAATTCTACTGGTGTATTTTTTTGAATAGAAATAACCTCTACAGCTTCATCCCTTACTTCCACATTTTTGTTATTTACTTTATCATCTGCATGTAAAAGACTCATACCTTTTTCCCATAACTCTTCTTTTCCACTAAGTAAATTATATATACCGAGGTGTTTTACATTCATTCCATTTTCCCATAAATATTCACATACATCTTCAACGTAAAGTAAATCACTTCCTTTTTCTCCATTTATACAACGGCACTCTTTTTCATCAAGTTCTGATAAAATAAGCTGATGATACATCATAAACGACGGTTGCCACGGCCCATATAATGTAGGAACTCGATATGCACTATATTGTAATTCGCCTTTTTTCAACCCTTCTTCCACTTTCGAAAATAGATGTTTGTTTTCGGATTCTTCAGTGCTTCCTATTTCAATAGAAGAAATTAGATTTAACTTTACTTTATTTTTTTCACACATCCTTACGATTCGTTTTAAATATTGTAATATGACCCTTTCATTCCGAAATCCACTTTGCTGATTCGGCTCATACAAGCAAAAATAAACTGTATCGAAACTCTCTTCCTCTACCGATCGCCATCCATCTTCATCCCTTATAGAATAGTACGTAAATAACGCATTCCGCCCAATCAACAATAATTTCTCTTCATTAATTTTTGTCATACTATCAAATTCATCAAAATCAAGACCATATACTTCTACTTCTTCTGCAATCATTTTATTCACAAGGTGATAACCTACAAACGTAAGTGCACCTATAATCAGCACGCGTTTCATACCACCAACCCTTTCCCCTTGAAACAAATAGCTCCTCATTTATGTATATGGGAGCTTCACAATTCTTCTTCATATTTTTTAAAGAAATCAGTCGTTTGTCTAACCATTTTATATTTCACATCTTGCAGATGGAATAAAACAGAAGTATCGCATTGATTGAATTGCCTCATTTTCTCGTATTTACGTAACAATTGTTTTCTTCCTCTTTTTTCCTGTGTTGAGACAAAAACTTTAACAGGTACACAAGACGGCAGAAGCGCAAATGATTTCTTATTTATTTTTGATTCTAATTCTTCTTCTTTGGAATCATACGCCAAACTTAATTCCTTCACTAATCTTTTGTAAAAAAACTTATGCTCTTTCTCAAAATCCACATATTCTGGTAAATCTAAACACGGATTTAACATAACGACAGAACGTATACATTCAGGGTATTTGTTCATCATCTCCAGTGCTACAAGCGCTCCCATACCATCTGCCATAATGTGCATTTTCGCATTCAACGTCTCTTTTCTTAGAACGACATCATACAAACGTTTTGCAAGACGAACAGCTCGATCGTTTCCCCAATGCCTTCCGTATAAGTTAGATGAAAAGA
This sequence comes from Bacillus mycoides, assembly GCF_000832605.1. Classification (GTDB taxonomy): domain Bacteria; phylum Bacillota; class Bacilli; order Bacillales; family Bacillaceae_G; genus Bacillus_A; species Bacillus_A mycoides. The sequence goes on from NZ_CP009692.1 coordinate 4,573,913, forward strand.
CCGTATATCCTTTTTCAATAAGGCCCTGTAAAAAATAAGCTCTCCCTGCATGCTGTGTCCATAAACTTGTACCATTCTCAATAAAATAGTTATAATCTCCTAGGAGCATAACAGAAAATCCATTTGGCTTTTCTGGTAAATAAATTACACATGGTTCTTTTTCTAAGTAAAAAAAACGTTCCGTAATACTCATTTTTCCCCCGCCTTATTTTCTAAACGTATAAAAGTACTCTTTATAATGTATGAACAGAATGCAAATTTGCGTTGAAAAATCTACAAATATTTTTCTATATTCTTTTTTCAATTGTGTTACAATAAGGACAGATTGAACGAATAGAGGTGTAAAATATGCGTTTCATTTGGGCATTAATTTGGTCGTTCGCACTTGTACATATGATGAGCTATGTAATCGGCTCTATGACTGGCGGTACATACGATTTTAACCAAGCGTCTATTTTCTCAGTTGTTCTTGCGGTATTAGTATTGGCGATTGCAGCTGCGATTCCAAACGAGCCAGTAGAACAACACTAAAAAAAGAGTCCGGATTTTATCCGAACTCTTTTTTTACTTCACGCGCACGACTAATTCGTTATTTTCTACATCAACCACTACGTGACTATTGTCAGTAATCACTCCTGCAATTAATTCTCTCGCTAATTTCGTCTCAACTTGACGCTGTACGTATCGTTTTAACGGACGAGCTCCGTACAGCGGATCGAATCCAGCTTCTACAACAAATTCTTTTGCAGATTCCGTCAATTCTAATGATATGTGGCGATCTGCTAAACGCCCTTGTAATTCTTGTACAATCTTATCAACAATACCTTTAATTTCATTCCTTGTAAGAGGTTTGAATAAAATAATTTCATCGACACGGTTTAAGAATTCTGGTCGGAAATGTCCTCTTAATTGTCCCATTACAAGTTCTCTTGACTCTTCTTTAATAGAACCATCTTCTTCTAGCCCTTCTAATAAGTGAGCAGATCCAATATTTGAAGTCATAATAATAACCGTATTTTTAAAGTCTACTGTACGTCCTTGTGAATCTGTAATGCGGCCATCGTCTAACATTTGTAATAAAATGTTGAATACTTCTGGATGTGCTTTTTCGATTTCATCTAACAAAATAACAGAATACGGTTTACGTCTTACTGCTTCTGTTAATTGACCACCTTCTTCATATCCAACATATCCAGGAGGCGCTCCAATTAAGCGTGACACCGCGTGTTTCTCCATATACTCAGACATATCGATACGAATCATTTGCTCTTCACTGTCAAATAATGTTTGCGCTAACGTTTTTGCAAGCTCAGTTTTACCAACACCTGTAGGGCCTAAGAAAATAAATGAACCAATTGGACGATTCGGATCTTTAATACCAGCGCGAGCACGAAGTACTGCGTCTGATACAAGGCTTACCGCTTCCTCTTGACCGATAACACGCTCTGATAAAATTTGTTCAAGACGTAATAATTTCTCACGTTCACCTTCAACGAGTTTTGCGACAGGAATACCAGTCCACCTTGAAACAATGTCTGCAATTTCTTCTTCACTTACTTCCTCGCGTAATAAACGATTCTCTTGTTTATTATGTGCACCCATCTCTTCCGCTTCTTTTAACTCTTTTTCGATAGCTGGAATTTTCCCGTGGCGAAGCTCAGCTGCTTTATTTAAATCGTAATTTCCTTCTGCTTCTTCTAACTCACGGCGCAAGCGCTCTAAATGTTCACGTAAGTCACGCACTTTATGAATGTCTTCTTTTTCTTTCTCCCATTTCGCTCTCATACTACTTGCAACTTCTTTTAAATCCGATAATTCACGTTGCAATGTTTTTAGGCGCTCTTGACTACCTAAGTCCTTTTCTTTCCCAAGAGCAGCTTCTTCAATTTCCAGCTGCATAATGCGGCGCGTTACTTCATCTAGTTCTGTTGGCATAGAATCAATTTCTGTTCGAATTGTTGCACAAGCTTCATCAACAAGATCAATTGCTTTATCGGGCAAGAAACGATCCGAAATATATCGATCTGATAAAACAGATGCCGCTACAATCGCGCGATCATGAATATTTACACCGTGATAAATTTCAAAACGCTCTTTTAAACCACGTAAAATGGAAATTGTATCCTCAACAGTTGGCTCTTCTGCTAACACTTGTTGGAAACGTCTTTCTAACGCTGGATCTTTCTCAATATATTTACGGTATTCATCTAATGTCGTTGCCCCGATACAATGCAGTTCACCACGCGCTAGCATTGGTTTTAACATATTTCCCGCATCCATCGCTCCTTCTGTTTTACCAGCGCCGACGATTGTATGAAGTTCATCAATGAATAATAAAATGCGACCTTCACTCTTTTTAATTTCATTTAATACAGCTTGCAGACGTTCTTCAAACTCACCGCGGAATTTTGCTCCGGCCACAAGTGCACTCATATCTAAAGCGAAAATTGTTCTATCTTTTAATCCTTCTGGGACATCTTTTTTCACAATACGCTGCGCTAACCCTTCAACGATTGCTGTTTTACCAACACCTGGCTCTCCGATTAAAACGGGGTTATTTTTCGTTTTGCGTGAAAGAATGCGGATCACGCGGCGAATTTCACTATCTCTGCCAATTACAGGATCAATTTTCCCCGCTCTTACTTCAGCCACTAAATCACGGCCATATTTTTCTAACGCTTCATAAGTTGCTTCTGGATTTTGACTAGTCACTCTTTGATTCCCCCGAACTGTCATTAAAGACTGTAATAAGTTATCTTTCGTAATATAAAATTTTGCGAATAATTGATTTATATCGCCTTTTTCTTCAGAAAAAGCAAGTAATACATGTTCGATTGAAATGTAGTCATCTCGCAATTTCTCCGCTTCTTTTCCTGCTCTTACAAGCAGTTGTTGCAAAGCACCTGTTACATATAATTTCCCTGCCTCTGCCCCGCTTCCAGTTACAGAAGGCTTTTTCTTAATTAAACTTTCTACACCTTGCTTTAACGCTTCTATATCGACATTCATTTTTTGAAAAATACGTACTGTTAATCCGTCTTGCTGCTCTAATAACGTAAGCAATAGATGAACAGTATCTACTTCTTGATGATGATGAGATACCGCTAAAGATTGAGCACTCATAATCGCTTCCTGTGTTTTCGTTGTCATTTGATTTAAGTCCATCTTTACAGCCCTCCAAATGTTTGACTTTCTTTGACCTTTGATTTGATTATACGCCAACTGACTTTTTTATACAATAATTTTGCTTATGTAGTTCAAACTTATTATTGGAAAAAGAAAAAAGTAACATTCATTTTCCTAATCAAAAAAGCCGCAATAACGATTGCGGCTTCTGTTACGGTTTTCTTTTATATGTCCACTGACGGTTATGATTCGTGTTATCTGGAAACTTTTCACCGGCAGTTAATTGTACCATTTGCGGATTTTTCACCATACTTCCCGTTTCACCAATTTCTACGTAAATGCCATCATTTGGCGCCTTTTGCCCTGAACGAAACCTGCGATTTTGTCCCATTTCCATTCTCCTTCCATGACGTCTTGCCTCGTTAGTATATCCATTTTAAAAGAAAGCTTTTCTGTCATGTTTAGGAAACAAGTACTACGGTTTACCCATGTACATATATATAATTACACAAGCTTAAGCAGGAATTATTGGCATATTTGTTGAAAAAAAAGAAACCAACCTACTTTAGGCCAGTTTCAAAGGAGAGTCAAACATATACGAGAAGATTACATGTTCATTATAAGTCGCATCATTCAAACAATGTAACCCTTTTCACAAATTGTACATAATGAAAGAAACATTGTTTGAACTTTCTAAAAAGATATTGACTTTTCCTAATTTCCAACGAGAAATAGTAGACACCACAGCGCTTCGCGACGTAAGATGGATATATAGTGAAACTTTCATCTACAGTAGTTTCACCCAGTCTAACCTCTTATTTCTGCATATTAAAAACGGAAATACAGATAGAATCAAAAAATTTATTATAAGAGGTGAAATTATGAACAAACAACATTTAATCGCATTAGACTTAGACGGAACTTTATTAACAGACAACAAAATAATTTCTCCAAGAACGAAAAACACAATTGCAAAAGCAAAAGAACAAGGACATATTGTCGTTATTTCAACAGGGCGTCCATTCCGCGCTAGTTACGATTATTATAAAGAACTTAGCCTTAACACACCAATCGTAAACTTTAATGGAGCTTACGTGCATCATCCTCTTGATTCAAGTTGGGGAACACATCACTCTCCTCTTGAACTTTCAACAGCGCAAGAAATCGTCCGAGCTTGCTTTGATTTCGGCGTGAAAAATGTCTATGCTGAAGTCATCGATGATGTGTATGTCCGTGAAATTGATGAAGATAAAAAACATATTTTTGAATTCGGTTCTCCAAAGATTTTCACAGGAGATTTATTAAATATTTTAAACGACCATCCAACTTGCTTATTAATCGATGCACATGACGAGCATTCTGCTGCAATTCGCCAACATTTAACAGATATGCATGCTGAAGTCATCGACCATAGAAAATGGGGTGCGCCTTGGCCAATTATTGAAATTGTAAAAAGCGGATTAAATAAAGCTGTCGGATTACAAAAAATTTCAGGCCATTATAATATTCCTAAAGAGCGAATTATCGCTTTTGGTGATGAGGATAACGACTTTGAAATGATCGAATTTGCTGGTCATGGAATCGCAATGGGTAATGCGATTCCTGAATTAAAATCACTTGCAAATCATACGACATTAACGAATGAAGAAGATGGTATCGCTCTATATTTAGAAGAGGTTCTTGGATTGTAATCTAAAAATTCCCTGCTTATAGTTTCTCGCCAAACGCTCATACTATTATTAGACGCAAGAGAAAGCGCGTCAATTGTTTTCAGCTAAATAAAGGGGGTTTTTCGAATGGGTAAAAAGAACAAATCAAAGCGTTTTATCCAGCAAGGAGCCGATGCTGTTATGAAGCATGATGCAAGATTCCCGTACAGAGGTACATTAGCTGAGGCAGAAAAAGCGAGAAGTAACTCTTCATTTGGAGGGGTTTAAATGGGGAACTTACTATTCCAACAAGCTAGAGACGCTGTTTCAAGTGCCGTTTCTTGTTCAAGTGGCGCTGAACAACAGGAACTCGTTTATAGAGCAAAAAACTCTTTGCACTCTGCTTATGCAAACTCTTCAACTGCTGAAAAAGTTCAGCTACGTGAAATGCAGGAGCAATTGCAAAACATTACGAATTCGCATTAAAAAAGGAGGACCAGCTTTGGTCCTCCTTAATCTTTTCTAAACAATCCAAACACACCGACCGTTTGCAGTATATTTGTAAATGCACCTGGGTCCACTTGTTTAATAACCCTCTCTAATTCGTACAACTCGTAACGAGTAATAACAATCATTAACATTTCTTTATTTTCATTTGTATAAGCACCTGTTGCTGGTATAGTTGTAATCCCCCTCACTAAGCGAGAGTGAATCGCTTTTCGCACATCTGCCCCGTTCTTTGTAACAATTAATGCCGTAATCTTCACATGACGGGTATGAATCGCATCAATAATTCTCGTTGATACATACAAAGTGACTAAAGTATATAATGCCTTTTCCCATCCATACACGTAGCCAGCAGCGATAATGATAAGTGCATTAAAGAAGAAAAAATACGTGCCGACAGGCTTATCTTTTATTTTTGATAAAATCATAGCAATAATATCTAGACCACCTGTAGAAGCCCCCCACTTTAAAGCAACCCCTACCCCAATCGCTGAAATAATCCCACCAAAAATCGCATTCAATATAATATCGTGCGAAACCGCTCTAACTGGGATAATTTCTAAAAACAAAGTCATAAATACAACACAAAGAAAACTAAAAAATGTAAAGGCCTTCCCAACCTTTTTCCACGCTAAAATAACGACAGGAATATTAAACAAACTAAACAATACCCCCGTAGATATATGAATAGATAAAAAGTCACCTAATATTTGTGACAATAATTGAGACAATCCAGCAAAACCACTCGCATACACTTTCGCTGGTGTTAAAAATAAATTCATCCCAATCGCATTTAATAAACCCGCAATAATTACAACGACTAACTTCTTAATAAGTTCAGTATAATTCAGCTTCAAATCCATTTCTAATCCACCTTTAGTATTCATGAATGCACCGCTATACATAGTCTTTACGAAAAAGGAAATGATAAACATACAACGTTTAGAAATGGAGTTGATACATATGCCACATACTAGCGATAACGACAAAAAAGCACGCGACAATAATGCAAAGCGCACTCAAAAAAATGAACAAGAGCAAAAAAATATTCAGCAAGGAAAACGTGCATATTCTAAGAAAACCGATCACCTTTGATTACATCGTACATCAACGTTAATGTTGATGTACTTTTTTTACATTTTACAGGGAAAAAACATTAAAAATTCACTTCATGTTCACTTCTATATTCTACAATAGCGATAACATATTCGGATGAGGTGTTAGCATGAAAGGAAAAAGTACATTCATTATCACTGCACTAATAAGTATATTAATGCTATCTGCTTGCGGACAAAAAAATGACTCGGCCACAATCGCTACAACAACAAACTCAACCATTACGAAGAGCGATTTCGAAAAACAATTGAAAGATCGATACGGAAAAGACACGCTATACGAAATGGTAGCACAAGATGTTATTACTAAAAAATATAAAGTATCTGATGATGCAGTAGATAAAGAAGTAGAAAAAGCAAAAGATCAATATGGAGAACAATTCAAAGCAACACTAGAAAATAATCGTTTAAAAGATGAAGAAGATTTCAAAAATCAAATTAAATTCAAACTTGCATTGAATGAAGCGATTAAACAAAGCGTTACAGAAAAAGATGTGAAAGACCACTATAAACCAGAAATTAAAGCTAGTCACATTTTAGTAAGTAACGAAAATGAAGCGAAAGAGATAAAGAAGAAATTAGATACCGGCACTTCATTTGAAGAATTAGCAAAACAAGAATCTCAAGATTTAGCATCAAAAGATAATGGCGGAGACCTCGGATACTTCGGGGCAGGAAAAATGACACCTGAATTTGAAAAAGCTGCCTACAAATTAAAGCCCGACCAAATTAGCAATCCCGTAAAATCACCAAACGGCTATCACATTATTAAACTAACTGATAAAAAAGATTTACAACCTTACGATAAAGTGAAAGACTCTATACGTAAAGACTTAGAAGAAGAACGTCTTGCCGACCCTTCCTTCGGTCAAAAATTATTACAAGGTGAATTAAAAAAGGCGGATATTAAAATAAACGATAGTGACTTGAAAGATACATTTTCTCATCTTTTTGGGAAAGAGAACTAAAAAAACGAGGGTGCAAACTTTTTGAACAGTATGCATGATGGTAAATGAGATTGTATCGGCGGTTTTTCGAATATATCGATTTACCGAAAAAAATTAACTATAAAAAAGAGGGGGCTGTTTGAAATAGCCTCCTCTTTTTCCATTCATTTTATTTCTTAAAGTAAGTCCAGCCTTCTTCTTGGTAAATCTTTTCTTCTTTCATCAGTTTACCAAGTGCGCGCTTAAAGGCAGCTTTACTCATATTGAAACGTTCTTTAATGTCTTCTGGGTTGCTCTTATCCCAAAACGGCATCGCTCCGCCTCGTTCTTCCATATATGCATAAAGTACTGCTGCATCATCTTCCATTCCTTCTTCTTTACGAGGAAGAAGTGAAATGTTAATTGTACCGTCATCTTTTACGTCAATAATACGACCTGTTACGCGCTCACCGATGCGGACTTGTTCTTTTCTTTCTGTATGGTGTAAGAAAGCACGGAAATGCTCGTCAGTTAGTATGAATGAACCAACTTGAAGTGAGCGATACACACGTCCATTTACGTTTTTATTACGCATAGATGGCGTTGCATCTACGATAATTTCTTGCATATCACTGTCTCTTGCCGGAAGAGCAATTAAACGATCACGATTCGTTAATTTTAACGTACAATATAATTCGTCGCCTTCTTGAGGCCATACTGGCATATAAATTGGAAACTCATCAAGTGGAATTAGTATATCTTTTGATACACCAATATCAACAAACACACCTAAACTAGGAATAACTTCTACAACCTTTACCCAATTCCAATCATGTGTTGTAATAATTGGTTCCTTCATTGTTGCTGAAATACGATTTTGGTGATCAAGGTATAAGAATACATCAATCGTATCGCCTTCTGCAATTTCTCCAGCTAATTCGTTTTTATGTAGGAAGATTTCTTCCTCTTCGTTTCCAACCATATATCCGATTTCCGTTTCGCGTAAAACAGTTACCTGTTCAATCGATCCTAATTGCAAATACATATTTTTTAATTCCCTTCTCTATATATAAAGTTATCTTTTTTATCATTCCAAACAAAAGTTAATTATAACACGATTTTTCCTTTATTTGTCCAACTGCCCAAAATTCACTATAATTAAATAAAGACTGTATCTATAGGACTATATTCCCCTACGGATGATCCGTCAAAACACTTAAGTTGCAACACTCTATCTAATCGATGTATTTTCCGCTATACTTTAATATGTATATTACATAGCCTATTTAGGTGCATGAAAAGATAGAAATTTATTTGGAGGTGCTAACTATGGCAAAAGAGAGTTCTTTTGACATCGTTTCGAAAGTAGAATTACCTGAAGTAACAAACGCAATTAACATCGCATTAAAGGAAATCCAAAACCGATATGACTTTAAAGGTAGTAAAAGTGATATTAAATTAGAAAAAGAAGTACTTGTTTTAACTTCTGATGACGAGTTCAAATTAGACCAAGTAAAAGACGTTCTAATTTCTAAGCTTGTAAAACGTAACGTTCCAATTAAAAACTTGGACTACGGAAAAGTTGAAACTGCATCTGGTAATACTGTTCGCCAACGTGCAACTCTGCAACAAGGTATCGATAAAGATAACGCGAAAAAAATTAACAACATCATTAAAGAAATGAAATTAAAAGTAAAAACGCAAGTACAAGATGACCAAGTACGCGTAACAGCGAAAAGCCGTGATGACTTACAAGCAGTAATCGCAGCCGTTCGCAGCGTCGACTTACCAATCGACGTACAGTTCATTAACTACCGCTAAGAAAAAAAGATCCTCTATCTATACAGAGGATCTTTTCTTTTTAACCGCAATTAAAAAAGCAATAAATAATACGTTCACACCGACTATTAAGGAGATAAACAACCAATTCACACCTGTTTCTTCGCTAACTTTATACACATTCGACTCTTCGCGCTTTAAAACAAGATAAAACTTTCCGTTTTCTTCTCTTATAATTTCGTCTTCTAACAATCCTCTTAACTCTTGTTTTTCACCAATTGCACTTACAGGTAAGGAAACCTTTTTCGTCTCTTTCGTATTATTAATCGCTACTAGTGTTACTTCATCTTTATACTTTCGTTTTAATATACTCATTCCATCTTTATCATATAGAAGTTCAAACGTACCACGTCGTAAAGATGGTCTCGCTTGTCTAAGTTCACCTAGCTTCGTTATGTGCTGCATAAACTTTTCATCAGATTTGAAATCCATTAATCGTCTATTATCTGGAGCATCTCCCCCATCTAATGCGATTTCAGTTCCGTAATAAAAATTCGGTATCCCCGGGGATGTTAATAAGTAAGTGATCGCTAGTTTTAAACGAGACGGTGGGTAATACATATTTTCTTTTGCAATACGTGCAAATCTCTTTGTTTCTTGATTATCTAAAAACGTAGCGAATTCCTCTTCTTTTCCGCTCACATCATATAAAGGTTTCACAGACATATCTGCTTTTGAAAATGACTCTACTATTTTTTTATAGTACTCATTATCTTCCTTTGTCATAATGCGAAAATCTTTCTTTACCTTCTGCAAATCCTTTTGCACTTCATCCCAAAAAGCACGCGGCTTTTTTTCACTATGTATCACATAACTTCCGTCTAAATCAACTTCTTTTATCCACCATTTCATCGAGTCTATTAATTGTTGCTCATTTTCTGCATACGGAAATTGAAAGACAACTTTCATTCCTTTTTGATGAGCCACTTTTACAAGTTCTTTCACATCATTTTCTGTTCCGAAATGTTCATTTACTTTTTGAAAGTTTCGAACGCCTAATCCATCATACTTTTCACTTTCAAAAAGCGGCGAAAGCATAATAGTAGTAAATCCCATTTCTTTTATGTAGTCCAATCTTTTTATAATCCCTCTTATATCTCCGCCCTGATACCCTTCTAAATTACCAACGTCTAACTGTTTGTCATTTTTCGGTTCTCCGTTATTAAAGCGATCAATCATAATGGAATATATAACTTCATCTCGCCATTCCCTTTTTTCTTCCGCAAAAGTATGTACTGGTACAAACAAAATAACAGCTAAACAAAAACAAATGAATAGTTCCTTAGTCCATATTTTTTTCACACGCATCCCCCAAACTTCTAATTGTAAGAATATTATACCAATTATTAGAACAAATCGCATACGTTGATTTTATCCATCCAAAATACCTAATGTTAGATTTTCTGACATCACTTAAAAAGTTTTCTGAATTTTTAGTTGATTTTTCTTTTTATTTCGAATATGATATGAAACATAACAAGACGATGTTATTTTTTCTAACATCATAGGAGGAGAGAGAATGAATACGGGAGATACAGTTTTTATGTTTGTAACGACAGTAATGGTCATGTTGATGACACCAGGATTGGCACTTTTTTACGGGGGCATGGTTCGCAGTAAAAACGTACTCAGCACGACAATGCATAGTTATAGCGCAATGGCTATCGTTTCGATTCAATGGATTGTTATCGGCTATTCTTTATCATTCGGACCAGATTGGCACGGACTTATCGGCAATCTCGATTGGTTCGCTCTAAACGGAGTTACCTACGCACCAAATCCAGACTACTCATCTACTATTCCTCACAATTTATTTATGATGTTCCAACTCATGTTCGCTATTTTAACTCCCGCTTTAATTTCAGGTGCATTCGCCGAAAGAATGCGATTTTCTGCCTTTCTTATTTTCATCCTTCTTTGGACAACAATCGTTTACAATCCTGTCGCTCATTGGGTATGGGGCGTTGGCGGATGGCTGAGAGAACTCGGCGCGTTAGACTTCGCTGGCGGTAATGTCGTTCATATCACATCTGGTGTTGCCGGTCTTGTATTAGCTATTTTCCTAGGAAAACGAAAAAACATAAGCGGCACCTCTCCTCATCATTTACCATTTACAATGTTAGGCGCAGGCTTACTCTGGTTCGGCTGGTTCGGTTTTAACGTCGGTAGTGCATTATCTTTAAATGACGTAGCTTTAACTGCATTTATTAATACAAATATAGCCGCCGCTGCCTCAGCTCTAACTTGGATGCTTTCTGAATGGTTCTTCCAATCGAAGCCGACTGCGATGGGAGCTGCTTGTGGGGTTGTTTCTGGTTTAGTCGCAATTACGCCGGCTTGCGGATTCGTTACACCTTTCTCCGCTCTTCTTATCGGAGCAATTGGCGGTATATTATGCTTTGGCGCTGTCTTCTTCTTAAAAACGAAGTTCGGATACGACGATACACTCGATGCATTTGGATGCCACGGCATCGGAGGAACTTGGGGTGGTATTGCAACTGGACTATTTGCAACCACTACTGTAAACGGTGATGGCGCTAACGGATTATTTTACGGAAACGCAGCTCTCCTTTTCAAACAACTTGTAGCAATAGGAGCAACATATGCATTCACAATCATAATGACGTATGCCATTATTAAAGCGATCAACTTCTTCCTCCCTGTTCGAGTCGATGAGCATGAGGAACATATGGGGCTTGATATTTCGATGCATGGGGAGAAAGCTTATGAGTATACTGAGCGAGTGAACTAAAAAAAGAGAGGCAATCTATTGGTAGTAGATTGCCTCTCTTTTTATTGTACAGGGCGGCAGCATACCCCGCCTTGTATTTTCGTAAATATATCAACGTTTTTTCAAATATATCGATTTACCAACAAATTCCGACATAACTAAAACGAAAAATACCCTGCATGATTTTACACAAAAAAGACGACCGTTTAACAGTCGTCTTTTCCTATTTATTTCGGAGTATTCCCTACATATTGCGTAATATCAACATTTAAAGCTTGCGCTAAGCGTATTCCATACTCTTGATCTGCACGGAAGAAATTACAAACAGCTAATAATTTCGTGCGCTCATTTACGTCTTTTAAGTCATTTGTTAAGTTTGCAATTAAGTTATCTTGCTCTTCTTTAGAGAATGAACGGTAACGCTCACCCGCTTGCTTGAAATCATTTGGTTTGTCAATTTTTTCACGAGATACGTAGCCTTCTACTTTCATAGTTGAATCGCGGTAAGTTGGGTCTTCAACTGGATTTTCAGTATGACGGCTCGGTTCGTAGTTTATTGTAGATGGGTTTTGATCCACTTGCATCGCACCATCACGTTGTTGATTACGAACAGCTGCGTATGGGCAGTTTACAGGAATTTGTAAATAGTTTGCACCAAGGCGGTAACGCTGTGTATCTGGGTAAGAGAATAAACGACCTTGCAATAATTTATCTTCAGATGGTTCAATACCATTTACAGTTGCACTTGGAGAGAACGCCACTTGTTCTACTTCCGCAAAGAAGTTTTTCGGGTTACGATTTAACGTCATCGTCCCTACTTCAATTAATGGGAAACGATCTTCTGGCCATACTTTCGTCGGATCTAATGGATCGAAATCTAAAGAATCCGTTTCTTCTAGTTGCATCACTTGTACGTGTAAATCCCACTTCGGATAATTTCCTTTTTCGATTGCATCGAATAAATCACGAGTTGCATGATTGAAGTCTTTTCCTTGCACTTGCTCGACTTCTTTTGCACTTAAGTTACGCACACCTTGCTGTGGCTTCCAATGATATTTAATGTAAACAATTTTACCTTCTGCATTAATCCATTTAAATGAATGTACGCCGAATCCTTCCATTTCACGGTAGTTTGCCGGTGTACCATAATCAGAAAATACCCACGTCATCATATGTGTAGATTCTGGAGTTAACGTCATGAAATCCCAGTAACGATCTGGTGTTTGAACATTTGTATCAGGTGCTGGCTTTAATGAATGCACCATGTCAGGGAATTTAATTGCATCACGAATGAAGAAAACTGGTAAATGGTTACCTACGATATCGTAGTTTCCTTCTTCTGTATAAAATTTAACAGCGAACCCACGCGGATCACGAGCTGTCTCTGGAGAACCTTGGCCATGAATAACCGTTGAGAAACGAACGAATACAGGTGTTTCAGTTCCTTCATTTTGTAAAAACGCTGCTTTCGTATATTGCTTCATGCTGTTTTTCGTTACGAATACGCCGTGAGCACCTGCACCACGCGCATGCACAACACGCTCAGGAATACGTTCACGATCAAAGTGAGCAAGTTTTTCTACTAAATGATAGTCTTCTAACAATACTGGTCCACGGCGACCAGCTGTACGAGAATTTTGGTTATCTCCAACTGGAGCACCTTGATTTGTTGTTAAGCGATTATTTGGATTCATCAGGGGGATCCTCCTCTTTCTTTCATAGTAATTATTATTTATTTAAAGTTATTATAAACTAATTATTATTCAAAATTAAATCCTTGTCAACTATTTCCTTTATTTTTTTGGAAGCAATTTCAGCTAAACAATCAATAAATACAGATTGTGAATTGGGCATATTTAGTCTAAAATATGTGCCATTTAATTCATCAGTTACAACTTTACATTCATAATCGGTGTCATATAAAACTTCTAAATCGAGCAATGTGTTTTAAACCTAAGTAACAAACAAATTCATACTCTGTAAACATTTTATTCATTGAATCTGTTAATTTATGCGCCTGCTCTTTCATTATTTTCCCAAGCGGTGAAATTCCACTAATTGCTTTATACCGTCCGATTAAATTTTGGAGCGCTTCTTCAGAGATGGCTTACGCCCATGACGAATGTGAGTATAATAAGGTTCTACATCATCTAATGACTCCGGTGTTCCATATGCCATTACAAGCAAACCTATTTTCTTCTTCGTCATCTATATAGCACCTCAATTTTGGAAATGAGAATCTTTTTCAAGAACATTTGTTTCCAATTATAACAAGCAATAATAAGTACGTCAAAATAATAATTCTAAATAAATATTATTTCTAATATGATTTTGAATTTTATATGACAATTTATTTAAGAAAAAGAGCGGCTCACATAAATATAAGCCGCTCTTTCCCTATTCCTTAATATTCACCCCATACTCTTTAAACCAAACATGAATTTGCGCTAAATGAGCTAAAAGCTGCGGCCCAGTCATTAATTGACCAAACCACGGTTTTTGAAATGCACTGCCGCCAGACTGGATCAATCCGCTCAATTGCTCCTTATCGAACAATTCATGCAAAATTGAGCCTTTATCCGTTAATAAATCTTGGAGCCATACTGTGACTGCTTTCGTATAGTGCGGGTTATGCGTTTTCGGATACGGACTTTTCTTTCTATACAATATATCATTTGGAAGTAATCCTTCTAAAGCCTTACGCAATAGACCTTTTTCGCGGTTTTTATACATTTTCATTTCCCAAGGAATATTCCACGCATATTCGACAAGTCGGTGGTCCGCAAATGGAACGCGTACTTCTAAGCTTGCCCCCATACTCATACGGTCTTTTCTGTCTAATAATGTTGTCATAAACCATACCATGTTTAAATAAAATAATTGTCGTCTCTTCGCTTCTAATGGGCTTTCTCCCTCTAAAATAGGAACTTCTTGAATGGATTCTTCATAGCGTTGTTGTACATATTGTTGTAAATTTAATTTATTTCTCCATTCTTTCTTCAGAAGTTGTTCACGCGCTTCTGTAGAACGCATCCACGGAAATGCACTTGATTGTAAATCATCTTCTCTATAAAACCACGGATAACCGCCGAATATTTCATCTGCACATTCTCCAGATAAACCGACGACAAAATCTTGTTTTATTTCACGGCAAAACCATAATAATGAAGAATCAATATCTGCCATACCAGGCAAATCGCGAACGAGTACTGCTTCTGTTAAATACTGTGCTAGTTGTTCATTAGAAATGACGCAGCGATGATGAATTGTTTGAAATGTCTCTGTCATTAAATTAATAAATGGTGCATCTGAATTCGGCTGAAACGCATTCGCTTTAAAATATTTGTCGTTATCTTCATAGTCAACAGAATACGTGTGCAATTGACCTTTCCCTGATCTTTCATACTCTTTCGCGGCAATTGCTGTGATAGCACTTGAATCTACACCTCCTGATAAAAAAGTGCATAGTGGTACGTCAGAAACTAATTGTCTCGTAATCGCATCTTGTAATAAAAAACGAGTTTTCTCTACTGTTTCTTCAAATGAATCTTCATGTTTTTTACTTTCTACATTCCAATATCTCCATATGCATAAACCGTCTTTTGAGAACGTCATTGCATGACCCGGACGCAGTTCTTGAATACCAGCATATACACCGTGACCAGGCGTTCTAGATGGTCCGAGGCCAAATATTTCTGACAACCCTTCTAACGTTACTTCCGCCTTCACATCTGGGTGCGCTAGTATCGCTTTTAACTCTGAACCAAATAATAATCGTCCGCTATCATATTTATAAAAAAGCGGTTTTACACCTAATCGATCTCTGGCAATAAAGACTCGTTCATTTTTCTCATCCCATACTGCAAACGCATATATACCGTTTAAATGATCGACACATTCTTCTTTCCATTCAATATAAGATGCCAATAGTACTTCTGTATCGGAATGCCCTTTAAATGTATAACCTCTTCTTAATAACTCTTTGCGAATATCTTCTGTATTGTAGAGCTCTCCGTTATAGCAAATCGCATAACTCGTTTCGTTTTTTAAACAAGTCATGGGTTGTTTACCACCTTCAGGATCTACAACGATTAACCGTTTATGCCCAAATGCGACGTTCCCTTTAATCCAAACTTTATTATCATCTGGACCGCGTTTCGCTAGCGTTTCCGCCATCTTCGTCACGATGTCCCTTTCCCCTTCTAATGAGCGTTTATAATCCACCCATCCTGTAATCCCGCACATAAGAATCATCCTTCCTAATCTAATATCTGTTTCTGAACGTGCAGTAATCCCCACCCTATGAGTGCGGATACATAAAAACAACAAACTTGACGATAACTAACTATCCATATATGGAATAGCAGTTTCACAGTGTAAAGCGTGTTTTATTGTATGCCCATCTATCTTTAGGTGTGTCTAGTTATAAAGAACGTACGAACTGTCCATAACAAGAATAACTATTTCTATAAAAGGAGAAATGAACTATGATACAACGCAAACATATTTTGTATAACCAACCGCGCGCTCATACAGTCGGTAATGTAGAATATATAAACAAAGAATGGGTATTCTTTGATGATGAAAATGATGAGGCTTTTCTATTAGAAGATATTGCTGAAGATGGTTTTGAAATTTTATATAACAATAATTGGCTACCAGCTCGTTTTTATGAACAAGACATATTACAAATTGCAAATGAACAACATTCTCTCCAAAACGGAGAAATGATACGAATTCGTAAAAAATTACTTCTTAGCTATAATGAATGGCTTGAGGAATTACCTGACTCTGTCTTTACATTATTAACTGAGGCATTACAATCGCTTCATTACTCTTTATATGATTGCATGTATTGTCATAATTATTTATCCTTCTTGCCAAAAGAGGAAGCATGCGAAGGAGTAAATATTCTTTTATTTGATAATGAAGAGATGATTTGTACATTGCAGCATCATTTTGTACGCCACTCTTCCTCTAATAAAAATATTTTGCGATTTACGAAAGTAAACGGAGAAGAGTTGCATATTGATGCGACATAAAATAAAAACCACCTTATCTCCCAAATATTTGAGATCATAAGGTGGTTTTATTTTTATTTGAATACGTACCAGCCAAGCGGTAATTTTAGTCCTAAGTATAATACCGCTACTAGCGCGACAATAAATAAGCCCCAAACCGCCCCTGTTGGTTTGTTTTTGCTCATTTTCACAAGAACCATTTCCATTCCAGCGATTACTAATATACCAGCTAGCATTTTCATGCCGTACCACATGTGCATGCTACC
Source organism: Bacillus mycoides (assembly GCF_000832605.1). Classification (GTDB taxonomy): domain Bacteria; phylum Bacillota; class Bacilli; order Bacillales; family Bacillaceae_G; genus Bacillus_A; species Bacillus_A mycoides. The sequence goes on from NZ_CP009692.1 coordinate 4,591,093, forward strand.
TGTTGCCGTCTTCACAATACTCATGTACAACATGAAACCTGTCACAATAATGATGATATACATAAGGCGAAGCCCCATATGTACACCTTTACCTTTTCTTCCTGCTGAATAAAGTGAATACGCAACGAAGAATAAAATTAATCCTAACGCCCATGCTGTAATATGCATATGTACCATCGTATCCCTACCTCCTCTTTTTCACACTTTTTCACTCTATATGATAACATGTTCATATATTTTCAGGAAATGTTTCGCTTTTTTATATTTAAATGCTATAATATTTAGAGTATTTACAAACTTCTTGTAATAACAAAAGGGGGAACAATCATGATTCAAACTAAGGATATTATCGAACTTACAGACACATACGGGGCAAATAACTACCATCCACTTCCAATCGTTATTTCTAAAGCAGAAGGCGTTTGGGTAGAAGATCCTGAAGGAAACCGCTATATGGACTTATTAAGTGCATATTCTGCAGTAAACCAAGGTCATCGTCATCCAAAAATCATTAACGCTTTAATTGACCAAGCTAATCGAGTGACGTTAACTTCTCGTGCTTTCCATAGCGATCAATTAGGTCCTTGGTACGAAAAAGTTGCGAAACTAACAAATAAAAATATGGTACTTCCTATGAATACAGGCGCAGAGGCTGTTGAAACTGCAATTAAAACAGCTCGTCGCTGGGCTTATGATGTGAAAAAGGTAGAAGCAAACCGTGCAGAAATCATCGTTTGTGAAGATAACTTCCACGGACGTACAATGGGTGCTGTTTCTATGTCATCAAACGAAGAGTACAAGCGCGGCTTCGGTCCAATGCTTCCTGGCATTATTGTAATTCCTTATGGTGATTTAGAAGCGTTAAAAGCTGCGATTACACCAAATACAGCTGCATTCATTTTAGAGCCAATCCAAGGTGAAGCAGGAATTAACATTCCACCAGCTGGTTTCTTACAAGAAGCTTTTGAAGTATGTAAAAAAGAAAACGTTTTATTCGTAGCAGATGAAATCCAAACAGGCTTAGGCCGTACGGGTAAAGTATTTGCTTGTGACTGGGACAATGTAACTCCTGACATGTACATACTTGGTAAAGCACTTGGCGGCGGCGTATTCCCAATCTCTTGTGTTGCAGCAAACAGCGACATTTTAGGTGTATTCGAGCCAGGTTCTCACGGTTCTACATTCGGTGGTAACCCACTTGCATGTGCTGTTTCTATTGCAGCTCTTGAAGTATTAGAAGAAGAAAAATTAACAGAGCGTTCTCTTCAATTAGGAGAAAAACTAGTTGGGCAATTAAAAGAAATTGATAACCCAATGATTACTGACATTCGCGGTAAAGGTTTATTCATCGGTATCGAATTAAACGAGCCAGCTCGTCCTTACTGTGAACAACTAAAAGCAGCTGGGCTATTATGTAAAGAAACACACGAAAACGTAATTCGTATTGCACCACCTCTAGTAATCTCTGAAGAAGATTTAGAGTGGGCGTTCCAAAAAATTAAAGCTGTACTATCTTAATCATAGTGAGGTTGTCCTAAATATAGGACAACCTCTTTCTTTTTTTAGTAGTTTATCGTAAAATAAAATTGAATATTCTGTTTTCGTTAAAAAGGGGGTAACTGTATGCTATTGAAATACGGTAAACACATTAACAATTTAGCTACAATTTTTATTTCTATGACATTCATCGGCTTCATATTATCTACAACTTTACTCAGTCATTATTCAACTCCTAATACATTCACACTACTCAAAACATCATTTTGGGCTGCTGTTTTCCTTACAATTATCGGTTTTGGCCGCGAGAGAAGCGCACTTGCAGTTATGCTAATTGGAATTTGTACTTTAGCATTAATCGGATTGTATATTTTCGCCATCATAGATTACTCCGTTAATCCACGCCCATAGAAAAGAGCTATCTTTTCACAAGATAGCTCTTTTTTCATTTCACTATATTTCTTAACGTACCAATTCCCTCTACTGTAATAATAACTTCATCACCAGCATGTAAAAATTTCGGTGGTGTAAAACCTTTACCAACACCAGCTGGTGTCCCTGTTGCAATGATATCTCCTGGCTCTAATGTCATGCCTTTACTTATAGTTGAAATAATTTCTTCTACTGAAAAAATCATTTCTCTCGTATTTGAAGTTTGCCTTACTTCTCCATTTACCACTGTTTCAATGTGTAATGCATTCGGCGTTCTAACCATCGATTTATGAATTAAATACGGTCCCATCGGACAAAATGTATCGAAACTTTTCCCTAGGAAAAATTGTTTATGTTTTCTTTGAATATCCCGAGCAGTTACATCATTTATAACTGTATATCCAAAAACATGATCAAGAGCTTTTTCTATTTTTATTTGTTTCCCTCGCTTACCGATAACGATTGCTAGTTCACCTTCATAATCAAGTTCATTCGTCGCGTGAGGGTGACCATTAATTTGCTCATCAATTCCAATCACTGTTGTTGGCGCCTTTGTAAAAATCATTATATTTTCAGGGATAGACTCTACTCCGCCCATTTCTACCGCATGCTCACGATAGTTCTTTCCAACACAAAGAATATTTTTTCTCGGCCTTGGAATCGGTGCTAATATTTTCACCTCTGCTAACGGATAATACGCCGATCCCGCATTTTCCTTCGCCCAATTTACAATATCGTACACTTTCTCAAGACATTCGCTTCCTCTTTCAATACACTCTAACATGGTAATTGGGATAGTAACCTTTTCCCCTTTTTGTCTTTGCGCTTCTCTTAAATGTAATACCTTTTCTTCCTCTTCATCCACAATACCTACAAATACTTTTTCTTCTTTCTTCGCCGTTACAAAACGCAACATTTCCACTCTCCATCCTAAAACTCATACCCTATAATTGTATTCGCATCCTTAAGAAAAAAACCTTCTTACACACGCTAATTTTTACAATATTCAACCATTCTTACATTTGTTCCTCATCCGTTATTTGACATAAAATGTAGAAATTATACTTTTTTTAGCGAAGATGTTTCTTTTTTATGGGATTTTTGTATAATATGTACTACATATATACATAAAATTTATTGAGAGATGGAGCCGATTTCAATGTTTGAGCAAGCTATCGAAAAAAAACGCGAAAAAATGATCTATTTTGCTGAACGCTACGGAATGACTTCTCAAAAAACAGTAGATTGTAGCCAGGAATTGGACAGGCTCTTAAATGTTGTTTGGCCTATACATACAGATTGCACACATACTCAAATGTTCGAAACACATACGCAATAACGTATGTGTTTCTTTTATTTCGAAAAAATACACATTTTATTGAAAACGCCCATACAATAGTAGAAAAGAAAATTTTAAAAACGAAAGGTGTTTTGTATGCCAGCTATGGTCGGACATATTCGTATCGTTAACATTGGATCAAGTGGTATTTTTCATATTGGAGATGTATTTGCGATTAGACCTATTAGTTATTCACGCGCTTTTGCCGGAGCCGGTTCATTTAATGTTGGGGATAACGTCTCTGTCTACAATTATCAAAGCTCAACGACCGTCAATGATTCAGATGTAATTGATCAAGCAATAATTGGTTCGAACTAAAGGGGGCGATTGCATTGAATTTTTATGTGAACCAAAGTATCATCATTAACAGCATTAAAATCGATAGCATTACGACCTCTTCCGTTTTTCAAATTGGAACTGCAGGTAGTATTAAGGCTCTTTCTAAATTCTCAAATTCTGGCGGATTTACAGAACCGCTTCGCCCTTTACATGCGAAAGGACAAATTATTTCCATCAAACCATCAACTAGTTCTTCTTAAGGTATCCTTGTCATAAATATATAGCAGGAATATATTTCCCCTCCCTATTGAAAAGGAGGTTTCACAAATGAATCAAGATATATATACTTACCTACACCAACTTCAACAAGCTCTCCAAATACAGCAGCAAACTATTCTAAACCTTGAAGAGCAAGTTCGCCTACTACAAGAAGAGCTTAATGAGTTAAAAAGTCGTCCCTCCTCTTCTATAGGAAAAGTGGAATATAAATTCGATCAATTAAAAGTAGAAAATTTAAACGGCACTTTAAATATTGGCTTGAATCCATTTTCAACAAAAGGGCAACAAATTGAAGATTTTCAAGTGGATACAGAAACATTAAAAGTAAATCCTGAAACAGAAACAAATCCAGACTTTTATCAAGGTATCCTCCAAGAAATGCATCGCTATTTAGATGAAGAAGCATATAGTCGAATTCTCCATTTTGAACAAGAAGAGAGAACGCCGCTTGATGAGATGTATCGACAAATGATGGTGGATGACATAAAAAAACAGATGGAACATAGACTTCCATATTATTTATCACAAGTTCAATCGTATGAGGGTATTTCCACAGATCCCGATTATTTACGAGACATCATTATTCAAGCGATGAAACAAGATATTGACAAGGCGTTCCTTTCCTTTATTCAACACATACCGGGCAATTTCCGAAAGGAGTGAGTATGCATGAATTTAAATGTTGTAAACCGTGAGTTAAAAGTAGGCCAGATTAAAATGAACGGGGTTTCTTCTTCCGCATTATTTTTAATTGGAGATGCAAACCTTCTCATCCTTTCTTCTATTCTTGATACGCCATTCGAATCTGTTACAGAGGGACCATTTGTACCATTAGTAACAGATGTCCCTCCGACTCCAGGTTGAGGAGAGGAAAAATTATGCTCCGTCATACTTCAATTGTACAAAATGTTTCTATCGTTTCTATGGGGGTTTCAGCTGTCTTCCAGGCCGGGGATTCTAATCAAATAGAATTAAAAAATAGAGCACTTATCGTTCATCGAGAAATCCCTTGTTATATAAAAGGTGAAGGTCGTTTTGATGCGTTTGAAATCTTTACAGATGAGTACATTACAATTCCAAAGCGAACGACAGATGTAAAACTAAATATTGTAAATGAGTGCCCTTTTATTGAAGTAAATGATGTTCACTTGCGAACCCTTTTAAATTCCGCGTGCTTCCAAATCGGCAATGTTGACTATGTTTTTAATAATTCTCGCACGCTACAAATCCGCCAATTTATTACTGATGAACCTTCCTCTAAATAATTCATATAGTAATTAAAAAGCTTAGTAAAGTAGGTGGATGGTATGCCTTCGGTTGTAGGAAATCTTGTCGTTCAAAACAGTAACGGCTCTTTCAACTTAGGAGATTTTTATAACGTGTCTCCGAAAGAAAATACGAAAGCTTATAACGGCTCTGGGGCTTCCAATGTCGGATTTGTCGTCAACACTTTTAGCGGCGTTAGCGCAACAAATACATTTGATTCGGACGTTGCAGACCAAGATCAAATTGGAACAGCGTAAAAAAGAAACAGCTTTAGCTCTATTTTGTGTAGAGCTAGGGCTGTTTCTTTTAATTTTAACATCTTACATATTTACGTTTGAATCCGAGTCTTCCTCTATCAAGTTCTTTATGAATACTTTCGTAAGCATTTAGAAAACTACTTTTCTTGTTATCCCGTTTTAGTTCTACTATGCCTACTTCCTTTGCGGTTTCAACTGCCTTTTCATGTAGCGGCACATATGAAATCCCCACAGTGTTTAGAAAATTATTCATAGCGGATTTCGTACGTTCTGGCGCATCATAAATTGTATTTTTTACAACTTCTAGCATATTGGCAATCTTACTTTCGGAAAATTCATGGTCTTTTCGATTCCCTAAAAGCCAGCAGTAGCAACTCCATCCCGCTGACATTCTTAGTTCGTCACCACTTGCAATCCATTTATCAGCAACGTCTTGTGCAAAATCTGACTCTGATAAAGTTACTGCTACCACATAATCGGACAGCATATAAAAGTACGCCCCATCCATCCAACGATCAAAATCCGATTCGTTCATAGTTTTTGGATCTGCAATAATGCCTGCAAAGTACATCGCATCATAGTTACCTGTAGCATAAAGCTCTTCAGCTAAACTTTGATTGATTTTTATTTTCTTCGCGATTGGTTTCATAGCACCTGTAGCTACGCCAAAAAGTGGCTCCTTTGCACCATTGGATATGTATATTTTTTTAGTTCGTTCCTTGCCGAGAGTTTCAAGCTCTTGCATTACTGTTTCAAAATCCATCGTGTTGCACTTCCTTCCTTAATATTATAATCAATCCGCTTATATTCTTGATCCATCTTTTAAATCGTTTTGTCCATCGATTTACGATTTTCAAAATGGGATTTCGTTATACGCGTTTATCTAGCTAATTAATACCGATTATAAAAACTAATCATTAATGAAGATGCTACTCCCCGCTAATGATTAGTTTTTTTATTTAAATGATAATCCCTTATCTTCTAAAGCCGCTCTCAATTTAGGTAAAGATGCTGGTCCTATACCGTGCAGTTTCAAAATTTCTTTTTCACTATACTTTGAAAGTTCTGCTTCAGTCGTTATTCCATGGTGCTCTAACGCTCGCCTTGCTGGTGCTGAAAGAAGAGAAAGAAAGCCTTCTTTTGGCTTTCTCTCTTTCTCACAGGTTGGGCAAGTTGGACAATCGCTACTTTTGTAGTACTCGTGTCCTTGATCACAAGTTCTTAACGTCGCCATAATCCATAACCCCTTTCTAAGCTCTATTCGTCAATATTTACAACATGATTTCCATCAAAGAAATATAAAGATTTCTCTTTCACAGGATGTTTTAAGCTTTTCTCGAGTGCTTTTGCATATAGTGAAAGCTGTACTTTGTATCGGTCTTCTAAAATTGGTTTCGCTTGATCAAATCCGCCTAGGAACTTTCCTTCAATCGTATCTGTTTTAAAGTCGATTAAAGTAATTCCGTCTTCCTCTTCGATCATGCAGTCGATAACCCCTTGGACAAGTATTGATTCGCCTTTCTTCCCTTGCCAATCTTGATACGCTTCTTCTGCTGAAAGCATCATCGTAAATGGTACTTCGCGCTCAACACTTTTTGCTGCTAATACCCTTTTACCTAAGTCACTGTCAAAGAATGAAATTACCTTTTCAATCGCTATTTCTTCAGCTTGTTCAAATGTTAATAGTTCTTTATTTACCATTCTTGCAATTTGTTCTTGAAGAACTTCAATCGTAATTGGTTTCTTCAAATCTACATGCTGCATAACGGCATGGACTGCTGTCCCTCGCTCTGCGTATGTTAGCCCTTTTTTCTCCATAAAGCGCGGACGTGTTTTAATTGGTGCACGAAGTTTTTTAATAAAGGCGTTATCGCTACCTTCTTCAGATTGATAATTTCTCTTTATTTCTGTAACAGACTGTTTCGCACGGTGAGATGTCGCTTCCGCATACCCGTATTCCCACATCAATCTGTCGTACACTTCTTCTTTCCGTTCACTTTCTAACGGAACAGCTTTTTTATCGCGAAGCGCTTCTAATAACTCTTGTTTCTCTTCTTGAACTGGTTCTGGTGCAAGTAAATCTTTCCCTTCAACAACTTCTACTTTCCAGCTAGCACTATATTCATAAATTTCGCCTGGAATATTTCCTTGTCCTAATTCAAGAAGCATTTCACTATCACGGTGTCTATATAAGGCAGGTGCAATCCAGTCTAAGTAGCAAGACGCTCCGGCACGAATATGGTCTGGTAATAACCATTCACTATGCTCTCTTGCATCGAGCCATTTTTCCATTTCTTTATTGGCATCTTTAACTGTTCCAATTAAAATTAACTTCTCTTTTGCACGTGTTAACGCTACGTATAGTACGCGCATTTCTTCCGCAATTAATTCCATCTTCATTTTACGCTTAATCGCTAGTTGCGATAATGTCGTATATTTAATTCGTTTACGAGGATCGATAAATTGTGAACCGAAACCGAAATCTTTATGAAGTAAGAAACGCTTCATTAAATCTTGTGTATTAAAACGGCGACCAAGTCCAGCTACAAATACGACTGGGAACTCTAGCCCTTTACTTTTATGAATCGTCATAATGCGAACAACATCTTCTTGTTCTCCGAGGGCTCTCGCCGTTCCCATATCATCTCCGCGTTCTAAAATACGCTCAATAAAGCGCAAGAAGCGGAATAATCCTCTAAACGATGTTGCTTCATATTGTCTTGCACGGTCATATAGTACGCGTAAGTTTGCCTGCCTTTGCTTTCCGGCTGGTAAACCGCCGACAAAGTCGTAATAGCCTGTCTCACCGTACACTTTCCAAATTAAATCAGAAAGAGATTGTTGACGCGCAAATTCACGCCACCCTTGCAGTAAGTTATAAAACCACTCTAATTTATCATGCAGTTCTTGTTCTTCTTCAAGCGGCGCTCCCTTTAAGAATGAGCTCATCACTTCATAAAACGAGCCTTTCTTTCCATGAGCACGAAGCGTCGCAAGTTCTTCGTCATTTAGTCCAACGATCGGTGAACGAAGTACAGCTGCAAGCGGAATATCTTGCATCGGGTTATCAATGACGCGGAATACGTTCATCATAATATTTACTTCTGTCGCTTCAAAGTAACCAGTCGCAAGGTCAGCATATACCGGAATTCCTTGTAGTTTTAATTCTTCCATAATTTGCGGCGCCCATGGCATCGAGCGAAGTAAAATAACGAAATCACGATATTGCACTGGGCGCATACTATCAGTTTTACGATCATACACTTCATAGCCTGAATCGACCATTGCTTTAATACGCTGCGCCATAAGACGAGCTTCAAGCTGCGCTTTTTCTACTTCGGCACCTTCTTCACCGTCTTGCACTTCTTCCTCAGTTTGCTGAATACATAATAGCTCTGCCGCTACATCTTCACCTTCTGGATAGCTAGCACCTAGCTTTAATTCAGCGTCAGCATCATAATCGATTTCGCCGACTTCTTCGCCCATAATTTGTTTGAAAATAAAGTTCGTACCTGCTAGCACTTCATGACGGCTACGGAAGTTTTTCGCTAAGTCAATCTTCATTCCGCCGCCCGATCCTTCTTGTGTGAAACGTTTATATTTTCCTAAGAATAAACCAGGCTCTGCTAGTCGGAAACGATAGATTGACTGTTTTACGTCACCAACCATGAACAAGTTTCCTTCACTCTCAGAATCTTTCGTTACGAATTTAATAATTGATTCCTGTACGAAGTTCGTATCTTGATATTCATCAACTAGTACTTCAGCAAATTTATTACGATATTGAAGTGCTACTGCTGACGGCTTCATTTCACCGCCTTCACTTTGCTCGCTTAAAATTTGCAAACAGAAATGCTCTAAATCTGTGAAATCGACCATTCCTTTATCTCGCTTAATCGCTTGGAAACGCTCTGTAAATACTTTTACAAGCTTCACGAGTTTTTCTAATACAGGATGCATATCTTGAAAATCTCGTAAGAAACTTTCGGGTCTGCGGCTAAATAGCTCTTCTTGTAATTTCTTCACTTCATCTTTCGCTTTATTACGAAGAGAATCTACTTGTTTTACAACATCTTCGTTGTAATCACTTTTTTTAATACGCTTTAACGTTTGCCACGATACATTTTGCATCGCTTCATAAACGCTTGTCCACGATCCACGAGCTGCTGAGGATAACGTTCCAAGTAAAGCTAAATCCGCTTGTAAAGTTTCAACGCGAGGCGCTGGACCATCAGGAAGCATTGCGAGTTCAGTCGCCTTACGAATATGCTTTTCCGCTGTTTCAAGCTGAAACTTCACATCTTCTAATAAGTAAGAAGCGTACACTAAATCTTCAATCGTCTTTCCTTCAACGTCGTATGCTTCTACTAATTTATCAAGCCACTTCTCCGGGTTTGGATGCGCTCTTGATTCTGTATGAAGCGCTAAAATCATTCGTTGTAAGTCATCGTCACTACGGTCACTCGTATAACGATCAACTAGTTCAAAGAAAATACTATTATCTTCGATTCCATATTCTTCTTCTAATATGTCATCTAGCACTTCTTCTTTTAATAACTCATTTTCTGTTTGGTTCGCAATACGAAAACGAGGATCGACATCAAGCATGTAATAATATCCTCTAATAACTTGTAAACAAAATGAATGAATTGTAGAAATGGAAGCTTTATTTAATAAGCTAAGCTGCTTTCTTATATGCTGTGAACCTGGCCCATCAATTAATACTTTTTCTAACGCTTCCCCAATTCGATTTTTCATTTCTTGCGCTGCTGCATTCGTAAATGTTACAACGAGCAGGCGGTCGACATCGACTGGATTTTCCTCACTTATAATCTTTTTAATAATACGTTCAACTAATACCGCTGTTTTCCCTGATCCAGCTGCCGCTGCGACTAAAATATCACGTCCGTTCGCTACAACCGCTTTCCACTGGTCATCTGTCCATTGACTACCTTCTGGTTTCTGAGGCCAATTTTCTATCATTCTCCGCCAACCTCCTCTCTAATTTTCTCCATCGCTTCGCTATCTTTCATATCTTTTAACGTACGGAATTGGTTATCTTCAAGTGATTCATCAAATTGACAAACAGATTTGAAGTTACAGAACGTACATGCCGCTTTATTCCCCTTTTTGTAAGGAGCAATATCGATAACACCTTCTGTAATGTCTTTTCCGATATTTTCAAACGAGTGGTGTACATATTTTTGAAGTACGTTAAACTCTTGTTCACTTGCAATGCTAGAACGCGCACTAAAACTACCATCTTTTTTCAGACCAGCAGAAATAATATCAGAGCTTCCTGTTGAAAGTTTATTATCCATTAAACGCACAACGTCAGCATCTCCTAGTACGAGACCTTTCATTTTAAATTTCTTTAAAATTTCTTTCTCAATTTCTTCTTCAGATGCATCGCCTTTCATCTCAACAATCGGGTTATGAATATGGAAATACAATACACCCGCCGGTGATGCAGTACTGCCCTTTTTCATCCACGTATGTGCATTTGAAGTAACAACATCTAAATACGTTAACATTTGAAGTGCGAGTCCGTAATACACTTCTGTTAAATCTAACGCTTTCGAACTTGATTTATAATCAATAATACGAAGGAACGTACCACTCTCATCTTCCGCCTTATCAACACGGTCAATACGGCCAACTACTTCCATCTTCACACCATTTGGCAACGCAAATTCCATTGGCGGAAGAGATCCAGTCCCGCCCATACCGAACGGTACTTCTAAATCAACTGGTACAAATCCACTCGACTTCGCATGTTCACGAAGAATAAGTGACGTACGGAAAATGATTTGTTGTAGTTTTTGCTTTAAATAGAAATGACGGTTCGAACTTAATAAAATTTGTCTTTGTAATAACGGTGCAATTTCTTCTATTACTAAAGCAGAAAGGTGTTCACACTCTTTTATTGATAAATCCGCCCAAGTCCGATTTTCACGTAATAGCTTGTCTGCAATTCTCTTCAGCGCTGCATGGAATAGTTCACCGATATCTGGCGCATCAAGTTTGAAAATATCACGCTCTCTTAGTGATAAACCGTGCTGAGCAAAATGAGCGTACGCACAGCGATTAAATAGTTCCATACGAGAAACGCTTCCCTTAATTGTATCTCCATATAAATCCCTACTTACATCTGTACTTAGTTTCTGTGCACGATTTCGGTAGAATAAACTTGATAACACACGGCTACTTTTTTGCTTCCATTCATCTGAAGTAACGTAGAAGTTATATACGTCCCACCAAAAGTCTAAATTCCCTTCAAATCCGTATCGCTTCCACGTTTGCAGTTGCTGCATGACATAAGACAAAGTTACTTCTGGCGTTGCTACGTATGAAATTTGTTCCGAACGCGATAAGTCATTTACATCATTCGTAATAAACGATTCTTTCACATCAGGGAACATTCTTTTTATTTTCTTAATAAAGCTAGACGCAAGTAACGTCTTTCCTTCTTCATCCGCAAGCGGACAAGAAATGTATAACTTCTCAGATGCTCTCGTCACCATTTGATACATAACGAACTGTTCTTCTAATAAAGTTTGTCTCGTCGTTGGTGCTAATTCGATACCTGCAGCGGTGAGAACATTTCTTTCCTCATCAGAAAGCATACCTTCATCCATAGGCGCTGCTGGAATCACACCTTCGTTTACTCCAATAATGAACGTCGCTTTAATATCTGATAATCTAGAATGATCAATATTAGCAACTAACACTTGATCTAGTGACGGCGGAATGTTCGCAAATTGAAGTGCCTCAAGACCTGTCGACATAACCTCCGTAAACATTGAAAGGGACATCTTCTCTTCGCCAAGCATCTCAACGAACGTATCAAGAAGATTCATCACTTCTTCCCATACTTGCTCATGGTCTGTCGCAAATAAGAAATCTCCATTTTCTTCTGCACGAACACGTAATTCTTCTAGTTTTTTCGGAACGTCAAGCTCCTCTAAAAATAAATATACCGCTTCGCACATTTGCATAACTGTTCCAGCACGCTTCAGTCTTTTTTGCATACGAATAACTGGCGTTCTTACAACGTCGCGAAGTCGATTTATTTTCTCTTCCATTTCACGCTCACTGTCTGTTATCATTTCGCTCGCATCATCAAGAGAACGATAACGACGATACATCCACGGATCTTCAGAAGTCCATCTCTTCCCTTGTACACCGTACGCTAAACAGTAGTTTTCAAACTCATCCATCTCTTCGCGCATCGCTTCTTTTCTTACATCTAATGGATATAAAAGCTCTGTTTTCACGCAGCGGAATACTGCATCATAACGCCAATTCCCGCTAATAATCTCGAGTGCAGAACGAATACATTCTACTAGCGGATGATGTGACATTGGGCGTTTTTCATCGATGAAATGCGGGATATTATAATCCGTAAATAACGTTCGCATTACGTCGTAATAACTTTCTCCGTTACGAAGAAGGACTGCGATATCTCGGTAACGATAGTCTTCATCCGCCACAAGTCTTCTAATTTCACGAGCTACACCTTCTACTTCAGCTCGTAAATTAGCTGCTGTACTAATTGTTACACTCGCTTCACCATGATACTTTTCATTCGGACGCGCTTCATAATACGTTTCTAAATGAGCTAATGCTGGAGAATGAAAACGCGGTTGTTCCATAAGTGGAATTGTTTTTTCAATTTCTATTTTCTCTTCACGCGCTACTTGTTTTATTTTTTCATACGTTAACGTCGTTTCATAAAATAAATCTAGTTCATTCACTGGCTGCGCTAACGTTTTTTCATCTATCGTTAATGTTATTGTTACTCTTGTTCCTAATCTCATTAGCCCTCTAACGATTTCTAGCTCTTGAGGAGAAAATGAATGGAATCCATCTATATAAATTTCCGCGCCTTTTACATACTCAGAGTCTGAAAGCTTCTCAATTAATAATTGTAAGTAGTCTTCTGAATCTAAATACTTTCCGATTAAAGCACGTTCAAAATCATCATATAATAACTGTAAATCATACACTTTATTCGCTAGTAGCTTTTGCTCTGCACTACTGCTATGCGTGTCTAATTGTTGCCACATTTCATATACGTTAGACGGCGTCACATTGTAACGTTTAAACTCAGCAATCATACTACCAAGATGTTCAAAGAAACCGTTTTGCTCCGCTGCTTTTTGAAACACAGATAGTCCATCTTTACGAGATTCTACAATTTTACGAAGCAACATATGTACACCAGCTTCATCAATATGAAGACGACTCGCTCCACCAACTTCTTGCAGCACCTTCCACGCTAATCGCGAAAAACTAAAAACTTGTGCCCGAATAGAACCTCTTACATCTTCGCTCCCAATTAACGCCTGCTGCGTTTGGAATGTCATCTGTTCTGGCACAAGATATAATATTGTTTTCCCTCTTGGGCGCTGTTTTAACTCTTCTTGCACTTCGTGTAAACAAAGTGTACTTTTTCCACTTCCAGCTCTACCAATCACAAATCGAAGTGACATGAAACCCCACCTTTCACTTACATAACGAACGTTAGTTTGCTACCACAATTGTATTATAGGACGATAAAAAAGACAAACATACTCGTTTGTCTTTTCCTTATACTTCATTTTATTATATCAGCCTTTTGAGAAATTCGTTTGTACCTCTTGAATCGGCCAATATCGTAAATCAACTTTACCGACAACTGTATCAGCTTTCACAAAGCCGAAGTGCCTACTATCCCAGCTACCAAGGCGGTTGTCACCAACTACAAAAATAGAACCGGGTGGTACAAACTTTTCTTTCGTTAACTCTTCTAGTTTAAAATCGCCTGTTAATTGCCGTCCATTTGTCTCTTTCTTATACGTCTCTAAATAAGGTTCATCCACGAATTGTCCGTTTATATATAATTTATCATGCTTATATTCGATATGATCCCCAGGTAAACCGATAATTCGCTTTACATAGTCCTCTTTTTTATTCGCATGAAAAACGACGACATCAAATCGATTCAAGTCCCCTACTTGATAACTCACCTTATTCACAACGAGCATATTTCCATCTTGCAATGTCGGCATCATTGACTTCCCCTCTACAACGTACGTTGAAAAGAAAAACGTTCGAAAAAATACAGCTAATAGTACACCAATTAAAATTGTTCTTACCCACTCTAGCCCTTCTTTTTTCAAAGTTTTCTTCATTCGCTTCTCCCCTCGCCCTTTAATGATGAAGCTTGCATTTATAAAGTGAAACTTAATCGGTGGGGGTTTTGTTCATCCCCCACCGATTATTAGCCCGCACCAATCGGGCATTTACGGGCAGTTTGATCTCCCACCTAACTTCTTTGCTTCAGTCGAATTTTTTGGTGGGAGTTTTACTGCCCTCAAATAGCGGGACAAAGAAGACTTTTCCTAATGTAGTTCTAACTTTACTTCAATTTTTTTACCGACATACCATAAAATAAAAATAACAACGCCCACAATAACCGATTTCACCGGCTTATGAATAAATGACACTAAATCATGACCGATATACGTTAAAATAAAGATCATAACAAGCTTTCCAAATGCTAATGCTAGTCCAAACTGTTTTACGCTAATGCGAGATAAACCAGCTACAACGTTTATAAGCGCAGATGGTGTGAACGGAAAACAAAATATAACAAAGATTGGCGCGAACCCTTTTCTTTCAATCCATCCCATCGCTTTTCGCACTCTCTCATGCTTATTTACAAAAGAAAAGAAACGACTTCTTCCAAAGCTACGAATAATGAAAAATACAAGCATTGCACCAATTACTGACCCAATCCATGAATAAAGAAAACCGAACCAAAAACCAAATGCAACAGCATTCGCCAACACAAACACAATGAGTGGCAATGCCGGAATAAGCGCCTCTATCATCGGTAAGCCAATACCGAGAAGCGGTCCGAACGCACGATAACTTTCAACAATATGATCCATATTTTCTGGTGAAAAATACTCTTTGATCGTTTGAAAATCCATTCTACACTTTACCCCTTTACTCTAATTACTACCTCTACTGTATCATTGCTTAAATGAAAGAGGAAATGGTAGATACGACATATGGAGATGTATTTATTAAAGTTTCCATATCATTCGCTAGAATTCCTTCATTATTATGCTATGATAATCTTTCAATATTCGACAAGGTTTGTTGTACGTTTGGTTGTTTGAGGAACAATATTTTTTGATGATTTTTTCGGTAAATGAAATTACACCGGTGATTTTCTGAATACATCGACCACAATTTGATTTTTATCGACTTTCCGACAAAAACAGACAAATAAAAAGGATGAGTCTCCCCATCCTTTCCCTCTCACACTTCGCCTTCCTTCACAAAATACACTTTCTCATATGCTGGTGTTAATTTAGATTCTTCATTTTTATCAATCTCTTTAAAGCAAGGATTTCCTTGTTTTTTCTTACGATCTTCATACTCTGTCCGTAATTTCGCTGTACGATTTTGCTGATTTTCAAAGCTACTTTTTGACATTTCTAGTTTCACAGCGAAACCATTTATAAATCTAATAATAAGATTTCCATCTTTTAATTCTTTATTATCTTCAATATGAAAATGAGATAACCACGCACACTCTTTTCGAGAATAAGAATACGTAGGGAAAAAATAAAGTTGATCTGTCGGGCTAATTGCGATAGGAGCTTTATGTGTAATACGCGTTAACTCCTTCGTTCCTTCTTTTCTTCCAAAGAAACTAGAACCATGCTTCCGGCAACTTCTCTCTATAATATCAAGAGGCTTTTGAAATACGAAAAAAGAATCTTCCATTTCTACAATTCGCGTAACAACTTTCTTTTCTCCTAGAACAACAGGAAGTAAGGCCATTGTATTTTTGCTTACAACATAGTTTTCGACATAACGTTCTACTTTACTTTCCATAGTCTACTGTCTGCTACTACAAATATAGGAAAATGTATATCCTTAGAGTATGTAGTTTTTGCACGCTAAGAATACTTTTATCTATACTCGCTCTTTTGTTAGTAACAGATTTTTCACCTCTCTTTTTTTAATTTTCGATTGCTATTTAATTTCCCTTCTTCATTTCCCTTTTATAGTAGCACCTACGAAAAGGAAATGGTTTACATTCCACGATTCTTTACAAATACTTATAATAAATCAAATATAATATAAATTTGTTAATAATGATATATGAATATCAAAGGAATAATCTGTATAAAAAAAGGATTCTATATACGAAAAAAGAATTTATATCATTTGTAATATGTTTAACACATTCCCCTTTTCATATAATTACAGCAATTAATTTTGCTATAATTAAAATATAAATCAAATATACGGAGGTCTCTCATGGAAGAAAAGCAAGATCATCCAACAATTCAAATGAAAAATAGTAGCATTGTTATCGTAAAAAATTCAGCGAGTATTATATTCGGTTTATTTTTTATTTTACTGTTCTTCGCGAAGCCTTTTCGTAAATCTAAATGTCCAGAATGCAAGAAACGTGAAAAGAAAAAAGCTGTGAAAGAACACTAAAAGGCCTTCCTTTACGGAAAGCCCTTTTACATACTGATTGCCATTTCCTTCATTCTTCTTCATCCTCAAAAAACCTACTATTTTTTCTTCCAAGATTCTCTGTATCTCTTTCAACCTGTAATATGGTTCTTGATCTAAATACCGAGAATGAGACTTCCTCAAATCAATTACCGTCACTTTATCATTTTCATAAGTTTTCGAGTACGCCTTTATTTCTTCAATCATACTTTTTAGGCTGTCTTTATTACTAATATAAATATCGTATATCTCAACAACAAAAAAAGGATGGCATAAGCCATCCTTTTTTCTATAATAAACTATAAAATTATAGTTTGATTACGTTTTTAGCTTGAGGTCCACGGTTGCCATCTTCGATTTCGAAGCTAACTTTTTGGCCTTCTTCTAAAGATTTGAAACCATCAGTTTCGATTGCAGAGAAATGTACGAATACATCGTTTTCGCCTGGAACTTCGATGAAACCGAAGCCTTTTTCGTTGTTAAACCATTTTACTTGTCCTGTAACTGTCATAATTATTTCCTCCTACGAAAATACATTTTATTTAGTCTTCATGTATAAAAAAAGAATCCACACATTATCAAATTCGAAAAATAAACTAGTTCTCACATACTTTTTCCCGTTTGTTTTCGGCATTTGATAATATATGGATTGCTTAATTTAATTATTCAACTGGTATTATCATAACATACTTAAAATAGAATGTACAATCCTTTTTAAAAATAAAATTTCTAAATTTTATTATTTCTTATAAAATATAACCACACCTATTCTAATAAGGAGGCGTGTATGACAGAAATAATCCCTAAAAAAACATTAAAGAGAATTGAAAAAGATATTGAAAATAACAACCTTGGAAAAGCAAGAGATAGATTACACGGATTAATCACTACTTATCCGAATGAATTAGCACTTAGGAAAAAACTCGGTGACATTTACTTTACATTACAATACCCAGAAATGGCTGGACGGTATTGGTATCTTGAAAAAAAGAAAACAGATGTTATGCACGCGGCATGTCTACAATTTGAAAAATCGATGGGAAACGACTCTTATCATATTGTACGTGCTTTAAAATTCAAAGGAGATCGTAACATTATTACAGGACTACACACCGAACGTCCCTTACAGCCATTGCAGAAAAAAGTGATAGAGGAACTAATTGATGATTATGAAGAAACATGGAAAGACAAACTATTTACATGGGGCTGTCTATCATTATTCGCATTCCTTCTTTTTACTGCTATCGTTGGTATATTCACTATATTGGATTGGATATTTTAAATAGAAGTGAACGTCCCACAATACGACGACAAATAAAATTACATCAACTTTCCGACAAAGTTTAACAATGTCAGCGACGTAATAATAAATAAGAAAAGTGCCCCAAAAATATTTTTTGGGGCACCTACTTATACCTTTATTTCGTAAACTGTTCTTCTTCTGTGGATCCCTTTAGAGCAGTCGTTGATGAAGTACCGCCTGTAATCACTTGTGCTACTTCATCAAAGTATCCTGTTCCTACTTCGCGTTGATGGCGCGTTGCAGAGTAACCGTATTTCTCTGCTGCGAACTCTGCTTGTTGTAATTCAGAGTACGCTGCCATGCCGCGCTCTTTATAACCACGCGCTAATTCAAACATGCCGTAATTTAATGAATGGAATCCAGCAAGCGTTACGAACTGGAATTTATAACCGTACGATGCAATTTCTTTTTGGAAGCTTGCAATCGTTTTTTCATCTAATTTTTGTTTCCAGTTAAAAGAAGGGGAACAGTTGTAAGCAAGTAGCTTCCCTGGATATTTCTTATGAATTGCGTCCGCAAAGCGTTTTGCATCTTCTAAATTTGGCTCCGACGTTTCACACCAAACGAGATCTGCATACGGCGCATACGCTAAACCACGTGCAATTGCTTGATCAAGACCTGCTTTCGTATGATAAAACCCTTCTGGCGTTCTTTCACCTGTAATAAACTCTTGATCAACTGGATCGATATCGCTCGTAATTAAATCTGCCGCATCTGCATCTGTTCTTGCGACGATAATTGTTGGTACACCCATTACATCCGCAGCAAGACGTGCCGAAATTAAATTACGCACCGCTGTTTGCGTCGGTAATAATACTTTTCCGCCTAAATGCCCGCATTTTTTCTCTGAAGATAATTGGTCTTCAAAGTGCACGCCAGATGCACCCGCTTCAATCATCCCTTTCATTAATTCAAATACGTTTAACTGTCCACCAAACCCAGCTTCAGCATCCGCCACAATTGGAACGAAATAATCCGTATCACCGCTACCTTCCATATGCTGAATTTGATCAGCACGTTGAAGTGTTTGGTTAATTCGTTTTACAACAGCTGGCACACTGTTCGCTGGGTATAAGCTTTGGTCAGGATACATATGTCCAGAAAGGTTCGCATCTGCCGCTACTTGCCAACCGCTTAAATAAATTGCTTTTAATCCAGCCTTCACTTGTTGCATCGCTTGGTTTCCTGTTAATGCCCCAAGTGCATTAATATAATCTTCTGTATGAAGTGATTTCCAAAGCTTCTCTGCACCGCAGCGCGCTAACGTATGTTCAATATCAATCGATCCGCGCAGACGAATTACATCTTCAGCTGTATATGGACGTGTTATCCCTTTCCAGCGCGTATCTAATTCCCAGCTTTCCTGCAATTTATCAATTCTTTCGTTTTTCATATGTTCCATCCCCTTTTCTTGTTTCTTATAAAATTTCATAACCCGGTAATGTTAAAAACGGCATGAACTCGTTATTACGAACAAGGTTTGTAAACAGTTTTGTAGCTTCTTCAAATCTCCCCTTATTAAATGCTTCCTTACCAATCTCTCTTTCTATTTTTGCTAGTTCTTCTTCTTTCAATTCTTCCATTAATTTAAAAGTGATATTACGGCCATCACTTAGCTTTCCACCCTCATGACGAATCCACTGCCATACTTGTGCTCTTGATATTTCTGCTGTTGCTGCATCTTCCATTAAGTTATAAATTGGAGCTGCTCCCCGCCCGCTTAACCAAGATGCAATATATTGAATACCGACGTTAATATTCGTGCGAAGACCACCTTCTGTAATCGTTCCCATCGGTACTTCTAATAAATCCTTTTCTGTTACACGTATTTCTTCACGCTTTCTAAAAATTTGATTTGGCGTTTTCATTATGTGATTAAATACTTCCATTGCAACCGGTACAAGTCCCGGGTGGGCAACCCAAGTCCCATCATGACCGTCTAAAGCTTCGCGCTCCTTATCAGCACGCACTTTCTCGAAAGCTGCCTCATTTGCTTCTGGGTCATTTTTAATTGGGATTTGCGCCGCCATCCCTCCGATTGCTGGCGCGTTACGACGATGACACGTTTGAATAACTTTCAAAGAATACGCGCGCATAAACGGCGCTGTCATCGTGACTTGCGCTCTATCCGGAAGTAAAAATTCATTATGATTACGGAAGCTCTTTAAGAAACTAAATATATAATCCCATCGTCCGCAGTTTAAACCAGCAGAATGATCTCTTAGTTCATACAAAATTTCATCCATTTCAAATGAAGCGTGAATCGTTTCTATTAACACAGTCGCTTTAATCGTTCCGTTCGGAATACCGATATACTTTTGAGCGAATACGAAAACGTCATTCCATAATCTTGCCTCTAAGTAACTTTCCATTTTCGGTAAGTAAAAGTATGGGCCACTTCCTTTTGCTAAAAGCGTCTTCGCATTATGGAAAAAGTACAAACCAAAATCTACTAAACTGCCAGACATGTTCTTGCCGTCAACTTGCATATGTTTTTCTTCTAAATGCCACCCTCTCGGACGCACAATTAATACAGCTGTTTTACTATTTAAACGATATTCTTTTCCGTTTTCATTTTTATGTGAGATCGTTCCCTTACTCGCATCTCGTAAGTTAATTTGACCTTCGACAGCATTTCTCCAAGTTGGCGCATTCGAATCTTCAAAGTCTGCCATAAAAAGATGTGCTCCTGAATTTAAAGCGTTAATGACCATCTTTCTATCCACCGGACCAGTAATCTCCACGCGGCGATCCTCTAAATTTTTCGGAAGCTGGGCGATTGTCCAATCCCCTTCACGTATATGCTTTGTTTCTTCTAAAAACGTAGGAAACTCCCCTTCATCAATTCTTTTTTGTTTCTCCACACGCTTTTTTAAAAGTTTCGTGCGGCGTTCATTGAAATTTTCATGCAGTTCCTTTAAAAAACTAAGCGCCTCAGGTGTCAATATTTCGTTGTACGCTGGTAACATTTCTCCGGCCAGTGTAACCCGTGAAGTTTGCGTCGACATATTAGCATCCCCTTTTTAAACTGTCTTATAACAGATTTGATTTTATGTTTTATATTATATAACAAATCTTCGGAAAAGGAAGTTTTTTTTGAAAATTTAATGATTTTTTTACAAAACTGTGTTTATCCATTATGATTTCAAGCAAAAAAAGAGCCAGTGTTATATAACACTGGCTCTTTTTTATAAAGTGAAACTAATAATCAGTGGGGGGGGTTGTTCATCCCCCACTGATTATTGGCTCTCACCAATCGGGCTTTTACGGGCAGTTGATCTCCCACCTAACTCCCTCGCATTCGCCGAATTTTGAGGTGGGAGTCTTACTGCCCTCAAATAGCGGGATAAATTATTGTTGCTGATCATTTAAAATTGCTTTGTATAGGAACTGTGCATATTGTTCACGTGTTACTTTCATACCTGGCGCAAAGTTACCTGAACCATCACCTGCTGAAATGCCATTTGAACCTACTGCATTAATTGCTTTAGCTGCCCAATGTCCTGCTGGTACATCTTTAAATCCTGGTGTACTTTTCACTTGTAACTCAAATGTTTCCGTTAAAATTTGTGCCATTTCTGCACGTGTTAACGTATCTTTTGGTCTGAAGTTTCCACTACCATCACCTTTAAAGATTTCTAATTCTGTTAATGCTAAAATTTCAATTGGGAACATTGTTGAGTTATCATCAACGATATCTTTATATGTACTTACAAACTCATGATCTTCATCAAAGTATTGGTCCCCATCAATTGTACGGTAAATTAACGCCGCTACTTGCTCACGTGTTACATTATCACCAAAACCGAATCTTCCATCTCCGTAACCAGCAATAATTCCCCAATCTGCTAGATTTTGGATCGCTCCATAAGACCAATGCCCTTTCGGTACATCTTTAAATGTAACAGGAGCAGCTTGTTGTTGTTTCACAGCTACTTCAGCATTTGCTGTAGTACCTTGTCCGCTTAATCCAATTCCACCCATAATTGTTAAAGCTGTTGCTACTTTTAAAATCTTTTTCTTCACTGTATTCTCTCCCTAAAAAAAACATATTTTTTTCTAATATAAAGAATTTATGGAAAAGTAACAATACACTTATCCATATAATGTTTGTCTAATTTGTGAACTGTACTTCATATACTTATCTTTATACTTAATTAACAATAAAGTTACTAAATCGTACTTTTTTCCCACAAAAAGTAACTATAATTAACCTTTTTTTTCCATAAACACTGGACACCGAACTATGAACAGCAGAATAAATATACAGATAAACAATTTAAAATAAGAAAAAAGCGCGTAATTCCCGCGCTTTTTTTAAAAGAAATATAATATATTAATATAATTTTATTTTTCTTGTACTATATTTTTAAAAACTTCCGTTTCATGTTATTCATCTTTCAAATGAAAATTAATAATAGCTTTATTTAAAAATGTTGCATATTGCTCACGTGTTACAACTTTATTTGGTTCAAACTTTCCATTCCCTGTTCCTACTATTACATTATTAGCTTGCAGAGCACTAATTGCATTTTTTGCCCAGTAATTATTTGGTACATCTTTAAATGTATGCTGTTGCTTCGCTTCAAAGGAATATGTCTGTGTAAGAACTTGCGCTACTTCTGCACGTGTTATTGTTTCTCTAGGTCTAAAGTTCCCCTTCTCATCACCTTTAAAAATACCGCGCTCTGTTAATGCTAAAATTTCATTTGGAAACATTGTTGATCTTTCAGAAATATCCTTATAAGGATTTTTTAATGGGCCTTCATGTTTTATATTAAGTGCGCGATACAGTATTGCCGCCACTTGTTCACGGGTTACATTATCACCTACACCAAACTTTCCATTTCCATAACCTAGCATAACTTTATGATACGCCACTTCTATAATATATTCATATGCCCAATGGTCTACTGGAACATCATCAAATACAATCATTTCTGGATATTCTTCTGCTTTTATATTAGGAACATTTGCGCTTACCAATACTCCACCCATAATAGTCGCTGCCGCCATTATACGGAACATTTTTTTCTTCATTGTCCTCTCTCCTTCATTTCCTCTTTATTAAAAGTGGAAAATAATAGACTAAATTCTTTTCCCATATTACATATGCTGCATTTGCAAACCGTATGTAATATATTTCATTTTTAACATCTATTATTTTGAAGATTACTAGGTGAGCCAATTCGCTCTCAATTCCAATTGGTATTCTGAATTGCATGCAAATCATTTGAAGAAATATTCTTATCTTTGCGCTCTAGTTTCTCTGTTTGATTTTCAAAAAGGATAAACAAAAGCTTTTGCAAAGATGTTATATATACAATATTCTACTATCTACTAATCAAGTCCTTCACTTATAAAAATTTCACTTTATAGACAAAAAAAGCGCAAATATCATATTTGCGCTTTTTTCGAGCTTCATAGATTAATCGTTTGCGTAGAATCTATGAAGTGCATTATTTAAGAACTTCGCATACTGTTCACGGGTTACAAGTTTTTCTGGTTCGAATAAAGTGAAACTTTAATCAGTTGGGGTTTTGTTCATCCCCCACTGATTATTAGCTCTCACCAATCGGGCGTTTACGGGCAGCAGGGCTTCCACCTAACTTCTTTGCTCCATCTAAATTTTGAGGTGGGAGTTTTATTGCCCACAAATAGCGGGATAAACCATTACCAGTTCCAACTATAGCTTTATTAGATTGTAAGGTGCTTATCGCATCTTTAGCCCAATGGTTTTCTGGTATGTCAGTAAATGTATGTTTTTCTTTCACTTAGAAAACCTTTATTTCTAAAAACTTCACCTTTCAGACAAAAAAGTACAAGTATAATCTACTTGTACTTTTTATACTCTTATTTATTCCCATTTCCCTGGTGAATTATAAATTGCTTGTTGTAGAAACTTAGCGAATTGCCCACGTGTAACGAGCATTTCAGGCTCGAACTTACCATCTCCGGTTCCTACTACGACTTTATTAGACTGCAATGCACTAATTGCATCTCTTGCCCAATAGTTTTCTAGTATATCTGTAAATGTATGCGGATGCTTTGCTTTTAACGTATATGCTTTCGTTAAAATTTGTGCTAATTCTGCACGAGTCAATGTTGCTTTCGGACGGAAATTCCCATTTTCGTCTCCTTTAAAAATACCAAGGCTTGTTAAATGTAAAATTTCGTAAGGGAACATTGTTGATTTCCCACTAATATCTCCATATGGATTCTCTTCAAATGGACTTCTTTTTAAATTGAGTGCGCGATGTAGTACTGCTGCTGCTTGTTCACGTGTTATATTATCTTCTACCCCAAACTTACCGTTTCCATATCCATACATAATACGGTGATATACTAAATTCATAATTTCATTATAAGCCCAATGATCATTTGCTAAATCATCAAATTCTAGCATAATATCAGGTGGAGGTGGAGATTGTTGAATTCCATCTGTATTTGCTGAAACAATATTACCGCTAACAAATATCCCCCCTATTAAAGTTAATGATGTCGCTATCTTTAATAACTTTTTCATCTCTCTCATCCGCCTCTTCCTTTATTTTCCTACTTTTATATTGTACAAAAAATAAGAAAATTCTCAATACGTTAGGAGGTAATTTTTCACACTTCATAATACGTATTTTCTTTTACCACCACTTTTTCATCCTTCGTTTTTCGAAAAGTAAACGCCATTCCTACAAATATAAGAATAATCCCTACAATTTGCATACTAGTCGGTCTAAAACCGGTAAAGACCGTATCTAACAAAATTGCAACCGCAGGATCTAAAAACACTAATACCGAAATTAATCTCGTCGATAAACCTCTTAAACTGTCAAAAAACAAGTAATATACAAATCCCGTATGTATAAGTCCTGTCGCTGTGATCATCATCCAGTTCATCTCTGTTAATCCTTGAAACTTCCCGAAGTCTACGAATGGTAGCAATAAAAATATACCCAAAAAAGTTTGTAAAAATGTCATCGCATATGCACTCGTATGCTTAATTCCTTTTCCGAGCAACGTTGTAAATGCATAAAATAAAGCTGCAAGAAGCGCCCACACCATTCCAGACGACATAAGTTTCTCAAGCGACATACTTCCATCTACCCCAGCTACTAAAACTGTACCGATGAAACATATGGTAATGGACAGAACCGCAAATGCTGTTAACCTCTCTTTAAATAAAATACTACCAATCATTAATACGATGATCGGTGCAAGATGATATACAGAAATCGCAATTGTAATCGACATGACTTCAAACGCTTTAAATAAAAACACCCAGTTAAAAACGAGAAATACGCCACACGCTAATATTTGTACAATTTCTTTTTTATTCCATTTCTCATTTTTATATTGTCCTGTTGCAAACCAACATAGCGTTAAAAATAAAGTCGCACAAATACAACGAATAAATACTAATTCAAAAGATGGTAAACCCGTTTGGACAGAAAAAAATCCAATCGATCCGAAAATAGACATCGA